>NZ_CP150917.1:3275000-3579375 GCF_039908645.1 Pseudomonas helvetica
CCGGCAGCGTAGCGCCAGCGGAGGATTCCGTCTGGCAATCGACCGCGCTTTCAGCGTCGCCGGCGCCGGTATTGTGGTCACCGGCACAGCGCTGGCCGGGCAGGTGAGGGTGGGCGACACACTCCTGCTGGGCCAGACAGGCAAGCCTGTGCGAGTGCGGAATTTGCATGCGCAGAATCATGTGGTCGTCGAGGCGTGGGCCGGGCAGCGGGTGGCGTTGAACCTGAGTGCCGAACGCCTGGCCCTGGAACAGATCCATCGCGGTGACTGGCTGCTGGCCGAGTGGCTGTTCGCACCCACGCAGCGCCTGGACATCGAGATGCAGTTGCTGACCAGCGAACCACGCGCCTTCGAACATTTCAGCCCGGTGCACGTGCATCTGGGCACTCAGGATGTCACCGCCCGGGTCACCTTGCTGGAGGGCACACGCCTGGAGCCGGGCGTGCGGATGTTCGCGCAACTGTTGCTGAACGCGCCGTTGCAGGCCGTGCATGGCGACCGTTTGGTCCTGCGCGACCAGAGTGCACGGCGCACCCTCGGCGGAGGACGGGTGCTCGATCCGTTTGCACCAGCCCGCCAACGTCGCGTTCCGGTCAGGCTGATGCAGTTGCAAGCGCTGGCCACTGGCGAAAGCCTGGAGCAAATACTGCCAGTGCTGCTTGCCAATAGTGACGCAGGGCTTGACCCACTGCGCCTGGAGCGGCAGTTCAATCGCCTGCGCAGCACCTGGCATTTGCCGGCAGATGTCCGTGTCATTGCTACCCGCCAAGGTCCGCTATTGTTCAACACCGAACGCTGGGAGGCGCTGAAAGTTTCGTTGCTGGAGCACCTGGCACACTTTCATCAACTTGAACCGGATGAGCTGGGCCCGGACCGGGATCGCTTGCGGCGGTTTTCGGCCATGTCGCTGGATCGACCGACGTTCATCAGCCTGCTCGACGAACTGCTGTCCAGCGGCGCCATTGCCGTCAGTGGGCCGTGGTTGCACTTACCCGAACACCAAGTGCGACTGAGTGAAGAAGACGAGGCCATGTGGCAGCAGTTGCAGCCATTGTTCGAACAAGCTGGCTTCGATCCCCCCTGGGTGCGCAACCTGGCCAGCGCCATTGGCTGTGACGAAGCTGCAGTGCGCTTGCTGCTGCGCAAAATGGCGAGATTAGGGCTGGTTCACCAGGTCGTCCGTGACTTGTTTTACCTCGACGCGTCGGTGCACCAACTGGCGGCTATGCTGTTGCAACTGGTCGACAACCATTCGTTGATTCAGGTGGCGGCGTTTCGCGACAGGGTAGGGATCGGCCGCAAGCGCAGCATCCAGATACTCGAGTTCTTCGACCGGATCGGCTTGACTCGCAGGCTTGGCGACCAGCGTTGCATCCGTGCGGAGAATGCCCTGGCACAGCGACCCGAGGGCTGATTTCAAGGAAGGCAATCGCGTCCGGTGGCGCGGCCGGGCTTCAAACCCGGTTGGGGACGGCAGCCGTTCCTGGGCAGGTTCGACTCCTGCTGCCTTCCGCCATTTTTTTACAAACAAGACGGCCCCGGCATCTGGCGATTCGGGGCTGTCTGGTGAGTGCCTTAAGCCGGCAGGTCGGTCATCACCAGTTTGGCGATGTTGAAATAGATGACCAGGCCGGTACCGTCGATAAAGGTCGCGATGAAGGGGGCAGAGACCACTGCCGGATCGATGCGCAGTTTTCTTAACAGCATCGGGATGATCGATGAGACAACGGCGCTCCAGATGGTGATGGCGACCAGCGTCAGGCAGACCACCATGGCGATCTCCGATCCCACTCCGAGCATCCATGCCCGAATCCAGGCCACGACACCGATGGCCAGCGCGATCATGAAGGAAGTGGTCACTTCCTTGCGCAGCACCGTGCCGACATTGCGCAGGCTGACTTCGCCCAGGGCCATGGCCCGTACCAGCGTGGAGGTGATCTGGGTGCCGCTGTTGCCGCCAGTGCCGATCAGCAGGGGAATGAAGAAGGCCAGGGCAATGGCGGCTTCGAGCTGCTCTTCAAATACTTGCAAGATGGTGCTGGTATAGGCTTCGGCGAGAAACAGCAGCAGTAGCCACGGTAAGCGCTTTTTCCACAAACTCCACGGGCTGGTGCTGAGGTAGGGCGTTTCCAGCGGCAGGCTGGCACCCTGGCGTTGAGCGTCGTCGGTGCCTTCGTCCTGAATCAGCGCGGCGATTTCTTTTTCATACAGCACGCCCAATAACCGGCCTTCGCTGACCACGGGAACGATGTCCACGCCTTTCTCGATCAGCTCGGGCGCAACATCGTGCCGGAGCTGATTCGGCGAAACCGAAAAGCGGATGGGCAGCATCAGATCACGGACGCAAAGATCGGTGTTTTTCTCGGTGAGCAGTGTTTTCACCGACAGCTGGCCATGCAAAGCGCTGCGCGGGTCGGTGACAAAGATGTGGGCCGGAATATCATCGTCCGGCAGTTGCTTGAGCAGATGTTCCCTGGCCTGGATAACCGTCATGTTGCCGGTCACGGTAATGAGCAGAGGGCTCATGTAAGACACTACTGTGTCTTTCAGGCGGATGTCCTTGAAGGTGGAAGGGGTAGCGCTTGCCATTGACATTTGAGGTAGTCCCCATAGCTGTTTTGACCACAAACAGATCTCACACAGGGGCGTAAACCAGAGAAGAGAGTGCAGAAAGCGATCTCCACGTCTAGGTTTTGGCACTGTACAACGTATCCGGGCCATGTTGGCCGGAAGTCACTTGGGCTAAACCTTAATCCGATAGAGCCTGTCTTAACCTTGGGCGTCTCTCGACGTCGTCAGATCAGTGACCTGTGTTTGTACAGGAGCCTCGCCGAACGAGATACTGCAACATTAAATAAACCAGGGCGATGCCGATCTGGAGTCGGGCAGCGCCGGTATGAGTTTGCTGCTGTTTAATGACCTCCTGAATAACAATTGCCATTAAAGGGTATTTGATACCCCCTGAAGGATTACTTCAGAAACAAGAATAATAGGGATTGCTTTTGCTGTAACCCACTCGATGGATAGTGTTCAGCGTTCATTCAGAAAGTGATGCTGAAGGTTTTTCAAGACATAGCATGTTACAAATACTTGCACCAAACGTTTAAAGTGCCGCACGCTCTAGCTATATATGAGTTTGCAGAAAAATAATGAGGTTCAGAGTTTGAAGACTCGCAACTAAGCCGTTGACGCATTAGTACCTGATCTTTAGGATCGCCGCTCCCTTGGGGAGTAGCCGCCTTCGTTTCCGGAAGGGGTCACGTCAACATACTTGGCTCGCAAGCCATGGCGTGACCGGTCATATGACTTGGCAAGACCATTGGTGAAGATACCTGTCTGTGGGTCGGACGCGGGTGTCTGAACCATTGGCTCTTGTGTCCGGCCCCTCAGGTTTCCTCATGCATTCAATGCCCATGACGTTTGCGTTGCTGTTGGGCTCCGCGGTTGTCATCTATCTGGCTTGTGAATACTTCGTTAATGGCATCGAGTGGGTCGGTCGCAAACTTGCGGTCGGGCAACAAGCCACGGGGTCCATTCTGGCGGCCTTTGGTACGGCATTACCGGAAAGCGTCATCACGTTTATTGCCGTTGTGTTTGGTGACACGCCAGAGCAGAAATCCCTCGGCGTCGGTGCTGCACTTGGCGGACCTCTGGTCCTGGCGACGATCGCCTATGCGGTAGTCGGTGTAACACTCTTGCTGTGTCGTCAGCGCCTGGCGAATACCGAGGCCATCCGTCAGGACTTCAAGCGACTCAGCCGTGATCAAGGATGGTTCCTCGTCATTTTTGTTGCGAAGATTGCGCTCGGTCTTGTCGTGTTTGCCTACAAACCTTGGTTGGGTATTCTTTTCCTGGCGGCCTATGCGGCGTATTTCTGGAAGGAAATGCGCGGTGAGCAGGATGAAGAAGAGTATGAACTCGAGCCCCTGAAACTTGCGCCAGGCAAAGCGACTCCGTCGACCTCGGCGGCGGTGATTCAAACGCTTATTGCATTAGCGGTTATCTTTGCGGCCTCTCACTTCTTTGTCGGACAACTCGATGCCTTGGGCCCCATGCTGGGTATTCATCCTCAATTGCTGGCGCTGTTGCTCAGCCCAATTGCTACCGAACTGCCTGAAACGCTGAATGCGATCATTTGGGTACGCCAGGGTAAACACCGACTCGCCTTGGCCAACATCAGCGGCGCCATGATGATTCAAGCCACAGTGCCCACTGCATTCGGGCTGTTCTTTACGCCTTGGGCGCTGGATACGTCGCTGGTTCTGGCGGCAATCATCACCCTGATAGGTGTGGGCATCATGTTCTTCGCTTTCCGAAAGGGCATCATCTCGCGCTGGCTATTGGCATCGATGGTGTTGCTGTACATCCTCTTTGCAGTCCTTTTGAAGGTTCTTGATCTGGCTTAGCTGTCAGCTCAAGTAGTCTTCCAGGTGGCTGGATTCTTCTGCAAAGCGCTCGACCAGAAAATCCAGAAGGGCACGTACGCGAGGCGCCATGTACCGGTTGCGTTGATACACGGCATGTACCGGCGCCTCCGCAGTTCGCCACTCCGGCAACAGGATCTTCAAGCGTCCTGCTCGCAGGTCTGGGCCAATATCCCACAGCGATTTCATCGCAATGCCGTAACCGTGGACCGCCCATTCTCGGGCGACCGCGCCGTCATTCGTCTCGCGAGCGTTTGCGAGCGGGACCGCATAGTTTTCAACTTTGCCATTGCGGGTGAAGCGCCAGTCGTTCGCTGGCCCGGTGACAGAGTTGAGGACAATACAGTCGAAACGCTCCAGATCCCGTGGGTGTTCGGGGGCGCCGTGCTTTGCCAGATAGTCGGGCGACGCGCACAACACGCGCCGGTTGGGTGCCAGGGGACGGGCAACGAAGGAACTGTCCGGCGGCACACCGAATCGGATGGCGAGATCAATATCGTCTTGCAACAAATGCGACAGCGAATCCGACAGCACCAACGCGAACTTCACCTCGGGGTATTGGGTGTTGAACTGGTCAAGCCAATCCTTCAGCACATTGCGACCGAAATCCGAGGTTGCGGAAATTCGCACCTTGCCTCCCACGACGCTTTTCCCAGCCTGTAGAAAGGCATGGCCATCGTCGAGTGCCTGGAGTGCCTGCTGACAATAGGCCAAATACGCCAGCCCCTCATCCGTCAAGCGCAGGTGGCGTGTCGTGCGCTCGAACAGACGCGTATGCAACACCGACTCGAGCTTGACCAGGCGCGCACTGGCGGCAGCGGGGGATAGTCCGAGTTTGCGACCAGCGGCCGACAAACCGCCCAGATTGGCTGCTTCGACAAACAGCCGGATGTCGCCCAGGTAGTCCATGATATTTCGATATTTTTTGAAAGTGATTCAAATAGTACGTCAATTATCAAATTAGCTGGAACTGCTCAGAATGGCGACATCAATCAACGATTGGAGACTCCTGATGTCACTTTTCCCCGTTGCACGCCTGACCCACGCACGTTGCTGGTTGCTCTCTTCCCTGGTCGCCATCGCGGTAAGCCCCGTCTTCGCCGCGACCGATCCGCTCGTCCAGCCCCGCACGGTGATCGTCGACCATAGCCTTGCGAAGGCGCAGGCCGACGCGCAGATCCTGGCCGCACGCCGTTACGGCACGTTCTGGACCACCGGCGACGAAGCGCTCGCTCGCGCCGCCCTGGCACCCGACTTCAAGGATTCGACACTGCCGCCAGGTCGCCCCCAAGGCATTACCGGACCGATCGCGGCATCGAAAACCATGCACGCGGCGATTCCTGATATCCAGTGCGAAGTGGAACAGATGATGGTGGTCGGCGACCGGGTCATCGCGCATTTGCGTTTCACCGGTCACTTTACCGGCCAGTTCAAGGGCGTTCAGGGCACAGGGCAGACGATCGACTTCATCGCGACGGACATCTACCGCGTCGTCGAGGGTCGTATCGCCGAGAACTGGCACCTCGAAGATAACCTGACCCTGCTGCAACAGCTCGGCATGGTGAAGTAAGGGGATCAGGAGATCGTTGCGCGTGGCCATGAAGCAGTCGGACACGCGCTCACTTGAACATCAATGCGACGGGTTGCGCCGGTACAAGGTCAGGCCCAGCGCGAGTAGAGCCAGCATTCCGGCACAGCTGCGGTTGATCCACTGCATGACTTGCGAGGAAAACCGGCGCATGGCAAGCCGTCCACCAAACGCGTACATGCTCATCATCACGCAGTCGACCAAGGCACTGGTTATGGCAAGGAGCACGTACTGCTGGGCGACGGGTTCAGAGGGGCGGATGAACTGCGGTAGAAAGGCCGCAAAGAACAACAAACCCTTGGGATTGGACAAGCCAACCAGGAGTGCTCGCAGGAAGGCCGACCTCCCGGTTGCCGCGCTCGGCGTGTACGCCTCGGAGAGCGCCCGTGTCGGCGCGTGCCAGAGTACCCATGCCAGATAGAGCAGATAGGCGGCACCTACCCATTTCACCAGGATGAACAACTGCTCAGAGGCTTGAAGCAAGGCGCCCAGACCGCAGCCCACCGCACCAATCAATATAAGATCCGACAATGCCGCGCCTGCCATGCCAAAGGACGCCACCCGCATACCTTTAGAGGCACCATTACTCAGCGCCAGGAGCATTGAGGGTCCCGGCGTCATCATGACCACGCTTACCGTAATGATGTAGAGGAAAAGAGTAGATGCATCCATCGTGTAAGAATCCAGTGTTCGTGCTGTTGGGTTGGGGTAAGGCGAATACAGCTAACGGCATCAGCAAAGTTATGGCCCGAAGCGTTACGATAGGATACCCGGTTAACCTTTTGGGGGCCTACTTCCAGTTAGTCCCTGTCTGCACAGAGAGGAGAACACGATGAGTCGCGAACAGGTAGCACCCGTGACGAAAGGTGTGGCGGTGAAGTTACTTGCCACCGTTGACCTGGGTCCTGAGATCGAGGGCATGGCAGGGCGTCAGCTTAGAATGCGTATGGTGACCATCGAGCCTGGAGGCGTCTTCGGGCCGGTTCACAACCATAAAGACCGACCTGGCATCGTCTACATTCTGCAAGGCACGATCACTGACCATCGAAATGGAGTCGCCACGGACTATGGACCCGGAGTGGGCTGGCCCGAGGACAGGAACACCACACACTGGCTTGAGAACAGAGGAACGATTGCGGCGGTGGAGATCTCGGTCGATATTGTCAGGCAGGAGTGAGCTCAGCTGTTGAGCGGTTATCAGGCAACCTGAATTAATGCCACTTCCTAGAGCTTTCCGGCAAGAGCACTGGAATGTTTTCGAGGCATTGGCGAAGGAGAGGGCGAATGCTCCATGGCCAATTCCCCAAATGAATCGGCCGTGTCGATATAGCGCATGGCCGATTTCATGTCCTTCCAGCCGACGTACGTCATCAGCGCTTTGACATCCCAGCCATTAGCGGTAGCCCAGGTCGCAAACCCTCGACGCAATGAGTGGCTGGTGTACAGCTCGCCGGGCACGCCTGCTCGGCTAAACATTCGACGCAGCAAAGGGATCAGGCTGTTGGCATTCAGGCCATCCTCCGCCAGATGCCCCCAGCGATCGAGCTTTCTGAAGACCGGCCCTCGCGCAATGCCAGCGACGGTAATCCAGTTCACATAAGCCTGGACGGGGCAGAGCTTCTTCAAGGCGGGCGTGCGGAAGGTCGTTCCCAAGTGCTGACGATCGCCTTTGCTGTGCGGCAGATAGAAGGTGATGCCCACCCCTGTTTGCGCCTGGGTGTGCTCCACCTGTATTCGCGATAATTCATCGCCGCGAAAACCCCGCCAGAACCCGATCAGCATCAACGCAATATCCCGCCGACTGCGCAACATCCCCGTCAGGTCGTGCCGCGCGGCGGCCTGTTCCGCCTCTCGTTCCAGCCACTGAACAGCGTGTTCCAGGTGCTGCAGGAGCAGGGGAGCCGCCTGTTTTTCCCGGGCCGGGTGCAAGGCACGAATGCCCTTGATCATCTGCCGCACGGCCGGTGTCTTGGTCGGATCGGGAAAGCCCTGGGTGATGTGCCATTGGGCGAGGGCGGCCAGACGCTGCTTGAGCGTGCTGACGGTGTGCTGGTCAGCGTATTCCGCCAGGTAGCGCACGATGCTGTCCCCGGTCGCGGGCAGGAACCCGCCCCAGGTCACTTCGAAGTGCTCCACTGCGGCGCGGTAGCTGCGCCGGGTGTTTTCCCGGGTGCCCGCCTGCAGGTAGCGATCAACCTTGCTCATCTCGACCCATCCCCCCGCGAACGTACCTTTTCCGGCCGTGGAAAAGACGATTTTTACTTATCTGATGTGATAACGCTCAATTACTTTATCAGATGACTACGGTTTTATAGGCCTTTACTTCACACGAAAATAGAACGTAAATACATGGTATGTAAAACGGTACGAAATCGTAGGAGTACAAAATGGCCCGTGGCGGCGTAAACAAGGCAATCGTGCAGAAAGCACGCGAGGCGCTGCTGGCTCGCGGAGAGAATCCGAGCATTGATGCCGTACGGGTTGAGCTTGGAAATACCGGCTCGAAAACCACAATTCATCGCTATCTGAAGGAGCTGGATGAGCTTGATCAGCGCCGAAAAGCGCCTCAACAGGGGCTGAGCGACGAATTGAACGAGTTGGTGGCGCGGGTCGCGCAGCGCCTGGCAGAGGAGGGCGAGGAGCAGATTGAACAGGCACTGGCGGCTTCGCGGGTCGAGAAAAGCGAGTTACTCGAACAGCTTCAGGCCAGTCAAGATGCACTGCGACAGCTCCAGCAGCAGCTCGATATCCAGCGCAGCGCCCTGGATACGGAGTCAGCTGAACTGCAGACCTGCCGTACGACATTACAGGCCGAACAAACCCGCAATGCCCGGCTGAGTCAGTCCAATCTGGATCTTGAAGCGCGGATGAAGGACAAGGACGAGCAGATTCGTTCGCTGGAGGAGAAACACCTGCACGCACGTGATGCGCTAGAGCACTACCGTGGAGCGATCAAGGAGCAGCGCGAGCAGGAACAACGCCGCCATGAAGGGCAGTTGCAACAGGTCCAGATGGAGCTGCGTCATCTGCAGCAAACGCTGATCATCAAACAGGATGAGCTGACTCAGTTGAATCGGGATAACGAGCGTTTACTGACGGAAGCTCGCCAGCAGCAGAAGGCGTATCTGGATCAGGAATTGGTCAAGGAGCGCCAGACGGGTGAAATAAACTCGCTCAAAACCCTGGTCGCGCAAGGCGAGGGTGGCAAACAGGTGTTGCTGGATCAGGTCAGCACTTTGCAGCACAACATTAATGAGCTGGCTGATGCTCTGGAGAAGAGATCACTAGAGGCGAACGAACTGGCAGAAGAGCTGGATGCTGCTCGAGCAACTATCGCAAAAAAAGTCGATGGCTAAGGTGCATCAAGCTTCCCTAAGGCTGCTATCGACCGATTCTGGATAGGTCGCACGACATTCTGCGAAAGCATAGCCCTCGCAGAATGTCTATGGGGAGCTTACTCGACGGCTTTAACCATGTCTTCGATGACCTTCTTGGCATCACCGAAGACCATCATGGTTTTGTCCAGGTAGAACAGTTCGTTGTCCAGGCCGGCATAGCCGCTGGCCATCGAGCGCTTGTTGACGATGATGGTCTTGGCTTTGAAGGCTTCAAGAGTCGGCATGCCGGCAATCGGCGATTTCGGGTCGTTCTTCGCTGCCGGGTTGACCACGTCGTTGGCTCCGAGCACCAGTACCACATCGGCCTGGCCGAACTCGGAGTTGATGTCTTCCATCTCGAATACCCTGGAACGATGATCACGGTGTCGGCGTTGGTCAGCAGGAAAGTGGCGTCGTCCGCCGAACCGGATTTCACCGGGCGGGCTGTAGGGGTGATGGTCGCATTCAAAGCATTTTTGCTCGTCAGTGCATTTGGGGATCAGCAAGCGTTTTTTGCTCGATTCGTGTTGGATCAGGAATGGGCAGATGTGTTGTTTGAAAACCGACCGCTGCGTGTCGGTGACAAACACGTTGTCGTTCCCGGGAGTCCTTTTCCTACAACTGCTACCGTAATGCCCACCGCCTATAAACAGAGGCACTGACTCAGGTTTTTCCACTTTTAACCCAAGCCCTTGCGACCCTCCAAATAGAGACATCGCGGTGTCGTTTTTTGAATGTGTGGAAAGGTCCAGTTAACTTGGGTGTGACTCTTGCAGGTAATTACAAAAAGCCCACCCAGCTTTGGTTGAATGGGCAATAAAAAGAGCCTCCGCCTGAGGCCATTCACCTGCTTTGTGTTAGGAGATACCGCGATGACGACGTTCAACTCCGGAACTAAATCCCAGAACCATGCGCCTCAGTCCATCGGTTTTTTACTGCTGGACAATTTCACGCTGATTTCTCTGGCCTCCGCCGTCGAACCCCTGCGTATGGCCAACCAATTGTCCGGTCGCGAGCTGTATCGCTGGACGACCCTAACCGCCGACGGAGGTCAGGTCTGGGCCAGTGACGGCTTGCAGATCACCCCTGACGCCGCCATGCACAAAGCCCCGACGCTGGACACGGTGATCGTCTGTGGTGGTATAGGCATTCAGCAGACGGTAACCCGCGCACACGTGTCATGGCTACAGAGTCAGGCGCGTCAGTCCAAACGCCTGGGCGCGGTGTGCACCGGCAGTTGGGCCCTCGCCGGTGCCGGTTTGCTCGACGGCTTCGATTGCAGCGTGCACTGGGAGTGCCTGGCGGCCATGCAGGAAGCTTTCCCGCGGGTGGTGATGAGCACGCGTCTGTTCACCCTGGACCGAAATCGCTTCACCAGTTCCGGCGGTACCGCGCCACTGGACATGATGCTGCATTTGATCAGCCGCGATCACGGCCGTGAGCTGTCGGCGGCGATCTCGGAAATGTTTGTCTATGAGCGCATCCGCAACGAGCAGGATCACCAGCGCGTGCCGCTCAAGCATATGCTTGGCACCAATCAGCCGAAGTTGCAGGAAATAGTGGCGCTGATGGACGCCAACCTAGAAGAGCCGATCGACCTCGGCGAACTGGCGGTGTACGTCTCCGTGTCGCGGCGTCAGCTGGAGCGGCTGTTCCAGAAATACCTGCACTGCTCGCCGTCGCGCTACTACCTCAAGCTGCGGCTGATCCGCGCCCGACAGTTGCTCAAGCAAACGCCAATGTCGATCATCGAAGTGGCCTCGGTGTGTGGCTTCGTGTCCACGCCACACTTCTCCAAGTGCTACCGCGAGTACTACGGCATTCCACCACGCGACGAGCGTGTAAGTTCCAACACCACGCAACAAGTGACGATGATGCCGATCCCGCAAGCGATGGTGCTGTCGCAGTTGTCCCGACCGCTGTCGGCGCTCAGCCAGGCCCGTAATGAATCAACCTTTGCCAGCGTCCGGATATAGATGTCAGGCATGCACTGGCCTCGCGCAAGTCAGTACGCTTCAAGGAAGTTTTGGTGCATGAGTTTGTCGGGCCTCACCTGGAAAGCGCGGCGCATAAGTTGCTGACCCGCGTTACCGGGTGCTTGAAGACGCCTGCACTGCAATCCGGCGAGGGATGGTAGTGCCTAATAGTACGGAATTGCTCACTGTTCATGAACAATGGTGCTAACTCAGCCTTTCCGCTTGTAACTATTTGCTCTTGCGACCTTCTATAATCAAAAAATGGTGGGGGTTAATTTCTAAAAGTCATTGGAGCTCAATTTGACTTTGGCATGACGCTTGCTCACGTCGTTGCCAGTAGCCCGCCATTTGCTGGACAGGTAATAAAAAGAGCCTGCGTCTGGGGCCGTAATCTGTCCTGTGTGAGGAGATACCTCAATGATGTCGCAAAACTCCGGGGCCCAACCCCAGGACCGCCCCCCACAATCCATCGGTTTTCTACTGCTGGACAATTTCACGCTGATTTCCCTGGCCTCGGCGGTCGAGCCGCTACGCATGGCCAACCAACTATCGGGGCGTGAGCTGTATCGCTGGACGACCCTCACCGCCGACGGCGGTCAGGTCTGGGCCAGTGACGGCCTGCAAATCACGCCGGATGCGTCCATGCACAAAGCCCCGCCCCTGGACACGGTGATTGTCTGTGGCGGCATCGGCATTCAACGCAGCGTGACCCGTGAGCACGTGTCGTGGCTGCAACTCCATGCTGAACGCAGCAGATTTCACACAGCGTCGTGCTAGTAGGTGGACGCTGCAATGTCGGTGATACCGTGAACGAACAAGCTGGTCCCCAATCAAATCCTTCGCCATGCTGAAAGCTGCAGATCTCGTACAGTGCCGCACTTGAGGCGAACCAGCAGCGTTCCCCAAAACATTTCAATTACTAACGAAAGGTCGTGGATCATCAGTGCAAGCCATCGGGTGACCGTACCGACCATAAAACTCATCAGATAGAATCTGAGATGTGCAGGTAGAGGTAAATTCTTTTCTAGGCGACAAAACGCCTATGCAAGGAATTTTGTTCTCGTAATGAAAAGGGATTACTTCCGAGAGCTGTAGGACGCGTTGCAGTTGAGCCTAGGTAATTTCCTGTGTAACGCAACACTCACGAACATGCTCGTAAGGCGCATAATGTATATTATGTTAAATCATGTGTCTGAGCGGAACTTTCCTCCTTGTCCATTTCCGCGATTCTGTGTCGGTTTTTTCACGAACCTGTGCTGACTGGTTTTTCATGAGCTTAGACATCTCTCTTCAGGTACTGCCAGCGATATCTTGCTTGGCTGGCCCACAGTTGGACTCCTGAGCAAGCCAATAAGGCGATCAGGGACAACAACGAATCTCAAAATCATTTTCAGGCCCTCTCCTATATTGTCTTGCGGTTTGGTGGTCGCCGCGGTAATCGATAGGCATTCCAACAACAATTTGACGTGGAGCGGCGACGTTTGGAATTAAGACAACTGCGATATTTCGTAAAAATCCTCGAACACGGCAGCTTGGGACGCGCAGCTCTTGAACTGGACGTCGGCGTATCAGCCCTTAGCCAACAGATCGCGAAACTTGAAAGTGAGCTGTCAACCCGCCTCCTTAATCGCACCACTACTGGCGTCACACCTACCAGCTCCGGTATGGCGTTCCTGCACCATGCCCAGCTGTGTTTGCGGCAAGCCGAAAATGCGATCATGGCCGCTCACCGTGGGCGAATGAGTGGGTACGTCACCGTCGGAATGGCGCCCACGACTGCCACTGTTCTTGCCCTGCCCTTGATCAACGCGATGCGAGAGCGCTACCCGGATATCCAATTGCACCTGGTCGAGATGCTGTCCGGGCATTTGGCCACACAACTCAATGCTCGCCAGATCGACCTGGCCATTCTGTTTCAACTCGAAGGTGGTAAGCGCTGGAGCGTGACACCGCTGCTCGACGAAAAACTATTTGTCATCAGCTCACCGCACCTGCCCCACGCACCACAAGGAACCAGCGTGCATCTGGCGGATCTGGGGCAACTTCCACTGGTAATGCCGAGTGCGCAACACGGTTTGCGTTCTACGCTGATGGTTGCGTTTGAACGTTCGGGATTGGCTCCCAACATCATCATGGAAGTGGATGGTCTTGCCGTATTGATGAACGCCGTACGCGCAGGTCATGCTGCCACCATCCAGCCCGGTGCGGCAGCGGCGCTCAAAGGTGAGTCGGGACTTTCAGTGGTGGAAATTTCCGATGCTCACGTAGGTCGACGAAACCTGCTGGCGACACTGCCTGATGATGAGCTGTCTCCCGCTGCTCTGGCGGCGCGACTGGTCATCACCGATGTCGCTCGACAGTTGGTCGTTGATCAACATTGGCCGGGAGCGTCGTGGATTGAGGACGTCGCGTCATGATCCCGGCGCACCCTCTTCCCGGTTTCCAATACTGGGGTGTCCGCACCAAAGCCTTTACGAAAACTAAACACCCCCATTCATTTCGCGCCTTTCGACAATAAGCTGACAGCTCTACCTTCTCCCCACTCGCGAGGAGCACTTCGTTCATGCCTCCTTGCGATTGAGGAGTGATGATGATCGACGTATTAGTAATTGGCGGCGGCAATGCCGCCTTGTGTGCAGCGTTGATGGCGCGAGAGGCTGGCGCTAGCGTGATGCTGCTGGAGGGCGCACCGAAAATCTGGCGCGGTGGCAACTCGCAACACACCCGAAACCTGCGATGTATGCACGACGCACCGCAAGATGTGTTGGTCGATGCCTATCCCGAAGAAGAATATTGGCAGGATCTGCTGAAAGTCACCGGTGGGATTACTAACGAAAAGCTTGCACGTATTGTCATCCGCGCCTCGTCGAACTGCCGTGACTGGATGCGCTCCCATGGTGTGCATTTTCAGCCGTCGTTGTCTGGTGCCCTACATGTTGCGCGCACCAATGCGTTTTTCATGGGTGGCGGCAAAGCGTTGGTTAACGCGTACTTCCGTAGCGCCGAGCGGCTGGGCGTCAAGATCCGCTACAACGCTCAAGTCACTGACATTGAGATGAAGGGCGGAGAGTTCGTCGCGGCGTACATCGGTGACCGTGAGGTCGATGGTCAGCCTTTACCCGCCGAGCGTATTCAGGCCAAAGCCTGCGTTCTGGCGGCTGGCGGTTTCGAGTCGAACCGCGAATGGCTCCGCGAAGCTTGGGGTCAAAACGAGCGCGGAGAATGGCCCTCAGACAACTTTCTGATTCGCGGGACGCGCTTCAATACCGGCGTACTGCTTCGGCGCATGCAGAGCCTGGGCGCCGATTTTATCGGCGACCCAACCCAAGCGCACATGGTGGCCATCGACGCCCGAGCCCCCCTGTATGACGGTGGTATCTGCACCCGTATCGATTGCGTATCGCTGGGCGTGGTGGTTAATCGCGACGGCGAACGCTTCTATGACGAGGGCGAAGATTTCTGGCCCAAGCGCTATGCGATCTGGGGCCGCCTGGTGGCCGGTCAACCCGGTCAACAGGCCTACTCGATCATCGACCAACAAGCCCTCGGCCGTTTCATGCCTCCGGTGTTTCCGGGTACTAAAGCCAACTCCCTGCAAGAACTGGCCCGCCAGTTGAAGCTTCCCGTTACGCAATTCGTCAAAACCATCGAGGAATACAACGCGGCCTGCCGTATCGGCACGTTCGACCACACCGCGTTGGACGATTGCCACACCGAAGGTTTGACTCCCGCCAAAACCCATTGGGCCCGCCCATTGGTAAAGCCCCCCTTCTGCGCCTACCCACTTAAGCCAGGCGTGACCTTCACCTATCTGGGGCTGGCTACCGACGATACCGCCGCCGTTCACTTCAACGGCGAGGCTAGCCCGAACCTGTTTGTCGCAGGAGAAATGATGGCGGGCAACGTATTGGGCAAGGGCTATACCGCCGGCATCGGCATGGCCATTGGCACCGCATTCGGTCGCATCGCCGGTGTGCAAGCCGCGGCTGCGGCCGGCTTCCTGACCCCTTCCTCCACGGAGCCCCAACATGCAACTGTTTGATCCCAAGGCACCGGGTAATTTGATTCCCGTACTCAACCTTGATGAAAGCGAAGTTCAGCGACAAATGACCGTTTGCAATGCCTGCCGTTACTGCGAGGGCTTCTGCGCTGTATTTCCGGCCATGACACGACGTCTGGAGTTTTCTCAGGCGGATATCCATTACCTGGCGAACCTTTGCCATAACTGCGGCGCATGCCTGCATGCCTGTCAGTACGCTGCCCCTCACGAATTCGAAATCAATGTGCCCAAGGCCATGGCCAAAGTCCGCCTCGACACTTATGCCGAGTACGCCTGGCCACAGGTGATGGGCACGCTATACCGGCGCAACGGACTGACTCTGGCACTGTCCGCCGGTGCCGGGCTGGCACTGTTCCTGTGTCTCACGTTGATGGTGATGGGCAACCTGTTCACGGCGATGCCCAGGGGAAATTTCTACGGGATCTTCCCGCACAACACCCTGGCCGTAATGTTCGGTGCAGTTTTCGGATTCGCGGTACTCGCGTTAACCCTTGGCGCGCGGCGCTTCTGGCGCAATGTTTCACCGGCCGACGCGCCCGCGCAGGAAAAAACCGCCGCTGCACTGGAAGCCACGGCCAACGTCGCCCGGCTCAAATTTCTGGACGGTGGCCATGGCGAGGGCTGCAATAACGCTGATGATCGATTCACCTTGTGGCGGCGGCGCTTCCACCACTTCACCTTCTACGGCTTCATGCTGTGTTTCGCAGCCACTGGGGTCGCCACGCTCTACCATTTCCTTCTGGACTGGTCGGCGCCCTACCCCGTCCTGAGCTTGCCGGTGATGCTGGGCATCGCAGGTGGAGTCGGTCTGCTGATAGGTCCCGCAGGCCTGTTGTGGTTGAACCTGCGTCGCAACCCTGAGCACGGCGACGACAATCAGAAACCCATGGATCGTGGCTTTATCGCGCTGCTGTTCCTGGTCAGCGCCAGCGGCCTGGCACTCCTGGCGTTCCGTGAAACCGCAGCCTTGGGCCTGTTGCTGGCAATCCATCTCGGCCTGGTCATGGCGTTTTTCCTGACAATGCCCTACAGCAAATTCGCCCATGGCATCTTCCGCAGCGCCGCGCTGCTCAAGTACTCCATCGAAAAACGCCAACCCAACCCGATCAACGCAGGTAGCGACTGATCGGCGATCCATTCATTCCAAAAACAATATTGATCACCACGGTAGCCATGATGAAAACAACAACTCAAGACACCCGATCCAAGGGGTCGAAACTGGGCGCCATCCTGCGGGTCACTAGCGGCAATTTTCTCGAACAGTTCGACTTCTTTCTGTTCGGGTTTTACGCGACCTACATCTCCCAGACGTTCTTTCCTACCACCAGCGAGTTCGCCTCGTTAATGATGACCTTCGCCGTATTCGGCTCGGGATTTCTTATGCGGCCGCTGGGCGCTATCTTGCTGGGCGCATACATCGACAAGGTGGGCCGGCGAAAGGGGCTGATCGTGACGCTGTCGATCATGGCTGCGGGCACGGTCTTGATCGCCTTGGTTCCGGGCTACGCCAGCATAGGCATCGCAGCGCCGATATTGGTGTTGCTCGGGCGACTGTTGCAGGGATTCTCCGCGGGTGCGGAAATGGGTGGTGTTTCCGTGTACCTGGCTGAAATCGCCACGCCCGGACGCCGGGGTTTCTATACCAGTTGGCAGTCGGCCAGCCAACAAGTGGCGATCATTCTTGCGGCTGCGTTGGGCTATACGATTAACGCGTCTATGGAGGCCGCCGACGTTGCAGCCTGGGGCTGGCGTATCCCATTCTTCATTGGTTGCCTGATTATCCCGTTCATCTTCATCATTCGCCGCTCGCTACAGGAAACCGATGCATTCAAAGCGCGCAGCCATCACCCAAGTGCCAGTGAAGTCTTTCGCTCGATGCGGGACAACTGGCGCACGGTACTGGCTGGTGGTCTGTTAGCGTCGATGACCACGACCACGTTCTATCTCATTACCGTCTACACCCCGACTTTCGGCCGGTCTGTACTGAACCTGAGCACCAGCGACAGTCTGGTGGTCACGCTCTTCGTCGGCCTGAGCAACTTCATCTGGCTGCCCATCGGCGGTACGATCTCTGATCGCATTGGACGCCGCCCCTTGTTGCTGGCGGTCACCTTGCTGTGCATCTTCACCGCCTATCCCGCCATGCATTGGCTGGCCGCGGCGGCAAGCTTCGAACGACTGCTCGCCGTGCTGCTGTACTTCTCTTTTTTCTTTGGCATTTACAACGGCGCGATGGTTGCTGCATTGACTGAGGTAATGCCTCAGAACGTACGAGTTGTAGGATTTTCACTGGCATTCAGTTTGGCAACGGCTGTGTTTGGCGGTTTTACACCCGCCGTATCAACAATCCTGGTGCAGGCAACAGGTGACAAGGCGTCGCCCGCCTACTGGCTAATGTTTGCTGCGTTGTGTGGGTTCACAGCGACGACGATCCTGTATCGCAGGCAAAAAGCAGTGCCAGTCAACGTTTGATGAAAGAGAGGGCTCGGTGGATCTCAGGACGTTGCGCTGAATAAATATCGCGCCTTGGCCTGCATTGACTCGTCTACGTGACGCCATCAGATCACACTGTCCGATTCGACTCTGAGGAAGCGTGGTTTACGAGCCCCGGTCTTGGACTCGGCTGCTGATGCGCGACTAAAAGCTCGGCATATCACTTCTTTCACATCTAACAAAAAGGGCCCTTGAAGGGCCCTTTCGTACTCAAATTGAAATCACCTGGTCAGCAAAGATTCGAAGCTTGCATTTAGGTCACCTCAGATAAGGGGATTCACTTCATCGTCGGCATAGAGAACTCGACTCCCTCCCGAACTCCCGAAGACGGCCAGCGCTGGGTGACCGTTTTACGCTTGCTATAGAAGCGAACCGCATCCGGGCCGTAGGCATGCAAATCGCCGAACAACGAGCGTTTCCAGCCACCAAAACTATGATAGGCGACAGGTACTGGGAGCGGTACGTTGACACCGACCATGCCGACCTTGATGTTGTCAGAGAAGTATCGGGCTGCTTCACCATCGCGAGTGAAGATACAGGTGCCATTACCGTATTCATGAGCATCGATCAGTTGCATCGCCTCTTGCATGCTCTGCGTGCGCACGATCAACAGCACCGGCCCGAAGATCTCTTCCTCGTAGCAGCGCATGCCGGGTTTGACTTGATCGATCAATGTCCCCCCAACAAAAAAACCGTTCTCGCAAGCTGGAACCTGAATGTTTCGACCATCCACTACGACCTCCGCGCCCTCCTCTTCTGCACTGTCGATGTATCCGATCACTTTTTGCTGATGTTGGCGAGTGATCAGAGGGCCGAAGTCGTTGCTCTTGTCTTGATAGGCGCCGACCTTGAGACGGGTCATTGCTTCGCGCATTTTACTGATCAAGGCATCGGCTGTTGCATCACCTACTGTGACCGCTACAGACAGTGCCATGCATCGTTCCCCTGATGATCCAAATGCAGCCCCCACCAACTGGTTGACCGCATTATCGATGTCCGCATCTGGCATAACGATGGCGTGGTTTTTTGCTCCACCTAATGCTTGGCAACGTTTGCCATTTGCCGCAGCTGTTCGGTAGATGTACTCAGCGATTGGTGTCGAGCCTACAAAACTTACCGCCTGGACACGATGGTCGTGGAGCAAGGTATCAACGGCCTCCTTGTCACCATTGACCACGCTCATGACGCCATTCGGCAAACCAGCTTCCTGCAGCAACTGAGCGATGAACAAGGTCGAACTTGGATCACGCTCGGAGGGTTTCAGGATGAAGCAGTTACCGCAGGCAATCGCCATAGGAAACATCCACAGCGGCACCATCGCAGGGAAGTTGAATGGCGTGATTCCAGCAACTACCCCCAGCGGTTGGAACTCACTCCAAGAATCGATATTGGGGCCAACATTTTTGCTGTGTTCCCCCTTGAGCAACTCGGGCACACCACACGCATATTCAACATTTTCGATGCCCCGCTGAAGCTCGCCCATTGCATCGTGGACAATTTTCCCGTGCTCTTCACCAATAATTTGGCAGATACGTTCGGCATTCTGCTCAAGCAGTTCTTTGAAGCGAAACATCACCCGCGCGCGCTTGATAGGTGGTGTGTTGCGCCACTCAGGAAAAGCCGCTTCAGCGGCAGCAATGGCTTTTTCGACCGTTAGTTTCGAGGCCAGCGCAACCTGTTTGGTGACTTCGCCCGTCGCAGGATTGAACACGTCCTGAGTGCGCTCAGTGTCAGTGACAATCTGGCCGTTGATCAGATGACCTACAGTAATCATGTGAGTGTTCCTTATTTTATGTACGCGGCAGTTACCGCTGAAGTGATGAAGAGGCGTGGTTATCGTTTTGGCTACCAGAGGTTTCGGTAGAGCTCGATCATCTCGTCGACCGAAGGCACCCGAGGATTGTTGCCCGGTGAACCGGATGCGAGGGCTTGCTCAGCCATAATTGGCATCAGTTCGAAGAAGCGTGCGCGACTGATGCCAAAGCCTTCAGGTGTAGGAACTTGCAGCTCGTCATTGAGGGCTTGCAGTTCGACGAGCAACTTAGCGTTGGCGCTGTCGTCGCTGTCCTCAACGGTCGCGACGCCAATGGCCCGTGCACAATCGGCGTAACGTTTTGGGGCGCCTGGGATGGAGAAAGCTGTTACGCCTGGCAGCAGCATCGCGTTGGAAAGTCCGTGTGGCACATGGAAAAAAGCTCCAATCGGGCGGCTCATACCATGCACAAGGGCAACCGAGGCTGCCGAAAACGCAACGCCGGCCAAGGTAGATCCCAGCATCAGCGCCTCGCGCGCTGCAATGTCCTGGCCTGCGTGATAGGCCCGGCGCAAGTTCGGGCCAATCAGGCGCATCGCGGCCAGCGCCTGACTGTCACTGTAGAGGTTGGCTTTGAGGCTGACATAGGCCTCAATGGCGTGGGTTAGTGCATCGATACCGGTATCCGCCGTGACACGAGCTGGCAGGGAGAGCGTCAGGGTGTAGTCGACCAATGCCGCCACAGGCATAAACCCGATGCCTACGCAGAGCATTTTTTCGTCGTTCTGGTCATCAGTAATGATGGTAAAACGGGTAACTTCCGAACCGGTACCCGCTGTGGTCGGTACTGCGATGATCGGCAAGCCTTGCTCGCTCACCTGCCGTGGAAATTTATAGTCACGCATCTCGCCACCGAACTTGGCGAGAATGCCAATGGCTTTGGCACTGTCGATTGGACTGCCACCACCCAATGCAATGATGCTGTCATAGTCGCCCGATCTAGCATGTTCAACACCGGCACGAATCGAATCGACCGTGGGCTCAGGAACGGTGTCGGCGAAAACGTCGGCGCTCAAACCTTTGCTTGCAAGTACATCCTGGATACGACCGGCGTAACCGAGTTGCACCATCATTTTGTCAGTGATGATCAATGGTCGATGGCAACCCAGGCTAGCGAGCACATCTGGAATGGCCTCGCTGGCCTTGGCGCCCACCTGCAGGATGCGCGGCAGAACTATTTGATTCGACATGTTGCCTCCGAAAGTTTCCCTGTGGGGGCGTCGTCTCCAGGAGAGTGCCGCCCCCTATTTTTCTTGTGATGGAAGTCGCCGAGGTAGATGGGCATTTGTGAAACTTCTTACCCTTAACCTCTGACGGGAATGTCAGCTGGGCAAATACTCTTGGCTCCAGCTGTCGCTGATAACGCTGCGGGTCATGAGAGCGTCAACTTCACTTTCGCTGTAACCGAGTTCACCCAAGACAGATCTGGTTGAAGCGCCAAATTTTTCTGCTGGTGAAAGGCTGCGGATCGCCGCATGGCGCGGGCGTATGGCAAAGGGATCGAGCTGAGTTACGCAGCGCCCACTCGGATGATCGGCATAGACACTGAACGAGTAGCTCCCGTTGTCAGTGCCCGGGTAGTTGTCAGCAGGTCGGCTGTAGCGATTGCGGAGATTGTCGATGTTATCCGGGACAGCAGCGGCGACTCCGGCTTCCTGCAAACGGCGTTGCCAGGTTTCTCCCGCCACCTTGGCCAGAGCTGCACTGAGGAAAGCCACGTGGTCACCTGCCGCAGACAGGCCGTTCAAGCCTTGAACTGCATCCAGTCTGCCCAGATCCGCTGAATCTGCATCGAGGTATAGCCAACCGTCAGCCGTTCGATAGAAACGCGACAGATCGCTATAACCCAACACCTCACGACCCGCCGGCTCATCAAAAGGTGCGCGCCCCGAGTAGTCGTAACAGAAAGGAACTTGAACCAGGTTGCCCAAGGCAGCCAGTGACGTCCGAGCTCGGCTGACCTTGCCAGTTCTGGACTTTTGATACAACGCTGTGGCCACGCCAAGCGCAGCAGCGAAACCGCACATCACATCAATGGTGCCAACATGAGCATGTTCTTCCGGGGTCTGCATACCGCCACCAAACCGCAGCATGATGCCGGTCGTGGCCTGGATGAGATCGTCGTAACCCAAGTAGTCAGTTCTAGGGCCACGGCGCGGGCCACCGAAGCAGTCCAACTGGCAGAAAATCACCTCAGGATTCACCTCCTTCAGGCTGGCTTCATCTAACCCTAAAGGCGCCAGTTGGCGATCAGGCGCATTCATGACAATGACATCCACTGACTTCACCAACCTATCGAATACCTCACGCCCCTCCTCTTGATTGAGGTCGACCAACACGCTTTGCTTACCGCGCGCCGAAGACATACCGAATACCACGGTGTTCCATGGATCGTAATTTGGCTTGGTGGGGTCAAGCTTGATGACATCCGCACCGAATCGCCCGAGGAATGAGGTCGAGTGCGGGCCGGCAATCACGTTGGTCAGGTCGAGGATACGAACACCGTCCAGCCATCCTTTTGAACATGGCTGATTTACGGCTGGCAACTCCTCGCGAGTGCCTTCACTCAAGGTGGCCAATGCCTCCTCGATACTGACTTCTCGTCGTGAGAGCGGAGACAACATCAACTCTGCACTGTCTTCCAGCCAGGCTATAGCACCAGGCTGTTTCATCAGCCCATATTGATGATCAGTGACGTCAACCACTAGACCTGCAGTGTTTGCATGCTCATCGTGCAACCACTCTTGAGTTGAACGATGAGGAGCGCCAGGAAACTGCCCTTCACCGAAGATTTTTTCCCATTGCGCAGCCGTCTTGGTCAGGAAGACTTCCTTCATGCGCGCCGAGATAACCTTGGCCCAATGAGCTGGTAGTGGATAAACACCGAGTGAGGCATCACCTTCCCATTGTGCAAATGGCAGGTAGGGATCTTCAACTTTGGGAAGGCCTGCAGCGAGCATTTCCTCGTACAAACCCATTGCCTGTAGGCAGCGTTTGGCATGCGAGCGATGGGAAGGGCAAACTGCGTAGAATTTGCGTCCGTCAGCACATTCATAGGTACGGTAGAAGGGGTCGAGGTACTCCTGCAAATCCTCATAACTGAGGTTCATCGGCAGGTTCTCGGCTCGCCTACGCTCAATCTCTTTTTCACGCAAGGTTTTGTAGCGCGCTGGATAGCCGTCGATCTTGATTGAGTTGTAAGAAAGTCCCTCCATGACCGCCGAAGCGAGCGGCACTTCAATCTCATCACCCATGCCAGTGCGTTGTCTGGATTGCAATGCCAGCACCACAGCCGAGACGGCGAGCATAGTGCCGTAAGCGGATGCGAGTGGCAGTGGAGAAAAGCTCGGGTTAATGCCCATCAATACCCGATTTTGCCCCATATCAGTGAAAACCCCTGAGGCTGAAGCGATAATTGCCTCAGTGGCACGCCATTGGCTTCGGAGTTCATCATTGGTTGCAAAACCTGGAATGGACAAGGTGATCAGTTGCGGGTGTTCACGACGCAACTCGGAAAAATCCAGCCCCAGTTTTTTCATCACGCCAGGACGGAAGTTCTCAATCACGATGTCGGCTTTGGCGATCATCTGCCTGGCGTGGTGCAAACCCTCAGGGGACTTCAAGTCCAAGCGTAAGCACTGCTTGTTTCGGTTGAGGACGGCATTCGCCGGGCTATCCCAGAGCGGGCCAGCGGGTGGATCAATATGAATGACCGTGGCCCCGAGATCACCCAGTATCATCGCGACAGCGGGGCCGGCAATGTATTGGCCAAAATCGATAACGTTCACACCGCAAAGGGGTAGCTGACTGAGGTTTGTCATGTTTCACCCATTATTTTTATTGTCCTGCTTCTTCGAGCTTTCACGCAGGGTTTAGGTTTTCAGAAGCCGTCTGCAGAGGCTCAAAGCGTTTCAGGCTTGGCCCATTGAGTGGCGATCTGGGAGTTACTTTCGAGAAAAGTTGGGGACTGCGAAAGCAATAAAAAAAAACCCTATGGGTTCATTTTTTTTATGCGATAGGAGTAGGATTTATGGATGACCGCTACAAGACGTACGCTGGCTCGCCCCACAGCCAGGCACTTTTCCTCAGAGAATTTTGAGCCATGAAGAAGCGACTACCTCCGCTCAACTGGTTGCGCGCGTTCGAGTCAGCCGCTCGTCACCTAAGCTTTACGGAGGCGGCTGTAGAACTGAGTCTCACTCAGGCAGCCGTCAGCCAGCAGATCAAAGCGCTGGAATCGCAGCTCGGCGCAGCTCTGTTTAAGCGTCTACCTAGAGGTTTGGAACTGACGGAACCTGGCTTAGCCTTTCTACCCGTCGTCCATGAATCGGTGGAGCGTCTTGCAGCGGCGACCGATGAAATATTTGGTCAAGGGCACCGGAAGGTACTCACAGTGCGCAGCAGTCTGGTTTTCTTTACTCACTGGCTGGCGGGTCGCCTGCCGCGATTTCGTGAGCAGCATCCAGATGTCAATTTGCGTATCACCAGCAACATCTGGATGGGCGAAACCGATCTCGAATCCGATCTGGAAATTCGCTATGGCAGCGGAAAATGGACTGGCCTGAAGAGTGAACGGCTGACCTGGGATTTGCTTTTCCCTGTGTGCGCCCCTGGTTTGCCCACAACGCAAAAGCCCTTGAAAACCCCAAGAGACCTTCGTCACCACGAACTTCTGCATGTCTTGGGTTATGAGGAGGGATGGGGCTATTGGTTGAAAAAGGCCAAGGCCGACGACGTTGACTCATCTCAAGGACTGCAGTTCGACACGCTTATTTCCGCACTGAAAATGGCGGAGTTGGGTCAAGGCGTTGCCTTGGCGCGATCATCGCTTGTCGAGCAGTATCTTGAATCAGGACAACTCATCGCCCCTTTAACTGCAAAATTCAAAACCTCAGAAGCGTTTTATTTAGTGTATTCCCCGCACAAAATCGTCAATCCCCAAGCAGCAGCTTTCGCAAGTTGGCTGATGGAAGAAGCGTCCGCCGCGCGTAGCGAAGAATGAGGAAGTGATTTTGAATCCCTGAATGCCTGAACGCCCTTCACTTTACCCATCAATAGATAATTTTTGTGCGCCCATAAAAAAAATCGCCCCATTGGGCTTTTTTTTATTGCTTTTACCTTCGGATTTTTTTGCCGAGAGTAAAGCCCTGATCGTCTCTTCGGTTGCTCACGCACCCCCGTGCAAAGAGCTCGTGACGGTTTCCCACAAAAATAAAAACGAGGGGTCTCACGCATGAAAAGCGCAACGTTTCTTTTGCTATCCGGCATCGTGTCCTGCAGCGCTTACGCAGAAAACACTCTCACGGTTGTGTCCTACGGCGGCAACCTGACTAATGCCCAGATCCAAGCCGCACACAAACCCTTCACTGCCGCCACAGGTACCCGGGTGATTTCGGAGGACTATTCCGGGGGCATCGCGCAAATCAAGACTCAGGTAGACAGCAAAAAGGTCACTTGGGACGTAGTCGATGCTGAAATACCGAACGTCATTCGTGCCTGTAACAACGGCCTGCTCGAACGAATTGACCCCGCCACCCTGGCTCCTGCACCGGATGGAACACCTGCTGCAAAAGATTTTCTGCCAGGGGCCCTGACGGAATGCGGCGTGGCGAGCTATGTCTGGTCGACAGTCATGGCCTACAACACCAAAGCCTTCAAGGGCGAGCAGCCCCATACCCTGAAAGACTTTTTCGATACCAAGCGCTTCCCAGGCAAACGAGCACTGCGTAAAGCACCTCAAGTCAATCTTGAATGGGCGCTCATGGCCGACGGCGTGCCCCGTGAAAAGGTGTACGAAATGCTGGGGACTGAAGATGGCCTGGATCGAGCTTTTGCCAAGCTCGACACAATCAAAAAGGACACCATCTGGTGGGAAGCCGGGGCACAAGCGCCGCAACTGCTAGCCGATGGCGAGGTCAGCATGATCTCAGCTTATAGCGGGCGTATCGTGATTGCGCAGCAGAAAGAGCAGCAGCCGTTCAAAATCGTGTGGGATGGTCAGATGTATGACATGGAGGCTTGGGTAGTCCCTGCCGGCAATCCGAAAAAAGATCAGGCGATGGATTTTTTGAAGTTTGCCACTCAAAGCTCGGTACTGGCTGACCAAAGTAACTATATCGCCTATGGCCCTACACGACTCTCCGCGCAAGCCTTGGTAGACCCAAAGGTCAAACCCAACTTGCCTACTAGCCCTGAAAACTTTGCCAGCGCACTCCAGGTGGACTCCCAGTGGTGGGGAGACCATGCAGACGAATTGAATGAGCGCTTCAACGCTTGGCTGTCCAAGTAACCAAAAACTCAACCACAACCTTGCCGCAGCACACCTGACACACCCCCTTTGGCGGGCCCGGGCGACTTTTCGTGCCCGGCTCCTCTACAGCACCAATAACAAGAGATATCTCCCATGCGTACTGAATCATTCGTTAGCTTTCGAAATGTGCAGAAGAGTTATGACGGCGAACATCTGGTCGTCAAAAACTTCAACCTCGAAATCGAACAGGGTGAGTTCGTCACCATGCTTGGCCCTTCGGGTTCCGGCAAGACGACATGTTTGATGATGTTGGCAGGGTTCGAGACCGTGACTCATGGGCAAATTTGCATTGATGAAAAGCCGGTAAATGATATAGCTCCGCAAAAGCGCGGTATCGGCATGGTGTTTCAGAACTATGCCCTTTTCCCTCACATGACCATTGAAGAAAACCTCGCCTTCCCACTGAGAGTGCGCAAATTGTCCCGGCAAGACATCGAAGACCGGGTGCGTCTATCACTTGACCTGGTGGCCTTGGGACAATTCGCAAAGCGAATGCCGGCTCAGCTGTCTGGCGGTCAGAAACAGCGTGTTGCACTGGCCCGCGCATTAATCTTCGAGCCACGTTTGGTGCTGATGGATGAACCGCTTGGAGCGCTGGACAAACAGCTTCGTGAACAGATGCAATATGAAATCAAGCGTCTGTCAAAACAGCTCGGCATCACAGTTGTGTACGTTACTCACGATCAGACTGAAGCCCTTACGATGTCGGATCGCATCGCAGTCTTTAACGATGGAATTGTCCAGCAACTGGCCAATCCGTCCGACCTTTACGAAAAACCGCAGACCGCATTTGTCGCGAGTTTCATCGGCGAGAACAACCGGCTGATGGGGCAGATTATCGAGCGCCAGGAACGTTACTGCCAGGTGCGTGTTGGTGAGCACCTCGTCAAGGCGCTGGCCGTCAATATCCACCCTGTCAGCTCGACCACCACACTGTCGATTCGTCCTGAGCGCGTGCAGATTGGCGCACGTCCAGGTGAGTACGACAACCATATGCCGGCCCGCATTGAGGAGATCATTTATCACGGTGATCACTTGCGAGCGCGCTTGAAACTGGCAGGCAACGACGAGTTCATCGTCAAGATGGTCAACACCGCAGGACACGCTGCTCCCCAAGCCGGTACTTGCATTGATGTGGGTTGGTCAGCCGACGACTGTCGGGCGCTTGACGCCTGAGGCCCTACAACGACTTTACTGTTTTGCCGGAGCACCCAGATGAGCAACTCATATACCGTCAGCCCCATGCTAGAGACAGTCAGCGAAACCCTACCTCAAGGAGATCTGAAGTCCAGCCTTGACCGGGCAGAACGTCTAAACAAGACCAAATCACTGCTATTGGTCGTCCCATTGCTGGCATTCATTACGGTATTTTTCTTGCTGCCTATCGGCGCGATGTTGCTGCGCAGCATTCAAAACCCGACCCTTTCCACGGCGATGCCACAGACCGCAGCCGCATTAGCCAACTGGGAGGGCACAGCCTTGCCAGACGAGCAGTTGTTCGCCACCGTGGGTCATGAAATCCTCGCCCTGCAAGAGGCCCGACAATTGGACAGTGTCGGCTCCGATCTCAATAGGGTGATGGGTGACGCCAAGAGCCTGATGGCCCGCACTGCACGTGGCCTAGCCAGCAAGGTCGTCGTGCCAGGTGCGTTTAACACCACAATGACCGGCATCGACAAGCGCTGGGGGCAGATCGGCACCTGGACGCAGTTGAAGAAAATGGCGCCAGCCTACTCCGCAACTAACTATCTCGCGGCCTTGGACTTACGTTATGACGACCAAGGTAAGGTCGTTCAACAACCTGAGAGCCGACGCATCTACGTCAGCATTCTGATCAAGACCTTGATGGTTGCACTGGGTATCACGGCGCTGTGCATGATCCTGGGTTACCCGCTGGCCTACATGCTCGCCACCCTTCCAGCAAAAACCAGCAACCTGTTGATGGTCATGGTGCTGTTGCCGTTCTGGACATCACTTCTGGTACGCACCAGCGCCTGGATGGTGATCTTGCAATCCAACGGTGTGCTGAACAGCACGTTGAACAGCATGGGATTGATCAACCAGCCACTCGAACTCATGTACAACATGTTCGGAACGGTCATTGCTATGACCCACATTCTTCTGCCTTTCATGGTGCTGCCGATGTTCAGCGTCATGAAAAGCATCGACACAACCTATACCCGTGCAGCGCACTCCATGGGCGCCAGTTCGTTCCGCACTTTTGTGCAGATCTATTTTCCCTTGTCTCTGCCTGGATTGAGCGCTGGAGGCATCCTGGTGTTCATTCTGGCGACGGGGTACTACATCACTCCGGCGTTGGTGGGTGGGCGTACCGGACAAGTCATCAGCAATTTCATTGCTTACCACATGCAGACCTCCCTGAACTGGGGACTGGCCGCCGCCATCGCGTCCATCCTCCTGATGATTGTCCTGGTGCTGTACTGGATTTATGACCGGGTCGTGGGCATCAACAATATGAAATTGGGGTAATCGAAATGAGTCTTCCAAGCTATACCAGCCCGATGGGCAGAGTCTGGTTCTTCAGCGTTCGAAGCTTTGCGGTATTGGTGCTGTTGTTTCTGATTTTGCCAATTTTGGTAGTGGTGCCTTTGTCATTTAACGTCGAGCCCTACTTCAGCTTTACCAGCGGCATGCTCAGCCTTGATCCAGCGGCCTTTTCAATGCGTTGGTACCACATGCTTCTCGAGGATCCACTGTGGGTGCTGTCGTTCAAAAACAGTCTGCTGATCGCCTTCTGCGCAACGGTGATTTCAACGGCACTCGGGACGTTGGCAGCACTCGGTTTGTGCCGCGCTAATCTGCCGTGCAAGGGACTGCTGATGGGCACCCTGATTTCGCCGATGATCGTACCGGTGATCATCTCTTCTGCCGGCATGTACTTTTTCTACAGCGCACTGGGCATCGGGCAAAACCACCTTGGCATCATTCTGGGCCATGCGGTACTCGGTACGCCATTCGTCATCATCACAGTGACGGCGACATTAGTTGGTTTCGACCACTCGTTGACCAGAGCAGCGACAAGCCTCGGAGCTTCTTCCACCTATACATTTTTCCGCGTGACCTTCCCAATTATTCGTCCAGGGATCATGTCCGGCGCGCTCTTTGCGATGGTGACCTCATTCGATGAGGCGGTGCTGGTGCAATTTCTTGGCGGGGTTGAGCAACGCACCATACCGCGCCAGATGTGGTCAGGCATGCGCGAACAGATCAGCCCAACCATCCTGGCGGCGGCCACGTTACTGATTCTCGGCTCGGTGGCATTGCTGGTCGCTGTTGAACTCATGCGTCGACGCTCGTTGCGCTTACGAGGCATAAAAGAATGAATACCCCTAAGTCCTGAGGCACGAGACACTCCGATCACGAGTAAGGTAAGTGGATGCAACACTCAGGCTTAAACCGCAACATTGATCGACGAAGAACTTCGACGACGCATCCCATAAAAAGGCCCTCACGGGCCTTTTTGTACTCAAACCAAAATCACTCGGTTAGCCAGGACTCAACGGTCGCGGAGCCGTGTTCCGCTTTCCATTCCTTCAGCGTTTTGTGATTGCCGCCTTTGGTCTCAACGACTTCGCCGGTGTGCGGGTTTTTGTAGACCTTCACTTCGCGTGGCTTACGGCTGCCGACTTTGGACTCAACGGCTGGAGCACGGCGACCGGCTTGTGGATCAAGCAGTTTGATCACATCTTTCAGGCTGTAGCCGTACTCACCAAGCAAATGGCGCAGTTTGCTCTCAAACTCCATTTCCTTCTTAAGGCCGGAATCACTTTTCATCGACTCAAGCTCTGCGAGCTGGGCGGCCAGTTGTTGTTTGTAGTGGTCAACTAATCCCGGACACGACGTTAAGTTTTTTCTCGGCCTGAGCTGGCGCCAGCCCACCGTTGAATTGATGGGGCAGAATCCCATCAGGTAATGGCTGATGTCTCGGTGCGCTTCTTGAGCCGTCATGTAGCCCACCCGAGTGAGCCATTGCCCTTGAAGCCGGATGGGTTCATGACGAGACGAATCGGGGCAGCAACGCGGCACGCCAAAACTTCGGCCTCTACGGGATGTAAAGCAGTCTGATATTGCTGTTACGACGCGTTCTGGAGGAGCTGGGATCTGGACTGAGCGGGAATGATGAGCTGTTGCTGGCGCGATGTAGAGTTGCCATTAATGCGATGAGGCCTGCAATCTGTTGGCGTGCTGGCGACCCAATCACGACGTGGCGAGGAGATTGGGCGCGTCCAGTGAGGCAGCTTTGAACACAACGTTGCTACCTCACTTCGATGGATTACAACCCGATGTCTTCGCTGAAGAGTTCGCCACGAAGTTGTAAGTCCAGATTGCAGCCCGGGGTAGCCTCCGCGGCCCTGCAGATATCCTGATTATCGCTTCCCGACAGGTACATGTTTGCCAGCGTGAATGTAGCATCTGCCTTCAGAAGCTTTGCCAGCCGTCTCAGTTCGTAATCGTGGCCGGACTCAATACCGTACCGGAATGGAATCAATTTCTCGCGAATGGCCTTCCCGTTCAACGGGCTGCCCAGGCAGGCTTGCTCGAATTCATCGCCGAACTGGAGCGCTGCGTGTAGCGAATCGCGCGCCATCTCAGGCGAGTCCAGTCGGCTTTCGATGAGGTTGGCAATCATATTGTTCACAGCGAAGTCCATCTTTCCAATGTGCGGTCCGTGATACTACCGGACAAAGGGAGCCAACTCATCTCCGCGCAACGGCTATCTCAACCGCATCAAGACCGGTTCAGCGAACTTCGTCTGCGGGGCATCGAAGGACTCTATAGATCTCAGAAATCACCTGCATCGTTGCGTCTTCGATCGTTCCTTCATTACGGCATAAAACCCAGCCGTGATCTGCAATCGCTCGCTCGAACGCCTTGGTACAAGCGACATGTTCTTCCAGCTTATGGATCACCGTACTGCTTAGCCCACGCGATCGGGCCGCTGCCCTCGCCCATGAAATATCAGGGGCGGTGACAACCCCGACATGCAGGTCTGGCACTCGCACGTTTCGATCAATGTTCAACTGTAGAATCTCTGCAAACGGGATTATCCGGCGAAACGCGGCATCAGACGGGTACCAGCGATCAATCAAGATGATGCTGCCTGGTGGCTGTTTAGCCAATACGTGCTGGGAAATCCAGGTACGGCTATCAGCAAAGCGCTCACAAACCCTCAACTCCAAATCCCGGGTGGGATTTCTGACGAGTTTGTTAACGAGGGTCATTATTTCCCCCCTATAGGGATCGCTTTTTTTCTCGCAAAGTCGGATAACCTTTTTATTGTCTGCCCTCAGTACTTTCGTAACGGCTTCCAACAGTGTGGTTTTACCGGTTCCCTTGGGCCCATCTAGAGAAACAAACAGCGCACGATTCATTCTTCACATAACGATTGATTTACGGTTTTTCTTGCCCGGTTCGTTCGCTGTAATCGCTTGGCGCGACTATGCGAATCGAGTGCATGTAGTGGTCTAATGATTCCGGACACCCATTTGGCTTGATTGCCAAGGCGCAAGGTTGCGTTGCACACGCCCTCAAATCGAAGAAACAGTCGCTCATGTGACCGGGGCGCGCTGTCCCGTCAGATGAGCTGACAGGACATTGAGCGCGACGGGCACCCTCCCCCTGCTTACCTCCTTCTACGCTTCTGACGGTGACTACATCGATCAACTTTCAGGAGTAAGTGTATGTCCTCGTTTCAAGGTATCCGGGTTCCACTCGTTACACCCTTTCAGAACGGCGCCATCGATTTCGTCGGGTTGCGGCGGCTGGTCATGGGCCTGGCCGGCAACAATCTGGCCGAGCTGCTGCAGTTCCACAATGAAATCCTCAAACGTCCCGTAGCGGGTTTGCTGGTGCCGCCACCGTATTACATCCGCCCTTCCCAGGCCGGCCTTGAAGCGTTTTTCAAAACTGTTGCCGATGCCTCCAGCGTCCCGATCATTCTTTACGACATCCCGTACCGCACCGGCGTGGCTTTCGAACAGGCGACCCTGCTCAACATCGTCGCCCATGAGCGCGTCGTCGCGATCAAGGACTGCGGCGGCAACCAATCCAATACCCTTTTGAGGGTTTGCCGCCATAGACGGCAAACCTCCAGACGAAATCCACCAAGACGTATCAGATTTCCCGGCACCGCGTGGTAATTGAAGTAACCCGTGACCACCCGGGTAGCTGCGCGCCAGGGAATGCTAGTGCTTCGGAACGCGGGCATACCAACCGTAAATTGCGATGCAGGCATAACAGGTCGCTGGCACGCTCAATGCCATCGCGAGTGTCGAGAGGTCGGCCGCATACCCTGTCAATGGCGGAATAAATGCCCCGCCAACAATGGCGCAACAAAACAGGCCCGAACCTTCTGCCGCGCGATGACCGAGCCCTGCGGTCGCAAGGGTAAAGATCGTCGGAAACATGATGGAGTTGAACAGCCCGACGGCCAGCAGCGACCATCCGGCAACAACGCCTTGTGTGGTGGCAGAGATCGTCAACAGCACAATGACTGCCGTGGCGGCAAAGGCCAGCAGTTTCCCAGGTGCGAAAGTGCGCATCAGCGCCGAGCCGATAAAGCGGCCAACCAGGGCGCCACCCCAATAGAAGGCAACATGCTTGCCCGCGGCTTCGGCGGGAAGGGCCAGGGTTGTCGGCAGCATGAGGTAGTCGGTAATGAGGCTGCCAATCGTGACTTCGGCGCCAACATAGAGAAATATGGAAGCGGTGCCGAGTGCAAAGCGCGGCTGCTTTAGAAGGTTGAGCGCAGCGAGTGGATTGAGACGCTCAGGTCTTGTTGACGGTTGCAGCTCATTTCTTTTCAGCCAGACGATCAAGGCGACCATGCAGATGAAGAGCGTAATGCTTGCATAGGTGTTGCTGATCACGCTGGCTTCCTGCGACAGGAAGGACGTCAGTTCTGCTGGCGACAATGCGGAGGTATCTACCGCATTGAGGGAGCCCAGGATCAGTATGGCACCCAGGTACGGCGCGACAGTGGTTCCCAGCGAATTGAACGCATGGCCGAGGGTGAGGCGACTAGGGGCCGTTGCGGCGGTTCCGAGCAGCGAAAGCAGCGGGTTCGCAACGACCTGAACGGTTGTCACGCCAATCGCAAGCACAAAGAGGGCGCCGAGGAAGGCTGGAAACAATGCGGACTGGGTGGCGGGAATGAAGAGCAGGCATCCACCAGCCATCAGCAGCAACCCGAGGACGGCCGCTCTCATGTAGCCGATTCGCGAAATGAGCAGGCCTGCGGGTATGGCGAAAATGAAATAGGCAAAAAAGAATGACGACTGCACAAGCATGGCCTCGGTATAGCTGAGGCTGAAGAGGTGCTTGAGTTTTGGCACCAGGACATCGTTAAGGCTGGTGATGCTGCCGAGGATGAAAAACAGCGCGAACACGTAGGTGCTCATCCGTTGGGCGTGGGGTGTTGCCGAACTGTTGGAGACAGTCGCGCTAGCACTAGCGTTCGTCATCACGGGCTTCCTCTTTCTTGTGATTGTCACTTTCAAGGAAAGCTCTATCGAGCCTCAGTCACCTTGACAGTGAGACAGCGCTATCTTTTTGCGGTGAAGTACTCGCCAAAGGAGGGGGCGCTGCCATCTAATTTTTTGTCTGTAGCCGTTACCACTCACCCAAAGTCCGGGGCCAGTCGTTAGGGGGCGCTACCTTAGTGTCTGACTTTTCGTTTGGCAAGCCGCTGGATCTTTTGGGGGTTATGCCGAGATGAGGGGTAAACTTGCTCATTTGGTCTGCAGGCAACTATTTGTCGGGATTGAAAATTCCGGGGACAACGCAATAGGCGTCCGCGGATTGGCCGAGGTGGCCAGCCATTTAGGAGGAATTGAGGTGGTTTGCACGCAAGCCTTTATAGAACAACGCTTGCGACGCGAATGTCCAGATTTTTGCCTTATCACGGCATGCTCTTTGCTCCCCTCAATTCAAAGCCAATACTGAAGTAGCACTCAACGATCAAGCTATGTCAGATATCTATTAGCAACTTCAGCAAACCTTCCACATCCGCTAGCGCAGGAGCATGTGCTCCAGCATGGCGGCAAGATATGGATGCGCAAGCCGCTGAAAATCGCAGGCGCTCTCTCAAGTCTGCGATCCCCAGCAACTCCGCAGCCAGCCAACCAGCCATACAAGCGTCTCCTGCACCAACCGTGTCTTCCACTTTCACGGCAATAGCCGGCTGATCGAGTTGGCTGTCCGGGGTGTGGAGAATCATCCCGTGTTCCCCTCGGGTAAACAATATCTGTGCCTGAGGATTAAGAGCGCGAAGTTCATCCATTGCCTGGTGTTCGGTCAGCCCTGGATAAATGTGCCGAAGGTCTTCGTCGGAAAGCTTAATCATGTCAGCAAGGGTGGTCATCGTAGGGAAGGTCTGCTCCCGATAATGACTATCCATTAAATTGCGCCAGTTCGGATCATAGCTAATCCGTTTACCGGCTTCTTTGGCCTGCTGAGCAATTTTAACCAGCCTGTCTGCGAGTGGCTGTCGAGCTAAACTGATGCAGCTGAAATGACACAGCTCTGCTTTGTTGATCCATCCTTCGGGCATCAGATCTGGGTCAAAAAACAGATCGGCATCTCCAGCAAAAAAGTATCTTGGAGGACGGCTCGATGGAACGATGGCGACCAAAGGATCTCGATCTACTCGTTGGATAAAGCTCATATCTAACGCTGCCGCTTCCGACTGCGCAACTATCTCGTCACCCAGTGAATCTATGCTCACCGCCCCAGCAAAAGCGCTGCTAACACCCAAGCGGCTTAACGCTCGTGCAACGTTCCAGGGAGCACCACCTGGATAGCCCTTCCACTGTCCAGGAGGGCCTTGGACAAGGTCGGTCAGGGCTTCGCCAAATACTACCGCGCGAGGCAATACCATCGTCATTTCCTCAATTTTTGTCATAGGGATAACAGCTGGCTGATCAGCTTCGACCGGTAATCACTCAATGCGCATTGGTGAAAGGCCGGGATCGATGAGTACCGTTTCGATTGAATAATCGTCATCGCTGTTCCGCGACGATATTTGATCGGTGTCTGTTCTTTTTCGATGCGAAAGTATCTGTTGAAGTTAGGGAGATTTTCATAGCCAACCTCAAAGCAGATGTCTGCAACCGACATCTCTGTTTGCAACAACAGCCTGCAGGCGCGCTGAAGGCGTGTTGGCCGGCGCGTTCAAATATTAAAACCAGGTTTCCATTTGTATACCGTATTGCCATATACCTCCGGCGTTGAAGTCCGTCTTGCCGAAGGAGTCTGAGGTACTGTATCTGTCCAGATCGGAAGACCAATTCATGTAGCTTGCGAACACTCGCAATTCGGGACGTGTGAGAAGGTCTCCAACGTCCAGTTTGAATGTCGGGGCGACCGTGAATTTCCAGAAGTTACCGTCGACCGCATTACGTTGTAGATAGCCCTTGGGGTCGAGGTTCATGGTTTGCCAGCTCATTTCGTAGGCCATCTCGAAGTTGCTGTTGATTGTGTTAGCCAATCGCACGTTCAGGGTCAGCCAGCGGTAGTCGTCACCCTTGACGTATCTATCCTTGCTCTGTTCGGCCAGCAAGCTGGGCCCGATACGCCAGTCAGGCGCAAGGGGTGTCTCGCCGTAAAGTGCCAGACGCAGAGCGCGGGCATCGTCAATCAGTTCACCATCCGAGCCGACGTTCTTGACCTCTGCTCCCAGACCTTGCCCATAGAGCAGCGCCGTTTTGAAGAAGCCTTCTCTGCCGAAAAAGTTTTTCTGGTGATTGGCCAGCATGCTGTGCAAGCCGGATTCCGCAGGCGTCAGACCTGCTTTATTGGTGCGGGTACCGAAATCGTTTTTCTTTGCGCCGATGCCATTGAACATCCACTGCCACTGACCATCCTCGAAGAACTGGTTGGAGGTCAGGATGTAGCTCGCCACATCGGCATTAATACCCCCTTGACTGAAATCCCCGTAGCTACGCCCAATCAAGGAGTAATTCGAACGCCAATTCTTGTTCATCTGCATATCGTAGATTCCACCGCCGGTACCGGCCAGGTAGACGACGTCCGAGTCCAGCCAGTGGATATCGAAGTTATCCCGATCAAATCGCTTACCTGCCCACAGGGTGGCGTTCTCGAACACTGGATTGCCCTTGAACGCAGCGACATGGTCGAGCGCTGTGAATACCTGGCGCACGTTCAGTTTGCTTTCGTCGGCCGTCCAGTCATTGGAGCTTTCCACACCGTCGGCGATGGAGACCGTGAATTTGGAACGGGTGCCATTTTGCGCATAGATTTCTTTCGACAGGTCTATACGCATGTAGGTGTCGTCTTCGTTACCGAGTCGCCCGACTGCACCACCAACCGATCCGGCCGGAGTTGTATAAGGGCCGCCACGGCCACCACCAAGCCCCTCGTCGATCAGCAATCCAGAGCGGGCATAGCCGTTGAAGCTGAACCCATCAGTGAGGTTTGAAGTGCTGGCCTGTTTTTCCATGCTTTCCTGGCGGGCTTCGAGTTTTGCCAGTCGGGTGTCCAGAACGGGATTTGTTGCCTGGGATGCAGTGGATGCTGCGGGCTGCAAAGCGGGAGTGGTGAGTTTGATCTGCTGCAATTCCCTCGCAAGTGCCTGGGTTTGCTGCTCGGCTGCGGCCGCACGCTTTTCCGCTGCGCTGGCACGGGCTTCAAACGCGGCCATGCGTTCTTCCAGAGTAGCGGCCTGAGAGGTCGCCGCCGAGGTGCTGAGCACGCCTGCGAGTAGCCATCTTGATGCTTTCTGCATGTGGATTTCCCTGTTTTGTTTTTATTGTTTTGTTCCAGCGACAGGCTGTTTTTTCGTGAGTTGTGAATTGTCCAAATCGACAAAAAAAAAGATGCCTCATCGCAAATACGCTGCTACATTGAGCGTGTTAACGTTAACTTTTCTAAAAACAAAAATAAAGAGGACTTTATGAAACAGCTAAAAACTCTCCTTCCAGCTGCGCTACTCACCCTCTTTGCCGGGCTTCCATCCGTATCGAGCGCCGCCGATTTGACGATCTCCTGCGGTGCGGTGGGTGCAGAGCTACAACTCTGCAAGGAAGCTGTCGAGGCGTGGTCGAAACAGACCGGCAACAATGTCGAGGTGGTTTCCACGCCTAACTCGGCGACCGAGAGGTTGTCGTTCTACCAACAGATCCTTAGTGCGCAGTCCACCGACATCGACATCATTCAAATCGATATGGTGTGGCCGGGGATGCTGGCCAAACATCTGATGGATCTGCGCGAGGTGCTTCCAGCCAACGCTACCCAAGGCTACTTCCAGGCCCAGGTAGATAACGCCACGGTAAACGGACGGTTGGTGACGATGCCGTGGTTCACCGATTCGGGCCTGCTGTATTACCGCAAGGACTTGCTCGAGAAGTACAACAAGCAGGTTCCCCAGACGTGGGAGGAAATGACCGCTACTGCCAGGGATGTTCAACAGGCCGAACGCAACGCCGGTAACCCCGATGTGTGGGGTTACATATTTCAGGGACGCGCCTACGAGGGGCTGACGTGTAATGCGCTGGAGTGGATCAGCAGCCAACCGGAAGGCGGACTGGTCAATCCACGAGGAGACATCGTGGTCAACAGTCAGGCCTCAAGAGCTGCTTTGACCCTGGCGAAAAGCTGGGTGGGAGACATCTCCCCGCGTGGCGTGCTCAATTACACCGAGGAAGAAGGACGTGGCGTATTCCAGTCGGGAAATGCGCTGTTCATGCGTAACTGGCCTTATGTCTGGGCCCTGGTGCAAAGCCAGAACAGTGCCGTAAAAGACAAGGTTGGGGTCGCTCCCCTACCCCGGGGCGGCGAGACCGGCAACCATGCATCCACTCTCGGCGGGTGGGGCTTGGCGGTATCGCGTTACAGCGCCCATCCAAAACTTGCCGCAGATCTGGTGAGCTACCTGACCAGTGCCCAACAGCAAAAACATCGTGCTCTGATAGGCGCCTATAACCCGGTTATCGAGTCGCTGTATCAGGATCCCGAACTGCTCGCGGCAATGCCTTACTACGGTCAGCTCCACAGCATTCTCAACGATGGGGTCATGCGCCCCGCCTCAATAACCGCCGATCGCTATCCACGGGTCTCCAATGCGTTCTTCGATCGAGTGCATGGCGTGCTGGCGGGTGAGTTGCCTGTCGATCAGGCGCTGGCCGAACTGGAAAGCGAACTCACGCGCATCAAACGCCGGAACTGGTAAGCCACAAGGAAGGAAATCACCATGTCTGTCTCTACTACCCATGCCTCCTGTGACGAGCTCCTGCTCACCAGGGAAACGCCCATACAGCGTCGCCGAGTACGCGCCGCCTGGCTGTTTCTGACGCCAATGCTGCTGTGTCTGGCCCTGGTGGCGGCCTGGCCGCTACTGCGCACATTCTGGTTCAGCCTGACCGACGCCAACCTGGCGGACACGAGTGGCGGCTCCTTCGTAGGCTTGAGCAATTATCTGTTCCACGACGGTTCCAGCTGGTCGGGCATTCTGGTCGATCCACAATGGTGGAACGCTGTGCGCAACACGTTGCATTTCACCGTGGTGTCGGTGGGACTGGAAATCGTGCTAGGGCTGCTGGTGGCGTTGCTGCTAAACATCAAGTTCACCGGCCGTTCCCTGGTGCGTGCGTTGATTCTGATTCCCTGGGCGATTCCTACCATTGTCTCGGCGAAGATCTGGTCATGGATGCTTAACGACCAGTTCGGCATCATCAATCATCTGATGCTGAGCCTCGGACTGATTGATGCTCCACTGGCCTGGACGGCAGATGCGGATCTGTCGATGTGGGCGGTCATCATCGTCGACGTCTGGAAGACCGTACCTTTTGTCACGCTGCTGATGCTGGCTGCCTTGCAGATGTTGCCGAGCGATTGCTACGAAGCCGCCAGGGTCGATGGCATTCATCCGCTGAAAGTGTTCTGGCGTGTCACGCTTCCACTGTTGATGCCTGCATTGCTGGTGGCGGCGATCTTCCGCATCCTCGATTCCCTGCGGGTATTCGATGTCATCTATGTGCTGACCTCGAACTCTTCGAGCACCATGAGTATGTCGGTCTATGCCCGCCAGCACCTGGTGGAGTTCCAAGACGTTGGCTATGGCAGCGCGGCCTCGACTCTGCTGTTTCTGGTCGTTGCGGTGATCGCCATGCTTTATCTCTACCTCGGGCGCCGTCAACTGGAGGTTCGCTCATGAGCCAGCGTCTACTCAAAAAAGCGCTGTTGCGCCTCGGGTTCTGGTGTCTGATCGGGATTTTGCTGCTGTATGCGGTCTTCCCTTTCTACTACGCCATCGTGACTTCGCTGAAGCCATCCAGCGCCTTGTTCGAGGTGAGCTATTGGATCGATAGTCCCGACTTCTCCAATTATGCGGCGGTACTCCACCAATCCTCATTCCTGAGAGCTATCGGTAACTCGCTGGTGGTTGCGCTTTGCGTGGTGACGCTGGCGCTGTTCCTCAGCCTGACCGCCGCCTACGCCTTGGGCAGGGTGAAGTTCCGTGGGCGTGGCACGGTATTGATGATGGTTCTTGGCGTCTCGATGTTTCCCCAGGTCGCTGTACTGTCGGGGCTGTTCGAAGTGATCCGCGCCTTGGGTCTGTACAACACGTCCTGGGCATTGATCCTGAGCTACACGATTTTCACCCTGCCCTTCACCGTCTGGGTGCTGACCACGTTCATGGGGCAACTGCCCCATGAACTGGAAGAAGCGGCAATCATGGATGGCGCTTCGCCCTGGGTCACGCTTACCCGTGTGCTGTTGCCGCTGCTCTGGCCTGCGCTGGTCACCACTGGCTTATTGGCTTTTATCGCAGCGTGGAACGAGTTCCTGTTTGCCCTGACCTTCACCCTCACAGACACGCAACGCACGGTGCCGGTCGCCATCGCCTTGATTTCCGGCGGGAGTCCCCATGAGCTGCCTTGGGGGCTGTTGATGGCCGCATCGGTGCTGGTCACCGTCCCACTGGTGATTCTGGTGCTGATCTTCCAGCGCCGAATCGTTTCCGGTCTCACTGCCGGCGCGTTAAAGGGTTGATGCCCAACAAATACAAGGAACAGCATCATGATCAAATTGAAGCTAGACAACGTGAACAAACAATTGGGCGGCGTGCGGATTCTTCGCGACGTCAGCCTGGAGATCGCTGCGGGTGAATTCGTGGTGTTCGTTGGCCCTTCGGGCTGCGGAAAGTCGACCCTGTTGCGACTGATCGCCGGACTGGACTCGATCTGCGCCGGCGACCTGCTGATTGACGAGCGACGGGTCAACGACCTGGAACCGCGCGAGCGTGGCGTCGGCATGGTGTTTCAGTCTTATGCGCTGTACCCGCACATGAGCGTCTACGACAACATCAGTTTTGGTCTCAAACTGGCCAAGACTGAAAAGAGCAGCTTGCGCGAGCGGGTGCTGAGAACTGCGCAAATCCTGCAATTGGACAAACTGCTGCAACGCAAGCCAAAGGAACTCTCTGGAGGGCAGCGTCAGCGTGTGGCCATGGGCAGAGCCATGGCGCGGGAACCGGACATTTTGTTGTTCGATGAGCCGCTTTCCAACCTGGATGCGTCCTTGCGGGTGCAGATGCGCAACGAAATCGCCCGTCTGCATGCTCGACTAGGCTCGACCATGATCTACGTCACCCACGATCAGGTGGAAGCGATGACCCTGGCCGACAAAATTGTCGTGCTCAATGGCGGTCGCGTAGAGCAGGTTGGCTCGCCGCGCGAACTCTATGAACGCCCCGCCAGCCGCTTTGTCGCCGGTTTTCTGGGCTCGCCCAGAATGAACTTTCTGGCGGCGCGCCTGCATGCCCCAGGCGAAACCAGCCTGGTTGACACCCCGGTTTTGGGTATGACCTCCCTGCCCTTCGACAGCTCAAACCTGGCGGCGGACACTCCGCTGAGCCTCGGGGTTCGCCCGGAGCATGTATCGCTCAAAGCGGCGGATGGAACCGTCGGCGTCATCGTGACCGGGGTCGAATACCTGGGCAGCGAAACCTATGTGCACCTCGATACCGGGCAGGACGATCCACTGATCTGTCGTTGTGAGGTCAACGCCGGATGGCAGGTCGGCGATCGGGTCGAGCTGCAGCTGGACATCGGTAATCTGCACCTGTTCGACGCCGACGGCACGGCCTTGAGGCGTCCCCCACAAGCCATTGAAACCCTGCCAGATGGAGTCTCTCTGCGCTCGGTACGAGCAGGCGCCCTTTGACCTTGTCCTTGAATTCCATGAGTGATCCAATGTCTTCTTCCCTTGACCTTGCGCAGCGTGCACTGAGTGACGGCCTGTCTCGCGTCATCCACGATTATCGACCCGGTTATCATATTGCTCCCCCGGCAGGCTGGATGAACGACCCTAACGGGGTGGTGTACTTTCGTGGCGAATATCACGTTTTCTATCAACATTACCCCTTCGAGGCGAAATGGGGCCCGATGTATTGGGGGCATGCCAAGAGTGCCGATCTGGTTCATTGGCAGCATCTCCCCATTGCGCTGGCACCCGGCGATGACTTCGACCGTGACGGTTGTTTTTCCGGTAGCGCAGTGGTGTGTGGAGATACCCTGGCACTGATCTACACCGGGCACACCTGGCTGGGGGAAGCGGGTGACGAACGCTCGATCCGTCAAGTCCAGTGCCTGGCCACCAGTATCGATGGTATCCGCTTCGTCAAGCATGGCGCAGTCATCGAGACCGCGCCGCAAGACACGATCATGCACTTTCGTGATCCCAAGGTATGGAAGGAGGATGACTGTTGGTACCTGATTGCCGGCGCACGTCTGGACGATATACCGCTGCTCCCGTTGTACCGCTCCACGGATCTGCACGCCTGGGAGTTCCTTGGCTATGTGTCCGGCGGCAGCGAGGGCGATGGCTATATGTGGGAATGCCCGGATCTGTTTCGACTGAACGGACGCGATGTACTGCTGTACTCCCCCCAAGGCATGCAACCCCAAGGTTACGAACGGCTCAACAAGTACCAGACTGGTTATCGAGTGGGTCGACTCGATAGCGAATGGCACTTCACTGGCGGGCCTTTTATCGAGCTCGATAACGGTCACGATTTCTATGCAGCGCAAACGCTACTGGCCGCCGATGGTCGGCGACTTTTGTGGGCGTGGCTCGACATGTGGGAAAGCCCGATGCCGAGCAAGGCCCATCACTGGTGCGGCATGCTCGGTTTGCCGCGCGAACTTGAACTGCGCGCAGATCGCCTTTGTGTGTATCCGGCACGGGAGCTCACCGCTCTACGCAAGGCGCCATTGCCTGGTACACCCTGGTGGGATGAGTCGGGAACCCGGTGGGTGCCGGAGGTGAAAGGCGATATGCTCGAAATCCATGTGCATCTGGATTTGCTCGGCTGCACCGACGGCCACCTGGGAATCGCCTTGCGCTGCAGCGACGATGGCCATGAAGAAACCCTGCTCTACTACGATGCGTCGCTACAGCGTCTGGTGCTTGACCGTAGCCGCTCGGGTGCGCAAGCCACAGGTCAGCGAAGCGTGTCGATAGACCCGACACAAGAGCGACTCGAACTGCGTGTGTTCCTCGATCGCTCGTCCATCGAGGTGTTTGACGAAAACGGGCGCTTCAGCCTCAGCAGTCGCCTCTATCCGCAGCCCGGCAGTCTGGGCGTGAAGCTCCTTGCAAGCGGGAGCGGCGGGCGTGTCTCCATTCCAAGGGCGTGGCCACTTGCCTCGGGATGGCTATGAGCAGCGTCATTCGTATCGCGAGAAGCGCAGGCCATGTGTCATGATTCTGCCTCAACCTGACCGGCTTCGCCTCGCATGACTTCAGTGAAAGACGTTGCACAGCTAGCCGGCGTGTCCCTGATGACGGTTTCTCGAGCACTCAACAATCCGGAAAAATTGAGCCCCGAAACCTATCAACGGGTGCGTCGCGCCATTGACGAATTGCAATTCGTGCCGAGCCTATCAGCGCGAAGAATTCGCGGCGACAACCTCCAGACGCGAACCATCGGTGTGTTCGCGTTGGACACCGCAACTACACCGTTCGCCGTCGAGCTGCTGCTGTCCATCGAACAGACTGCGCAGCAAGCAGGCTGGAATGTATTTATCCTCAACCTGTTAAGCAACCCGCCCACCGACCAGAACATCGACCTGATGTTATCGCACCGTCCCGACGGGTTGATCTTCAGCGCCATGGGGCTGCGCCAGGTGTGCATTCCCGAGCGATTGAAGAGCACCCCCCTGGTACTCGCCAATTGCCTGGCGGATGACAGTCGCCTGGTCAGTTATGTGCCCGACGACGAAATGGGGGAGTATCGAGCCGTACATCACGCATTGAGTCGAGGCTATCGGCGCCCTCTGTTTATCAATCTTCCAAAACAGAGCCTGGCCTGGGGTCTGCGACAAAGAGGCATGCAGCGTGCCTGTCAGGCATTCGGGCTGTTGCCTGACGCACTCCTGCAATATGACCTTGCCGATCATGACGCCTATGGTGAAACCGCAGCCATCCTCGACCGGCACATCATTGATAGTCGTCCCCAATTCGACATTCTGATCTGTGGCAACGACCGTATTGCTTTTTGTGCCTATCAGGTGTTGTTGGGCCGTGGGCTGAAAATCCCCAATGATGTCGCCGTGCTCGGCTATGACAATATGATCGGTATCGCTGAACTGTTCATCCCACCGCTGACAACGGTACAACTGCCGTACTACGAGATCGGTCGCAGGGCTGCCCGGCACCTGATCGAAGCCCTCGACGTATCAGGAACCCGGCCAGTTGATTGTCCATTGGTTGCCAGGGCATCGCTATAAGGGATTGGTTAATTCGGGGAAAGCCGCGATCAATTTTCCAGCCACCGTCAGCACCAACGCCCGTCGGGGCACAACGTGGACGGCGGTTTTCTCAAAAAGAGCAGGAGCCTGCTTTTGCTCAGTCAGGTTCATGAGCATACGGCCAGTGCTGTAAATGCTGCCATTGCACGATGACAAGGCAGCAGTAATCACAACGAAGGGTCCATCGTCCGACTCAGCCGCTTCAGACTCGAGCGGGCGACACGATGATTTTGACGTTGTGCTCCTTGTTGTTGACCAGCTCCTCGAAGCCCTGCCCCACGATCTGCTCCAACTGAATGCGCCCAGTCACCAGCGGAGTGATGTCCAGCCGACCATCAGCGATAAAAGCGATCACGTCCGCAAACTCACCGTTATAGGCCAGCGCACCCAGCACCTGTTTTTCGGTAGCCACCAACTCGAAAAAGTTGAACTCGCTGGGCTCCTCAAAGATCCCCACCAGTACGCATTTTCCGGCCTTGCGGATCAGATCGATCGCGAGCTTGGCGGTGTGTTTGTTGCCGATGCATTCGAAGCTGACATCTGCCCCGAGCCCACCCGTCAGGCGCCGTACCTCAGCCAAGGCATCGCATTCATTGGGATCGAGCACATGGGTCGCCCCCACTTCCAGGGCCTTGGCCTTGCGCGCTCCAGACATTTCCAGAGTGATCACCTGAGCCGCACCGGCAGCCTTGGCGCACATGATGGTGCACAAGCCAATGGTGCCTGCACCAACGACTACAACGTTCTGCCCGAGCAGGCTCCCGGCTTTTTTCACCGCGTGCATGCCCACCGCCAGCGGCTCGATCAGTGCCCCGGCTTCAGCAGGAAAGTTCGCCGGTAACTTGTACAACAGGTTGGCCGGCACGTTGACCAGTTCAGCGAAGGCACCATTATTCATCAGCCCGGTGAACGCCAGGTTCTCGCAGATGTTGTACAGCCCGTGGGTGCAGTAGTAGCAGCTGCCGCAATGTTGGCAGGCATCGGCCGCCACCGGTTCGCCGACGCTGAAACCCTGAACACCGGCACCGAGTTCGACGATTTCGCCACAAAACTCATGACCGAGAATGCACTGGCCCTTGATCCCGGTCAGCGGGTGCGGTGCGTCAACCGGTATGAACACCGGCCCAGCCACGTACTCATGCAGATCGGACCCACAAATGCCGCACCACTGCACGCGGATCTGCACCCAGCCGGCAGGTGGCGCTATTGGCAGCGGAACGTCTTCGACACGGATATCGTGGCGGCCGTGCCAGACAGCGGCACGCATACTGCGTTGCGGATTGATTGAAATGCTCAAAGCGAAATCTCCTTGAAATAGTTGCTCCTGGCACCCCGCGAGAGGTCGCCAGGAGGGGCGTCAGTGCTGTTGCACAAAGTCCAGAATCAATCGATTGACTTGCTCGGCCGCTTCCATCTGCACCATGTGCGCCTGACCTGGCAGGACCTCGACCTGAGCCTTCAGCCCGGCACTATGGTTCGCCGGAATAATCGCGTCGTCACTGCCCCAGATCAGCAACACTGGCTGCTGGCCGTCCTGCACCACGCCGCGCAGATCGAGCTGTTGCGATCCGTCTTTGAACACGCCTGATACCAGCAGGCGCAGGGCCGCACCCACTCCTTCCAGGCGCTTGTACTTGAGCATGTCTTCGAGCATCTGCCGGTTGACCAGCTCGGGATTGGAGAACAGTTTCACCAACTGTGACTTGAGGGCATTGCGGTTGGCAGCCTCGACAAAACCTTCCAGGTAATCGCCGTTGATGCCCTCCCCCAGACCTGCGCTGCCGATCAAGATCAAGGACCGTACCCGCTGCGGTTCCAGACGCGCAATGTTCAGCGACACCGCTCCGCCCATGGAATGACCTACCAGATGCGCTGCGGGAATGTCCAGGTGATCAAGCAGTGCCAGCACTATGCCGCTCAGCTCATCCAGGTCTCCGCGCTCAAGCTGCTTGGTAGACTCGCCATGGCCCGGCAGGTCCAGGGCAACCACCCGGCGCCCGGCGGCCAATGCTTCATGATTGAACATCCAGTTATTCAGGTCACCGCCAAAGCCGTGCACCAGCACCAACGGCACCCCGCCTTCGCCGCGCTCCAAGTAACGGATCAACCGCCCGTCCAGCTCGACTTTTTGCGGCTTCGGCCCGCGGTCCTCCTCGGCGTCGTCCCCAGGCACGAACGTGGCCTGAAACTGCTCGACGACTGCATCGATCTCGACCTCGCTGGCCTCGCCGTCGACCACGATGCCAAGCAACGCACCCACTGCGAGGGTTTCATCCTGGCGGGCGATCTGCCGACGAAGCACTCCGGAAAAAGGCGCCTCGACACTGCTGGAGATTTTGTCGGTTTCGACATCCAGCACTTCGTCACCCTTGGCGATGACCTGGCCTTCCTCCTTGAGCCAGGCATCGACCCGGCCCTCGGTCATGGACAGGCCCCACTTGGGCATGGTCAAGGTATGGATCTGGCTCATGAACGCTTGCTCCACTCGATCAGTTTCAGCACGGCGTTCTCGATCTTCGCCGCGTCGGGAATGTAGAGGTCTTCCAGGGCGTCGGAGAACGGTACCGGCGTATGCGGAGCAGTCACCATCTCGATCGGCGCCTTGAGCGAGGCGAATGCTTTTTGCGCCACCAAAGCCGAAATATCAGTCGCCATGGAGCAACGCGGATTGGCTTCGTCGATGACCACCAGGCGTCCGGTCTTCTCCACACTTTCCAAAATACTGTCTTCGTCCAGCGGGCTGGTGGTGCGCAGGTCGATCACCTCGCAGTCGATCCCGCGCACGGCCAAATTGCGCGCGGCGTCCATCGCGGTGTTGACCGTGCGGCCATAGGAGACCAGCGTCACGTCCTTGCCATCACGCAGGAAGTTGGCTTCGCCGAAGGGGATGGTATAGAGCTCTTCCGGTACTTCACCCTGCATGCTGTAGAGCATTTTGTGTTCACAGAAGATCACCGGGTCGTTGTCGCGGATTGCCTGGATAAGCAAACCCTTGGCGTCATAAGGTGACGACGGGCAGACCACTTTCAGCCCTGGAATGTGGGTCCACAACGAGGTCAGCATTTGCGAGTGCTGGGCAGCGGCCCGCAACCCGGCACCGACCATCGTGCGGATGACCAGTGGCGTGGAGGCCTTGCCGCCGAACATGTAGCGAAACTTGGCCGCCTGATTGAGGATCTGGTCCAGGCAGCAACCGGCGAAGTCGACGAACATCAACTCACATACCGGGCGCACGCCACAGGTCGCGGCGCCCACTGCAGCACCGACATAGCCCAACTCCGACAATGGCGTGTCCAGCACTCGTCCGGGGAATTGGTGATAGAGGCCCTTGGTCACGCCCAGCACCCCGCCCCAGGCGTCGTTTTCACCGGGGGCACCGGCACCGCCGGCGACGTCCTCACCCATGATGAACACGCTGGGATCGCGGCGCATTTCCTGGGCCAGAGCTTCGTTGATTGCCTGCTGATAACTGATTTTTCTCGCCATGATGAAGGTCTCGATTCTTGTTATAGGGGGCGTTCAGGGATAGGAAACGTAGACGTCGGAGAGCAGATCGGCCGCGCTCGGCTTGGGGGCGGACTTGGCCTTGAGCACGGCGTTCTCGATCAGCAGCTCCACCTCGCTGTCGATCTGGTCCAACTGGCTGGCCTGCGCCCGCCCGGCACGGATGATGCGTTCGCGGAACTGCATCAAGCAGTCGTTGTGCTCGCGGAAATGCTTGACCTCGTCCGGCGCCCGATAAGTCTGGGCGTCGCCCTCAAAGTGACCGTAATAGCGAGTCAGCTTGACCTCGATCAGCGATGGCCCCTCCCCGGCCCTGGCCCGCTCCACTGCGGCACCGGCGGCTTCGTGAACGGCGAAGAAGTCGAAGCCGTCCACCGTGACCCCGGGCATGCCGAAACCGGCAGCGCGGTCGGCGATGTGATCGCAGGCCACCGACCAGTTGGAAGCCGTGGCTTCGGCGTAACCGTTGTTCTCGGCAATGAACAGGCACGGCAGATTCCACACCGAGGCCATGTTCATCGCTTCGAACACCGCCCCTTCGTTGGAGCCGCCGTCACCAAAGAACACCACCGCAACACTGTCGGTGCCCTTGAGTTTGGCGGCCAGGGCCGCGCCCACGACCAGCGGCGCACCGGCCCCCACAATGCCATTGGCACCGAGCATGCCCTTCTCGAAATCGGCGATGTGCATGGAGCCACCCTTGCCTTGGCAGACCCCGGTTTTCTTGCCGTAGATCTCGGCCATCATCCCGTCCACATCGACGCCTTTGGCGATGCAGTGGCCGTGACCACGGTGGTTGGAGGCAATGCAATCGTCATCCCTCAAATGGGCCATGACCCCGGCGGCCGAGGCCTCTTCGCCGGCATACAGATGGACAAAACCGGGAATCTCACCGGTGGCGAATTCCACGTGCAGGCGCTCTTCAAAGACGCGGACGGTGCGCATCACCTGATAGGCATGCAGCAATTGATCAGCGGTTAGCTGTGTCGACATTTTTATTCTCCAGGGTGTCTTGAGACGAGAGGTTCAGAGGGTGCTGCGGGTGTTCACGGCCGATGGCCAGAAGTCGCTGTTGCGCTGCATAGTCCAGGACCGCATTGACATCGATGCTGAGCGGACCGCTGGAATCGAGGGTGACCGTGGGCCGGTCATGGGTGTTGAATTCGATCTCGCGCTCGCCATCCAGAGCGAGGGTTCCGCTGGCCAGGCACAGACTATGGGCGACACCGGGTTCAAGGCTTCCCGCAGCGAATACGCCGCAGCCTTGCAGCAGGCCGGGAGCCAGAGGCACCAGCAGCGCTTTCGGAGATTGCGCATCGAGGCGCATCCAGGCCCCACCCGGAGCCTGACGCGATACGGGAAACCACAAGCCGCAAAGGGCCGAGATGCCAATGGACTGAGGTTCGGCGAAGGTCACAAACACCTCGGCCAGATCGCCCCCGCGACTGATGGCCCTTGCGCCGACGAAGGGCAACGAGGACACCGCCACGTCCACCAGGGCCATCTCGCACAGGCCACGACTCGGCTCGCGCACCAGCAAGCGTTTATTGCGGCGCAAAGCGATCTCGTGCGGGATCCGCCCACTGACAAACAGCCCGCCGGCCAACCCGGCGCTGGTGGCTTCACGCAGTTCCGGAAAGGCGTTGTTGGTGCCGGTGGACAGGGTCAGCAGCGGAATGTCGCCGACTTCGGCGGCCACCGCCTTGTGAGTACCGTCGCCGCCCAGCACGGCGATCAGCGCAACGCCGCGTTCGGCCATCCAGCGTGCCGCGTGACGGGTATCCTCGACACTTTGGCGCAGGGTCAGGTCGAGGAACTCAAGGACTGGCCAGTGACTGCTGCGAGCCTGGCGGCCGTGGCTGTTTTTCAGCACGGCGGCGGCGATGCCGGTCATGTCTGTGGGCATCAGCACCCGTTCGACACCCGTGGCGCCAAAGGCAGCCAGCAAGCGCTGGATCACCGAGACCTTGTCGGTGCTGGAAAACAACCCGGCGTTGGCGGTCAGGCGCCGTACGTCCCGGCCGGATGCCGGATTGGCAATGATACCTACGGTCAGCGGCGCACGACTCATAACGCCACCACGGGCAGAACAGGAAAAGGATTTCGGCAGGACATCGGGCACCTCTTTTTATTATTGGGTTGCCAGTCAGGCTGGTTGCCAGAGCTAGAGCAAGGCCAGTGCCAAATTCGCAAAAACACCTGCACAACCCCGTCGTAGAGCGGTCCGATGGCCCCCCGGGGTGGCCGAAATCAAATCCGAATGAAACGCGTGATGTCAGGCTGTACGAGGTGGCGGCGAGACCGTGAGACATCGCGTCTCACCGCCAGCCCCGGTTGACCCGACGCTTGTCTGCGGTCAATGAACGGCGCTTAATAGCCGCACAACTAAAAGAAGATGGAACCGGAGGCCTGAATGCTTTCCGCACACTCAAAGGCGCATGTGGATTGCGTCAGCCGTGTTTTGAAGAATGCCGGGCACCTGCCGCAGCTGCCTGTGTCGGACTTGATTCTCGACTCCTGGCGTCGCTCCATGGAGCAACACCACCTGGATCCCGGCTCGCTACAAGGACCACGGATCCTCTCGCAGAACGTGCTGCAGGAATGCCGCGAGCGCTCCGAGTTGTTCTTGCGCATCGCCAGTGAGGAAGTCGCCCGCCTCCACGGTCGGGTCCGCGATGCCGACTACTGCGTCCTGCTCACAGACGCTCAGGGCCAGACCATCGACTACCGCGTCGAAACTTCCATTCGCAATGACTGCCGCAAGGCCGGTCTTTACCTGGGCACTTGCTGGTCGGAAGGTGAGGAAGGTACGTGTGGCGTGGCGGCGGTACTGACCGCGCGAACGCCGGTCACTGTTCACAAGCGCGATCATTTTCGCGCCGCGTTTATCGGACTCACCTGCTCAGCGGCGCCAGTCTTCGACCCCAAGGGCGAGCTGCTCGGGGTGCTTGATGTGTCGGCGGTGCGCTCACCCGACGACCGCCGCTCCCAACACCTGATCCGGCAGATAGTGGTGCAGAGCGCGCGTGAAATCGAACAGGCATTTTTCATGAGTAGCGCCCAGGGTTACTGGGTGCTGCGAGCCCACAGCAGCCCTGGCTACGTCGACAGCCAACCCGATTACTTGCTCGCCTGGGACAACGACGGCTGCTTGCAGGCGTTGAACCCGGCTGCGCGGCAATGGCTGTTGCACCGTTTTGGTCAACTGCCGGAACACATTGGCCAAGTGTTCGATCAGCAGTTGCTGCATCGGATCAGTGACGAATCGCTATGCCTGTTGCACAGCCAGGGTGGCCACACGCAATTGCATGGTCGCCTCAGCGTGCCACGGCGGGTGAATCGCAACGCTTCGCGACTGGCACTGACACCCGCCGAACTCGACCCGCGACTGGAAGAAAGCCTGCGCCTTGCAGTGCGGGTTAAAGACCGCAACCTGCCGGTGCTGATCCAGGGCGAGACCGGCTCCGGCAAGGAAGTCTTCGCCCGTCAGTTGCACCAAGCCAGCCAGCGCCGCGAGCGGCCGTTCGTTGCGGTAAACTGCGCCGCGATCCCCGAGAACCTGATCGAAAGCGAATTATTTGGCTACGTCGCTGGCGCCTTTACCGGCGCCTCGAGCAAGGGCATGCAAGGTCTGCTGGAGCAGGCCGATGGCGGCACTCTGTTTCTCGATGAAATCGGCGACATGCCCCTGCCCTTGCAAACCCGGCTGCTGCGGGTTCTGGCCGAGGGTGAAGTGGCGCCTCTGGGAGCCTCACGGCGCAAAGCGATCGACCTTCAGGTCGTCTGCGCGAGCCACCGCGATCTGGAAGGACTGGTCGCCGCGGGCGAGTTTCGCGAAGACCTGTACTTTCGTTTGAATGGAGCGCGCTTCCAGTTACCGCCGCTGCGCGAACGCAGTGACCGGCTGGCGCTGATCAACCGGATTCTCGATGAAGAATCGACGCTTTGCGCAGAACCTATGCACCTGGGAGGTGCGGTTCTGGAATGCCTGCTTGGCTACCGCTGGCCAGGTAACGTTCGCCAGTTACGGCACGTGCTGCGTTATGCCTGTGCGGTGTGCGATTCAAACCTGATTCAGGTCAGCCATTTGCCCGAGCAACTGCAAGATCACCGACTTGATGGCCCAAGCTCTGGCGACACCATTGATTGCTGCGCGAGCCCGGAGCGCCAGGCACTGCTCGATGCCTTGGTGCGTCACCGCTGGAAACCCACCGCCGCTGCTAAGTCTTTGGGCATCTCCCGGGCAACCCTGTATCGGCGGGTGCATCAGCATGGCATCGACATGCCTGGCAGAAGCCAGGTGTAAAGCCTGGCGCCCCTGGCAAGCCGCTTTAATGAGCGCGCGTATCGACCCGTTCACAGAAATGCACTCGTCACTGCGGCATCAGGGTGCGGCTAAAACCTTGGCATGGAACACACGTCCGGCACGTCTGCCGGCACTACCTCGGCCCATGAGATGCTCACCTGACGCCATCTGCCCGTTCAGTCCTTGAGCGATTTGGGTATCGCAATACGGCTACTGGTCTTAACCTCGCGCAACGCCAGACTGGACTGAATGGATGCAATACCTACCTGACGCCTGAGCACGTGCTCGATAAAGTCGCTGTAACTATCAAGATCCTCCGCCAACACTTGCAACACGTAATCGGCATCTCCAGTGATCTTGTGACAAGACAACACCTCGGGCAATTGCGCAATCACCGCCTCGAAGGCATCCGGAGCATGATCCGCATGGGTGGAAAAACGGATGTGCACGAACGCCAAAATGTCCAGCCCAAGCATGCGTCGATCAAGATTGGCCTGGTAGCCCTTGATTACGCCAGCCTCCTCCATTCTCTTACGCCTTCGCCAGCAAGGCGTCAGGCTTAACGACAGACGCTCACTGAGCTCGGCGTTGGAAATGCTCGCATCTTCCTGCAGCAACGTGAGTATCGCCAGGTCGGTCTCGTCGAGGCTGATGCGTTTGGATGATTTTTTCTGCATTACGCCATTCCTGAGTCAAAACGCCCGAATAATCTAGCAAACCACGAAAACAAAGCAAAGAAAGCGCGTCCCAGCCGGAACAGAATATTTGCACTGGCTCACATTAACGGATGCGCAGAATGTTTACAGTTTTCAGTGATTCCCATCGCTTGCACCACGGCACCGAATTGAAAGACGGTGTGCTCAAGCCGTCGTTCGAACAGCCCAGTAGGGCCGATACTGTCCATAACCGCGTCAAGCAGGTAGGCCTTGGCCAGATCGTCGAACCGCGAATATTTGACCGGTCGTGTTACGTCAATGCGCACAGCGAGCGCTACGTCAGTTTTCTGGAGAGCGCCTGGTCGGAATGGTGCGCGACTGGGCGCACCCACGATGCGCTGCCGCTGGTATGGCCAGTGCGCGACCTGTCCAACGAGCAAGTCCCGACGTTCATCGACGGCAAGCTCGGTTTCTACGCCATGGACGCCGGCTCCCCGATTACCGCCACCACTTGGCAAGCGGTAAAAACCAGTGCAGACATCGCCCTCACCGGCCTGGCGCTGATCGATGAAGGCCACGACAGTGCCTTTGCCCTGTGCCGTCCGCCCGGCCATCACGCAGCGCGTGAATACATGGGCGGCTATTGCTATCTCAACAACGCCGCCATTGCTGCACAACAGGCCATTACCCAAGGCGCCAAGCGTGTTGCAGTACTGGACGTCGACTTTCATCACGGCAACGGCACCCAAAACATTTTCTACGGGCGCAGTGACGTCATGTTTGTCTCGCTACACGGTGAGCCGACAGTGTCCTATCCGTACTACTCAGGCTTCAGCCACGAAGTCGGTGCAGGCCACGGCGAAGGTTACAACCTGAACTATCCGCTGCCGAAGAACACCACCTGGGAAAGCTACCGCAATGCCCTGCTCCACGCCTGCAAGAAACTCCAGCAATTCGCCCCTGAAGTGCTGGTTATTTCACTCGGCGTCGACACGTTCAAGGACGACCCGATCAGCCACTTCCTGCTGGAAAGCGAAGACTTCACCGGCATTGGCGAGCTGATAGCAGGCGTCGGCTGCCCCACTCTGTTCGTGATGGAAGGTGGCTACATGGTCGATGAAATCGGGATCAATGCGGTCAACGTGCTGCATGGCTTCGAGAGCAAACGCGCCTGAGCCATCCCCTGCTCTACAGCATTTCAACTACAGAATCGGAAAATAAAAACATGACTCTTTTTATCGATGTCGATCATGCCGCACGCCTGTTCGCCAAGGTGGGTATCCGTCGGGCAATCCGCGAGATGGCCACATACATCGAAGCTGACTATTCACGCTGGGCGCAGTTTGATAAGTCGCCTCGCACCGCCAATCATTCCGCCGACGGTGTGATCGAGTTGATGCCCACCGACGATGGCCAACAGTACTCGTTCAAATACGTGAATGGCCACCCGGGCAATGGTCAAAGGGACTTGCTGACCGTGATGGCTTTCGGTGTTCTCGCCGATGTCCACAGTGGCTATCCAGCCTTGCTCAGTGAATTGACGCTGACCACTGCCGTGCGCACCGCCGCGACATCCGCGCTGGTCGCGCAGTCCCTGGCACGCCCTGGTGCAAGTGTCATGGCAATCATTGGCAACGGCGCTCAAAGCGAATTTCAAGCCATCGCCTTCCACGAAATGCTGTCGATCAGGGAAATCCGCATTTTCGATATTGATCGTGATGCGTCACTCAAGTTGAAGCACAACCTGTCGGCATTCCCGGGTATTGAAGTGATTCTGTCCAGCTCTGTACAGGAAGCGGTCAAGGGCGCGCACATTGTCACTACAGTCACCGCCGACAAGGCTTATGCAACGATTCTGACACCCGAGATGATCGAACCCGGCATGCATATCAACGCTGTCGGTGGTGACTGCCCGGGAAAAACCGAACTGCACGCCGAGATCCTGCGCAACGCCCGGATCATCGTTGAATTTGAACCGCAAACCCGGATTGAAGGCGACATTCAACAACTGGAAGCCGACTCGCCCGTCGTCGAGTTTTTCCGCATTGTGCTGGGCGAAGTTCCGGGGCGTGAGAATGATGCCCAAGTCACCGTGTTCGATTCGGTGGGTTTTGCTCTCGAAGATTTTTCGTCGCTGCGCTACCTGCACGACCTGGCGCGAGAGCACGGGATCGGCGAGCGCATCCATCTAGTGCCGACTCCCGCCAACATAAAAGACCTTTACCAACTGCTTGATCAGCAACCCGCTAAACCGGCGCGTCTGCGCACCGCCAACTGATAACCGTGGGTGATGCCTCCGAACAGCGTGCCAAGAGGCCACTCACCATCCTGTAAACCCCAAAACCACCACCGTCGGTAGCCGTCGCATCTCTAACAACAACGCTAGACACCCACTTTCTGCCAAAACTCAAAAACATAAAATCAAGAGGTTTTGTAATGAAATCAACTCCGTCCGAGCGGGTTGAACAACCCGCGCTGCAGCGCACGCTCAGCAATCGTCACATTCAGTTAATGGCCATGGGAGGAGCCATCGGTACAGGTCTGTTTATGGGTTCCGGAAAGATCATTGCCCTCTCCGGCACGTCGATCATCCTCATTTATATGATCATCGGGATGTTCGTCTACTTCGTCATGCGCGCCATGGGCGAACTGTTGCTCTCCAACTTGAAATTCAAAACCTTCGCGGATTTCGCCGGTGCCTACCTGGGCCCGCGAGCGGCATTTTTCCTCGGCTGGTCGTATTGGCTGAGCTGGAGCGTCGCGGTGGTGGGTGATGCCGTAGTGGTCGGCGGATTCTTTCAGTACTGGTTCCCCGATGTACCCGCCTGGATCCCGGCCATCGGTATGTTAATGACGCTGTTCGCCTTGAACGTACTGACCGTCAGGCTTTTTGGTGAAGTGGAGTTCTGGTTCGCGATCATCAAAATCATTGCCGTCGTCACCCTGATTGGCGTTAGCCTGGTGATGATTGCCAGCTCCTTTGTATCACCCAGTGGCGTTACTGCATCCCTGAACCACCTGCTGGATAAACAGGCAGCCTTCCCCAACGGCCTGTTTGGTTTCTTTGCCGGATTCCAGATGGCAATTTTCTCCTTTGCCGGCACCGAGCTGATCGGTACTGCTGCCGCCGAAACTCGCTCCCCCGAGAAGACTCTGCCTAAAGCCATCAACTCGATTCCGCTAAGAATCATCCTGTTTTATGTGCTGGCACTGGCCTGCATTATTGCGGTGACTTCCTGGCAACAGGTTTCGCCCAACAAGAGCCCTTTCGTCGAACTGTTTCTGGTGGCAGGGTTTCCCGCAGCAGCAGGTATCGTCAACTTTGTGGTGCTGACGTCTGCCGCCTCATCGGCCAACAGTGGCGTATTTTCATCCAGTCGCATGCTGTTTGGGCTGGCCAGTCACGACAATGCTCCCGGGATTTTCCGGCGCTTGTCGGGTAATAGCGTTCCTCTGCTGAGCCTAGCGTTTACCACACTGTTGATGCTGGTGGGTGTACTACTGCTGTTCATCGTTCCGGAGGTCATGACAGCGTTTACCATCGTCTCTACCGTGTCGGCAATCCTGGTGATTTTCACTTGGTCGACCATCCTCGCCTCGTACATTGCCTATCGTAAAAACCGACCCGACCTGCATGCGAAATCGGTCTACAAGATGCCTGGCGGCGTGCCGATGGCCTGGTTTTCGTTGACGTTCCTGGGATTTGTACTCTGCCTGCTGGCATTAAGACCTGACACTCGTATTGCCCTACTGGTCATGCCAGGGTGGTTCATTTGGCTGGCCATTGCTTATCAGCTGACCCATTCCAGGAAGCTAAGATCCGCTGCTGGTTCGGCCAATCAGTACAGCTGATGTTCACCTGCTGCCTTTAGGTGCCGACGCAGTAAGCTTGAGCGCAATGCGGGATTTGCTGCGCACCCTTCCTCTCTATCTCGACGCGGAGGGGCAATAAATGCGTCTCTGTCTGCCCAGCAGGCAGCATACGGAGCTGCTAGTGTTAATCCGCATGCCGTCAAAGTCCCAGCAGTCGGGTGGGTGTGAGCCGCAGTTTTGTTCGTGACCAGGTGCTACGCCTGTCGCTGCTGTTCGTTGGCAGTGGTGTACCCAAGATTTTCTTAATCCATCGAATGGCGCTTAATCCAGGAGAAAAATCATGGCGAAGGTACTGGTTCTCTATTACTCAATGTACGGTCACCTCGAAACGATGGCTGGCGCAGTAGCCGAAGGCGCACGATCTGTACCCGGCGCCGACGTGACGCTCAAGCGTGTCGCTGAAACCATTCCGGCCGAACAGGCAGCAGCCATCGGCGTCAAACTTGACCAGAAGGCACCGGTGGCGACACCTGACGAGCTGGGCAATTACGATGCCATCATCTTTGGTACACCGACGCGCTTCGGCAATATGGCGGGGCAGATGCGCACATTTCTCGATCAGACCGGCGGACTGTGGATGAGCGGCGCGCTGGTCGGAAAAATCGGCAGTGTCTTTGCATCGACCGGCACCCAGCACGGTGGCCAGGAAACCACTATTACGTCGTTTCACAGCACACTCCTGCATCAGGGGATGGTCATCGTGGGTGTGCCTTACACCTGCGCAGGGCTGACCAACATGAGCGAGATCACCGGCGGTACGCCCTATGGCGCGACCACCCTGGCAGGCACTGACGGTAAACGGCAACCGTCACAAAATGAACTGGATATTGCGCGTTTCCAGGGTAAACACGTCGCTGAGCTTGCAATAAAGATCGCGGGTTAACGAAACGGAGAAGCCAACGTGAGCACCTTGAAACTTCACCCTGCACTGGACAATGGTATCCAACCTGCTGCCGCTAATTTCACAGGTGGCACCCTGCAATGCCTGTGTGCGACCGATAAGGTCGAGATCAAGATAGACGCACAAACCCTGCATAACCACGCGTGTGGCTGCAGCAAATGCTGGAAACCGCAAAACGCGATATTCGCCGTCATTGCCGTAGTACCTCGGGATAAGGTCAGCGTCACTGCCCACGGTGAAAAACTGTCAATTGTCGACGAAACCGCCACCATCCAGCGGCACGCCTGCAAGCAGTGCCACGCCCATCTCTTCGGACGCATCGAGAACAAGGACCATGCGTTTTATGGTCTGGACTTCGTCCACACCGAACTCTCTCCCCAGAGCGGATGGGCTGCGCCGAGCTTCGCAGCGTTCGTGTCCTCCATCATCGAAACCGGCACGCCGCCAGCGCAAATGAAGGCCATCCGTGAACGCCTGCGCTCGATCGGCCTGGAGCCCTATGACTGCCTGTCCCCGGACTTGATGGACGCAATGGCGACTCATGTCGCCAAACAGAAAGGCCTGCTCCCCGCCGCCTGAGTGATCGGCCGCCGCGGTTTCTTCGTCGGGCCGCGGCCCCGGCATCCCAAAAAACGCGTCTGAGCGGATCGTACCCACAGGTTCGAGCCGTGGCCTTCGGCTCAAGCAGTGGCTGCCGGACGACATCGGTATGTGCGTCGGCGTCTACACCCACCCCGCTCCTGTCGCCCGAATCTACACCGACGCTATGCGCCAGTGTCTGGGCGAAGATCGTGTTATGCACTGTCATACCTCCTCTTAGGAAGTGATGTGTAAAAACGATAAGTGACGGAGCGTCATCTACAGCCTGAGGAATCATCGTTTGTACCAGCTATAGCCCTGAAATCTAATCCATCGCAAACAACTAACAATAACTCGCAAGGATGTGAACTGCGATGGAGCAGATCCAAACATGACCCCTACGTATTCCCTACTGACCCTGGGAGCGTCAATCCTGCTGATCGTAGTCCTGATCGGTAAATTCCGTGTCCATCCGTTCCTATCCCTTATCGCAGCAAGCCTGCTAGTGGGGATCGGGACAGGAATGGCCCCAACGGCAATCGTCTCGGCTTTTGAGAAAGGCATGGGCAGCACGCTAGGTTTCCTTGCCGGCATCATCGGTTTAGGCAGCATTCTCGGCAAGCTGCTTGAGGAGTCTGGTGGCGCCAAACGTATTGCGACCACCCTCTTGAGGGTGCTGGGTGAGAAGAATGCCTCTTGGGCAATGATGCTGGTCGGCTTCATCGCAGGTATTCCCGTTTTCTTCGAGGTCGGATTTGTCCTCCTGATTCCCCTGATCTATGTCGTCGCCCGTCAGACCAGGATCAACGTGTTGTACCTGGGAGTACCGTTGGCCATCTCACTGATGGTTGTCCACTGCATTCTCCCTCCGCACCCAGCCGCCACTGCCATTACAGGCATGCTGAATGCCGACATCGGTAAGGTGATTCTGTACGGCCTTATCGTCGGCTTGCCAACGGCGGTTATTGCCGGGCCTATCTGGGTGAGGCTGACCTGCACTCGGGAGGCCCCTGAGGGGCAAGCTCAGTTTCTGGCTGCCCGTAGCGAAGCGGTCATAGACGACAGCAAGGCACCAAGCTTCGGTATTGCGATGGTGACGGTGCTTCTGCCGTTGGCACTGATGGTGGGCAAGACACTTGCTGCACCTTTGCTAACGAAAGGCTCAATGACGCTTGAGTGGGTCTCTTTCATTGGCAACCCGCTGATTGCTCTCGCGCTGTCGATTTGCTTCGCGTACTGGTCGCTAGGCCTGCGACGTGGGCTTGGCATGGGCGCCCTGCTCAATCTGACCAACCGCTGCTTCCCGCCACTGGCTGGCATTCTCTTGATTATCGGAGCCGGCGGCGCGTTCAACGACATGTTGGTAGGCAGCGGTATTGGGAAGGCGCTGGCGGACGTGCTGGGGCAGTCCCAAATCAACCCGATCATTTTGGCATGGCTGATCGCTGGGTTAATGCACTTCGCTGTTGGCTCCGCCACGGTCGCCATGATTAGCACCGCAGGCATGGTTCTACCTATCTTGGGTCAGCACCCTGAATACAGCCCTGAAATCCTTGTTATCGCCATCGGTGCAGGTGCAATCGGCTGGACCCATGTCACTGACTCAGCGTTCTGGGTCGTAAAAGAATACCTGGGTATTCCCTTGTCTGAGGCCATCAAGAAATTCACTGGCGCCACCGTACTCGCCTCCTCTGCGGCGCTGGTATTTACGCTAATACTTTCCAGATTTGTGTGATGAGCCTTCCCTCTTCACCTACGACTTATCGAAAGGTAGTTCCTATGATTCAAGGTAAAACACTAGACGCCTGGTATGAAAGCCATCCCATTATCAAGGAGCTGGTTTCACTTCAGGAAATCACCTGGTTCAATCCAGCTATTGCATCGGTGTCCATCGCACTGGGCGATGTAGGCCTGAACCATAACGACGTCAAAGATGCCAGTGAACGCCTCCGCCGCTTTGCACCCTACATCGCCAAGGTGTTTCCGGAAACGGCAGCGGCGGACGGGATCATCGAGTCCGGTATCCAGCCACTGAAAAAATTCCAGCAAAGGCTTCTGAGTGAAGCCGGCCTTCCTGGCGTCGGTTCGCTGTGGCTCAAGAAAGACAGCGATTTGCCTATCTCTGGCTCGATCAAGGCGAGAGGGGGTATCCATGAAGTGCTCAAACACGCTGAAGACCTCGCCCTGCAAGCAGGGTTGATCAAGCTGGACGATAACTACGAGGCATTGGCCAGCGACTCCGCGCTTGAGTTCTTCAGCCGCTACAAGATTGCGGTCGGCTCCACGGGCAATCTTGGACTATCCATCGGCATCATGAGCGCCAAGCTGGGCTTTCAGGCAACTGTCCACATGTCGTCGGATGCCCGCCAATGGAAGAAGGATAAGCTACGGGCCAGTGGTGTGACAGTGGTCGAGTACGAGTCCGACTACAGCGTTGCGGTCGAAAACGGGCGCCTGCAAGCCGAAAAAGATCCTGCCTGCTACTTCATAGACGATGAGAACTCGCCACATCTGTTCCTGGGCTATGCGGTTGCAGCCGAGCGCCTGGCTCGACAGTTCGAATTGGCGGGTGTGCGAGTGGACGCCGATCATCCTCTCTTCGTTTATCTGCCCTGCGGTGTTGGCGGAGGCCCTGGAGGCGTTGCGTTTGGATTGAAACTTGCCTTTGGCGACGCGGTGCACTGTGTTTTCGCAGAACCGACCCACTCCCCCTGCATGATGCTCGGGGTCTACACCGGCCTGCATGATGAGGTGAGTGTCCAGGAGTTCGGCATCGACAACGTCACCGCAGCTGACGGATTAGCTGTTGGCCGCCCCTCCGGCTTCGTAGGAAAAGCGATGCAGCGACTTATCGATGGTTACTATACCGTCACGGATGAAGAGCTTTATCGCCTGATGTTCCTGGCCCATGAGCTTGAAAATGTAAAACTGGAACCATCGGCCTTGGCAGGTGCGCCAGGAATTGTGCGGGTACTCAATAATGAGAAGTATCTGGAGCGCATCGGTGTCTCTAGGGCTAAGTTAGCCAACGCAACGCACTTGATTTGGGGAACAGGCGGAAGCATGGTGCCCGCCGCAGAGTTCGCCACCTACCTTGATAAGGGCCGTGCTCTGCAACATCCTGCGCAGTAATGACAACGCATGGTTCGTGGGGGTACAGCAATGCCAGAACTTGGTCTTACGAAAGCTCCGAAGCTTAACGGAGCCCATCTGTCCAACCTGCATACTTTTCTCGTCGCCGCGCGCCATCTCAGTTTCGCCCGCGCAGCGGAGGAGCTGTGCCTGACCGCCAGCGCAGTCAGTCACCGGATAGCTCGTCTGGAGGAGGAGCTATCGCTCAAGCTTTTCCACCGTTTACCTAGAAAGGTCGAGCTGACCGATGATGGTGAGCGGATTTTCAAGGTCATGCAGCAGACCATGGATAAGCTGTCCGAGGCTGTGCAGGAGCGTTCGCACGCTCAGATCGAAGGGCAACTGTGCTTCTATGCCAGACCTTCGGTAGCACAGTGCTGGCTGGTTCCGAGACTATCCGATTTCACTACACGCTATCCCGGGATTCAACTGGATGTTCGGGTTGGCAATGAACCGATCGACTATCGAACCCGACGTATTGACCTGGTGCTTTGCTATTCGAATGGCGAGCACCCTGGCCTTGAAAGCGTTCGACTGATGCCAGAGCGAATTGCGCCAGTGTGCAGCCCGCAATACGCCGAGGCACATGGTCTGGTGGGACATCCGGAGCGCCTGTCGCAATGCACTGCGCTGCATGATGTCGCGGCGTGGGACAACATTTCGTTCGATGCGGAATGGCGTCTATGGCTTGATGCGGTTGGCGAGCCCACCGAGCTTCCCAGTCGTTTCATGACGTTTGACCGCTCGGACTTGAGCACCCTGGCCGCAATCAATCATGCAGGTGTGGCGATTGGACGGGAACAACTGGTTCGCAAGCGAATTCAGGATGGCGAACTCGTACTTCCGTTCGGTGGATTTAGAGAAGCGGTTAACTATGGCTACTACCTGGTTCATCCGGCTCACGAAACGATGCCAAGAAGGCTTCAGGTGCTGATCGATTGGCTTATCGAGCAAGTGGATATGTGACGTTTCATGGATTCTGAACACAGAAATGTAGACGTCGGGTCGCACATCCCATGCACGACCCGACGGGGTTGAGACGTGCTTAGATCCGGATGATCTGGGTGACATACGGCTTGCCGTTAATCGGCGCGTAAATCTCCACGACCGCTTGCCAGCTGTTTGGCGAACCAGGCTGCGTTGCTTTCGCCTGATAACGATAGTTGGTGCCATTAACGACCTGGGTCGAAACCAGCTCAGCGGTGTAGTGCACACCCACGAGCCCGGCCAGGGCTTCATCGAATACTTCCTGATCCTTTGGAGTCAGTTCGTGGTAAGGAGTCCATCCGCCAACAAGATTTTCTTGAGCCGACATACGATATATCTCCATATATAAGTTCCTACTCGTCTGGCTTTTCGGAGTTCGCCCCGTTTATTTGATGGTTTCCGGAATCCATTGTGCTGCAACGCAGGCCATCAAGTGGCAGGCATGCGCGAACGTATGGCCATGGAGGAAAAGGTAGTAGTCGCCAGCTTCAGATCCTTGTCCCTGACAGAAACGGTCATCAATGAATGACGACAGCCAGACCTCCGTGTCTTGTCTGAGCGGTTTTTGCTTATTGGGTACGCCGCTGAATGGCTTTAAGCTATCAAACTCAAGTGGAATGTATGTCCGCATTTGACTGTGCGAGATGTAAGGCATTGGCTATTCATAAATGCGTAATCGCGCTCATCAGTTATTTGCGAGCTGAGCCACTTCGCTGGACGACACAAGCGTCTTCAGTGACACATCGAACTGCTTCAGCGCGTTCAATTGCATTTCGGTTTGCTTGTCGATCTGCGCGGCGATCTCTGGAGCCGCTTTGCCATGAACCCAGACCGAAGGCATTTGCTGTTCACGCGAGCCTTCGGCCTGGCCGATGTATTGCAGGTTCGAGTCGTAGAACTTGGCCATGAATCGCGCTTCCACCTGGTTGTTGCGCTTGGACACCAGACGGCTGTATGTGTCCAGCATCACCACCACGTCCGGATGAGCATGCACCACCGCGTCGAGGTTGTCGTAGACGGTCACCGAGGCGAACTCTTTCTGTAGCGAAGCCATGAGCCAGTTGATCGCGAGTTTCGGATCGGAGCTGTTGACGAACGCGTTGCTGATGCGTGAATCGAGCGCGGGGTTCTTCGCGCCGTTCAGCGCTACCGAATGGTACTGCTCCAGGTATTCGAGGGTGTTGAGGGTGTTTTCGCTGTAGAGCACGCCCACCGATTGAGTGTGCTGCAGGCCGATGGTGCTGTCGGCCATGGGTAGAAAATGGCAGGACTGTTCGGCCGCGTAGGTCGGTGCTGTGGCGGCTACACTGCCGGTCAAAACGGCGACAAGTGCCAGCAAGGTAGAGATTCTCATCGCGCAGTTCCTTCAGAAGCGGCTTCGGTATGGCGCCATCTTCCTCCTTTGCCGGAAAAACAGAACTTGCATTCCTTGATGACAACTATCGACTGAACGAATGGTAGGAAGCCTATGAGCTACAGTTGTGATGAGCGTGGCCAGGCTATACCTCACCTGTCGGCATCGTCTGTCATCAAATGCCAAGTCACTGACGCTCAATGAAAAGCAGTCGCTTTGCGCGTGACGATACTGGCTTGCTGATCGAAGTCGGTCAGTTATTTGAAAACCCATTTACGCAACACACCGGATACCTCTCCTCCCCCCATCGCTGCATCTGGGGGTGCTGTCAGATACATCTCAGTAAAAAAACAAAGAGAGAACAGCATGAAGTTCAGTCTTGTTGATAACGGCAACCCGAGTCGCCGACGCGTTCTACGCGATGCCTTCGCCCTGGCTTTGGCAGCTTCGCCATTGGCTAACCTGGCCAAGGCAGCCGACGAAACACCGGAAGAAGTGACCTTTGCTGCCGGTCCACGACCGCTGGTGCAATACCCGCAAAAACGTCCGTTGACCCTGGTGACCACCCGCCCGCCGCACCTTGAGACGCCATTCCCCATCTTCAACGAAGGGCCCCTCACGCCGAATGACGCGTTTTTTGTGCGTTACCATTTGGCCAATATCCCTACCAGCATCGATCCGGACAGTTACCGCCTGACGATCAAGGGCTCGGTCAACACGCCGCTGTCGCTTTCCCTGGCAGAACTCAAGGCTTTGGCCGAACCGGTAGAAGTGGTGGCCGTCAATCAATGCTCGGGTAACAGCCGCGGCTTCTCGATGCCTCGCGTGTTCGGCGCTCAACTGGGCAATGGTTCAATGGGTAATGCCCGCTGGGTGGGAGTACCACTCAAGGCGGTCCTGGAAAAGGCCGGGGTGAAAGCCGACGCCAGGCAAGTGACATTCCGTGGGCTCGACAAGCCAGTGCTACCGAGCACGCCGGAGTACATCAAGGCCCTGGACATCAGCCATGCCATGGACGGCGAGCCCATGATCGCCTGGTCGATGAACGGTGCCGACCTGCCATTCCTCAACGGTTACCCGATACGTCTGGTGGTGCCGGGCTATTTCGGTACGTACTGGGTCAAGCACCTGAGTGAGATCGAAGTCGTCGACCATACCTACGACGGTTTCTTCATGGCTAAAGGTTACCGCGTTCCGGACAACGATTGTTTCTGTGTCGCCCCCGGCACCACTGCCGCGCAAACGACGCCAATTTCCAGGTTGCCGGTACGCAGCTTTATCACCAGCGTCAAACACGGCGATGTGTTGCCCTTGAAAAAAAGCGTGCTGCTCAAAGGCATTGCGTTCGACGGTGGCGTTGGGGTCAACAAGGTGGAAGTGTCGATCGACGGCGGGAAAAGTTGGCGCGAAGCCAGGCTTGGGCAGGATCTTGGCCGTTTCTCCTTCCGTGAGTGGACGCTGCCGATCACCTTTACCAGCAAGGGCGCCACACAATTGATGGTGCGGGCCAGTAACCGTGCGGGCGAGACACAGCCGTTGCGAGCCGACTGGAACCCCGGTGGCTACCGCCGCCACGTTGTAGAAACCAGCCACGTGACCGTCGCCTGAGGGGGCCCCGCATGAAACGCATGACCACCTTGCTCTGCGCAGTTCAGGTTTGTTTGGCGACCATGGCTAACGCAGCGCCACTGTCGATCACCTTGCCGCCCGAAACGGCTGTGCTCAAACCCAATGCCCTGCCCGGCTACCCATTGGCTCAACAGAAGTGCTCCACCTGCCATTCTGCCGACTACATCAACTTCCAGCCTCCCGGCATGAGCCTGGCGCAGTGGACTGGAGAAGCGAGCAAGATGCAGCATGTATATGGTGCTCCGATCAGCGATCAGGATGTGAGCATCATCGGCGCTTATCTTGCGGTGACCTACGGCAGTGCCCATGCGAGCGATGCCGATGTACAGGCCGCCTCAAATCCATCGGCAGGCCAAACCCCGGCTGCGCCTTTAGCCAAAGTCGACGCCATGACCTTGCTGCAGAGCAACTCCTGTCTGAGCTGTCATGCGACCGATCATAAGGTTGTAGGCCCGGCCTATCACGATGTGGCTGCAAAGTATGCCAATGACCCGCAGGCACTGGCCAAGGTAACGTCCAGCATTCAGCAAGGCGGTACCGGCAAATGGGGGAATATCCCGATGCCGCCTTTCACGCAGTTAAGCCCGGACGATCTGCACACCCTGGCGACTTTTGTGCTGCGTCAATGAGCACACTTACGGCTCGGTGAGGTATCAGCGACTGATTAGCCTCACCAAACGATCGGGCCTGACAGGCTCTAATGCGAAATGATCCCGTGGTCCATCGCGTACTTGACCAAGGCCGCGGGCTTGTCGATGTTGAGTTTGCGACGGATGCTCAAACGATGGGTTTCCACCGTCCGAACGCTGATGTCCAGCTCGCGGGCCATTTCCTTGTTGTTCATTCCCAGAGCCATCTTGCACAGCACTTGACTCTCGCGCGGCGTCAGCTCGTTCTCGGTGTTCTTGTCGGCGATGAGCCTCTGTGCGATCTCTGCACTGTAAAACGTTCCACCGCTGGCAATCGCTTCAATAGCCGCAATGATTTCCCGTGAAGGTGCGTTCTTCAGCACATAGCCGCTGGCGCCAGAACGCACAGACTCACTCACATACTCATAGTTGTCGTACATGCTGAGTACCAGAATCTTGAGCAACGGATATTGCTTGCTCAACACCCGGGTCAGCTCAAGTCCGTTCATGTCCTTCAGACTGATGTCGACGAGTAACAGGTCCGGCTGACAGAGTCTGACCATCTCAATCGCTTCGGCTCCACTCTCGGCTTCCCCCACCACTTCCAGGGGAGACATGACCGCCAGCAGCGCCTTGATCCCGTCACGGACCAGGGAATGATCGTCGACCAGGGCGACGCGGATTGGGTAGGACAGGTTCATCAGGGGCATTCACTCTTGTTGTTATTGGCTGAGTCAGTGTTTCGGACCGGGCATTTTCATTGGCAGCAGAACCTCCAGGACACTTCTTCCCGGCGTCGATGCAAGCTCGAATCGCCCGCCAAAATGCTCGACCCGCTCGCGGATGTTCCGCAGCCCTATACCGGAGTGACGGCGTTCGATTTGAGCGACGTTGAAACCGACACCGTCATCGACCACCGTCAGCCGTAGGGACTCTTCGGACCCGTGCAGTGTAATGGATACGTTTTGGGCCCGGGCATGTCGTTCGATGTTGGTCAGGCCTTCTTGCACAATGCGAAACAACGAGACCGCGGCGCCGTCGACCAGATGGCACTCGAATTCGTTGTTGTTGTAGGTCACCACGAGTCCGCTACGTTGCTCGAACTCTGCGGCGAGTTGACCAATCGCCGCCGACAGACCCAGCGTGTCGAGCAGCGACGAGCGCAGGTTGTGTGAAAGGCTGCGAACCTCGCCAATCGCTTCTCCGAGACGCTCCGTGGCCTCTCTTAAAATGCTCAAGCCCGTGTCCTGCCCACTCTCCAGCACATGGCTGGCCAGTTCGAACTGAAACTTGATGGACACCAGTACCTGGCTGATACCGTCGTGCAACTCACGGGAAACCCGTGATCGCTCTTCTTCTTGCAAACTGACGATACGCTGGGTCAACCGCTGGAGTTTTTTGTCGGCCAAGCGATGTTCGCTGACGTTCAGCGTCATGCCGCTGGCAAAGACCAACAGCACTGCCACGAGGGCTACGATGGCAATGGCGAGCATCGTTTTGCGGATGCCCTGAGCCACCTCGTCACGCGCCTGCTGTGTGGCGCGCTCAACGTCCTCGAGGTAGATGCCGGTACCGAGCATCCAGCCCCAACGATCCAGCATCACGACATAGGCGAGCTTGTCGGTCACTTGACCGGAAGAGGGTTTGTTCCAGGCGTAGCGTTGAAAGCCTTCTCCTGATTCCGCACTTTTCAGTAGCGCCTGGATCACCGGCAGACCGTGTGGGTCTTTCATGTCCCACAGGTATTTGCCCACCAGTTCCGACTGCCGCGAGTGCATCAGACTGCGGCCCTGGCGGTCGTAGACGAAGAAGTAGCCATTGATACCAAAGCTGAGCTTGCGCAGTTCTTCCAGGACTTGTTGCTGTGCGTGCGCGTCACCCTTGCCGTTGTCGTACAGCGGCGCGATCAGGCTTTGCGCCATTTCGACGTAGTTTTTCAGTTCTGCACGCTTGCTGGCCAGAATGCTGTCTTCGATCAGTTGCGTCTGTTGATCACCCAGTTGGCGGTTCAGGGAAATCACCAGCGCGCAGATGACAGCAATCGCCAACACCAGCGGCAGAATCCCGAGCGCGACGATTTTATGTTTGAGCTGCATCTGTGCTCCTGACCGGACCGAGGGAAAACGAAGGCTTGGCATCATATGCCAAAGATACGCGCGCCCAGTAGCGACGCTGGACGGAATGACCTGCGGCTCAGTTGAAATGCAAAACCTCTGGGAGCGGCGATGTCTACGTAGAACTACGCAGATTGTGCGTACGTAGTCGTGCGGATTTATTTGTGGACGGCATGCGTGGATATTGGGCCAGCTCCGCATAGCGGAGACAATTATAAAAATTACCGCCGCAGTCCACTGGCTGTCGGCAGGAGACACGCAATGACCCGTCTGGCTAAACACCTCGCCTGGTTTGCCGTGGCTGTCCTGGGAGCTTTTGCGCTGAGTGTCGTGGCCCTGCGCCGCGGCGAAGCCATCAACGCCCTCTGGATCGTAGTCGCAGCAGTCGCTATCTATCTTGTCGCATACCGCTATTACAGCCTGTTTATTGCCAATAAGGTGATGCAGCTCGATCCCGGTCGAGCCACCCCCGCCGTCGTCAACAACGATGGTCTGGACTACGTACCCACCAACAAACACATTCTTTTCGGTCACCACTTCGCGGCCATCGCGGGTGCTGGTCCGTTAGTCGGTCCGGTGTTGGCGGCGCAGATGGGCTATTTGCCCGGCACGCTCTGGCTGATCGCCGGCGTGGTATTGGCCGGTGCCGTTCAGGACTTCATGGTCCTGTTCATGTCGACCCGCCGCAACGGTCGCTCCCTGGGCGACATGGTCCGTGAAGAAATGGGCCGTGTCCCTGGCACTATCGCGCTGTTCGGCTGCTTCCTGATCATGATCATCATCCTCGCGGTGCTGGCGCTGATCGTGGTCAAGGCCCTGGCTGATAGCCCGTGGGGCATGTTCACGGTGATGGCGACCATCCCGATTGCGATGTTCATGGGCGTGTACATGCGCTACATCCGCCCGGGCCGCATCGGTGAGATTTCCGTTGTCGGCGTGCTGCTGTTGCTCGGCTCGATCTGGCTGGGCGGGCAGATTGCTGCTGATCCGGTCTGGGCCAAGGCCTTCTCCTTCACCGGGATCCAGATCACCTGGATGCTGATCGGCTACGGTTTCGTCGCGGCAGTAATGCCGGTCTGGCTGATCCTGGCGCCGCGTGACTACCTGTCGACCTTCCTCAAGATCGGCACCATCATGGCGCTGGCAATCGGCATCCTGATTACCATGCCCGAGCTGAAAATGCCGGCGCTGACCCAGTTTATCGACGGCACCGGGCCGGTCTGGAAAGGCGGGTTGTTTCCGTTCCTGTTCATCACCATTGCCTGCGGTGCAGTCTCGGGTTTCCATGCGCTGATCGCTTCCGGGACCACCCCGAAACTGTTGGCCAGTGAAGGTCATGCCCGTTACATCGGTTACGGCGGCATGCTGATGGAGTCCTTCGTGGCGATCATGGCGATGGTGGCGGCTTCGGTGATCGAACCGGGCGTCTACTTCGCCATGAACAGTCCGGCGGCGATCGTCGGCGGTGACGTGGTACAGGTGGCTCAGACTGTCAGCAGCTGGGGCTTTATGATTACCCCGGAAGCCCTGCAAGCAGTGGCCAGGGACATCGGTGAAACCACCGTGCTGGCCCGTGCCGGCGGTGCGCCGACCCTGGCGGTCGGTATCGCGCAGATCCTGCACAGCGTTCTGCCGGGTGAAAACACCATGGCGTTCTGGTACCACTTCGCGATCCTGTTCGAAGCGCTGTTCATCCTGACGGCGGTCGACGCCGGCACCCGTGCCGGGCGTTTCATGCTGCAGGATTTGCTTGGCTCCTTCGTTCCGGCGCTTAAACGCACCGAGTCCTGGACCGCCAACCTGATCGCGACCGCCGGTTGCGTGGCAATGTGGGGTTATCTGCTGTACCAAGGCGTGATCGACCCGTTGGGTGGCATCAACACCTTGTGGCCGCTGTTCGGTATCTCCAACCAGATGCTGGCCGGTATCGCGCTGATGCTCGGCACGGTGGTGCTGATCAAAATGAAACGCCAACGCTACATCTGGGTGACCTTGTTGCCAGCCGCCTGGCTGCTGATCTGCACCACCACCGCAGGCTTCATCAAGCTGTTCGACGCCAACCCGGCGATCGGCTTCCTGTCGCTGGCGAAGAAATACAGCGATGCCCTGGCCAACGGTCAGATCCTCGCACCGGCCAAGGACATCACGCAGATGCAGCACGTGATCTACAACGCCTACACCAACGCAACGCTGACGGCGCTGTTCCTGTTCGTGGTTTTCAGCATCCTGTTCTATGCGATCAAGGTCGGTATTTCCGCCTGGGGCAGCAAAGAACGCACGGATAAAGAATCGCCATTCCAGGCGATTCCAGAAGCGTAATCGAGGGTTGCAAGCATGTTCAATGACCTGAGTCGCCTCGGTAAATACCTCGGTCAGGCCGCGCGCCTGATGGTCGGCATGCCCGACTACGACACCTACGTCGAGCATATGCAAACCCAACACCCGGACAAACCGGTGATGAGCTACGAGGCGTTCTTCCGGGAACGCCAGGAGGCTCGTTACGGTGGCAAGGCTGGGCCGAAGTGCTGTTGACCCGCTGACGGCGGGTTATCAAATGCGATGTGGGAGACTCTATGTTGCAGGGCAACCCTGCAACGGTCGACGACGCTTGAGCGAATGGAATCGAAAGTTCATTGCGCTGTCTCCCACTGCTGCAAATGGTTATGCATGCCGCTTTATAAAAGTGCATCCGGACGGTATGGCAAGTTCTGAGCACTGCCTTACACTGCGATACACCCAATACGACTGTTCAACGGATCGACAGGTCCCACGGCGATCCGTGGCATCACCTCATGATCCGGGTGAAACCAACATGAAAACGGTCACCACCCTTTTCACCTGTCTGCTCGCTGCCAGCGTGTGTGCGGCGACAAGCACCTGTGTGAACGCGGCCCCTCCTTCGCCAATCTTCAAGACCAGTTTCGACTGCGCCCAGGCTAGGGCATCCATCGAAAAGGCGATCTGTCGCGATCCGCAACTGGCACAGATGGATATTGAACTGACGCGTCTCTATCGCCTGGCGCTCACGGATGAGCATTCAGTACCGCCTCCAGACACCGTCATGATCGACCAGCAGTTCTGGATCAAGTCCCGTAATCAGTGCGCCTCCGCGCCTGCGCCCAAGGCGTGCACGATCCGCAGTTATGCCGAACGCGCGCACCAGTTGCGCCAAGGCTCGGCAATTGTGAGAACCAAGGATCCAGACCGGCTCACCGAAGGCCCCCTGGCTATTCGTTGTACGGGGTTTAACACGCTGATTACCGCCACCTTCTTCAGCACGCAACCGGGTGTCGTGTACCTGAAATGGGCGAATACTTCGATCACCCTGAGCCAGGTGCCGAGTGACTCGGGAACCCAATACACGGGCAAGGATTTCCAGGGCAACTACAGCTTCTGGCAAAACGACAACGTGGTCCTTTTCCAAAAACCAGGCTCCGCCGAAATGAGTTGTACGGCCGAGCCGGCCGGCTGATTGCTCTGGCGCAAGGTCGTTTGGAGACCGTTACCCGGACCAGAAAGGCAGGCAAGGACACAGAACCCGCATCACTAACCTGCCCTCAAAAAACAGCGATATGCGAGTCCGTTCGCGGCTCGGTTCCGCCACATAACACGCCCGTTTCAGGATCGCGCAGGATGATTTGTCCACGCCCATAACGGGTCCGGTCGCAGGCCACCTGCACTTGATGCCCCCGGCGCGCCAACGCTGCAGCCATGTCCCGCGAAGCGTCCTGCTCGATGCCGACCTGCAGCCCGCCCAGCCACTGCCAGCGCGGTGCATCCAGCGCCGCTTGCGGGTTGAGGCCAAAATCCACCAGGTTCATGACCATCTGCACGTGCCCTTGGGGCTGCATGTAGCCGCCCATCACGCCAAAGGGGCCCATCGCCACACCGTCCTTGCTGAGAAACCCCGGGATAATGGTGTGGAAGGTTTTCTTGCCGGGCGCCAGGCAGTTCGAGTGCGCCGGATCAAGGCTGAACTCTTCACCGCGGTTTTGCAGGGCGATGCCGCTGTCGGGCAATACCACACCGGAGCCAAAGCCGTGGTAGTTGCTCTGGATGAACGAAACCATGTTGCCTTCGGCATCGGCGGTGGCCAGGTACACCGTGCCGCTGGCGTGAGGATCACCCGGTTGTGGGGCCATCGCCTGCTCACCGATCTGTGCCCGACGATGGGCAACATAGTTTTCGCTGAGTAAATCCTCCACCGCGACCCGCATGTGCTGCGGGTCAGTGATGTAATGCAGGCCGTCGCTGTAAGCGAGTTTCATGGCCTCAAGCTGACGGTGCCAGGTCTGCTGACTGTCGCGGTGATCGAAGTCGAAACCCTCGAGAATCTTCAAGGCCATCAAGGCCACGAGGCCCTGGCCGCTCGGCGGAATCTCCCAGACGTCATAGCCTCGATAATTGACCTTGATCGGCTCGACCCATTGGGCGCGGTAACCTTGTAAATCACTGGCGCGCAAATACCCGCCGGTCGCCCTGGAATGGGCGTCCAACCGTTGCGCCAGCGCCCCACGATAAAAGCTTTCGCAACCTGTGGCCGCGAGTTCCGTCAAGGTCCGCGCCTGGGCCGGGTTGTAAAACATCTCGCCGGCGCGGGGCGCTCGTCCGTCAATCAAAAAGGTTTCGAACCAGCTATCGAGCACTTCGTTGCGGCTCGGGGTGAAGTTCTCCAACGCGGTTTGCCATTGAAGAGCAACCACTGGCGAAACCGGAAAGCCGTCGCCTGCCAAACTGATGGCTGGCTGCAACACATCGGCAAAGGGCAGACGACCGAACCGTTTGGACAGCTCAGCCCAGGCCGACGGGCAGCCTGGAACTGTCACGGGTGTCCATCCATGCAATGGCATTTTTTTGTGGCCGGCGGCTCTCACCGCTTCAATGCTCAGGGCCTGCGGGGCGCCGCCATTGGCGCTCAAACCATGCAGTTTGTTCTGAGTCCAGACCAGTGCAAAGGCGTCGCCACCGATACCGCAACCGGTCGGCTCGACCACGGTCAACGCTGCTGCGGTGGCAATCGCGGCGTCAATGGCGTTGCCACCACGCCGCATGATCTCGATACCGGCTTCGGCAGCCAACGGCTGCGAGGCCGCGACCATGCCGCGTTTTGCGAAAACACTTTGGCGCTGTGAGGCGTAGGGATACTCATGGGCAGAAAATTTGAACATGGCAGGTCTCACACATTAGGGATGCTCGGGCTCACAGCACCCGACCAAGAAAGGCGCGGGTGCGGGCGTGGCTGGCCGAAGATCTGAATGATGAGCGGCCATACCGTCATGGTGACGGTATAGCCGGTTATGGTGACGGTGCGAACGAGTTTTATTGGTGCTGAACCTGCAACTGGGACGACACCTGGACCCGCGCGAGCATGTGCTCGGCCCCTCCCCCGCGACGCATGCCGCGCACCGGGCAAGCGTCAAGGTACTCGAGGCCCACCGCCAGTTTCAGATGGCGCTCGGGTCGCGCCAATCGGTTGGTGACGTCGAAGCTGTACCAACCATCGTCGAGCCAGGCTTCGGCCCAGGCATGGCTGGCCAAATGGCTTTCATCTTCTGTGCACAGATAACCGGAGACGTAGCGCGCAGGAATGCCCAGGCTGCGAGCGCAGGCCAGGAAGGCATGGGTATGGTCCTGGCAGACCCCGACGCCGGCGGCAAAGGCTTCGGCTGCGGTGGTGTCCACCGCTGTAGCGCCCGGGCTGTAGACCATGTGTTCGGCGAGGCCATGCATCAAGTCAATCAACGCCCCGCGATCACGCCGCGTGCCGCACCGCTGTATGGCAAAGGCATTGAGGGCGTCGTCAGCCTTGGTCAGATGGCTGGTGCGCAAGAACGGCAACGGCGACTGACTGTCGTGCTCCACCTCCAGCATCTGGTCGATTTCAACCTCACCATAGGCGGTTAGCACGAGGGCGCCGTGGGGCTCATCCATCGTCAATACGTGCAGGATGTTGCCGTAAGGGTCGAGCTGGCTACGTACCAGGCGCGGCAGTTCCAGGTGCCATTCCAGAATGTGCTGGCGCTCGGTGTTCTTGGGCGTCAAACGCAGGAACTGGATGCTGGTGCAGACTTCGTCGGTGTAGCTGTAGGTGGTGTCGTGGCGTATGGACAGTTTCATACGACCTCCAGATAGGATTCGTGGACGGTCTGGCCGAGATGGCGAACCTGGGAGATGAAATCAGTCAGCCAGAGGTGTAGACCGAAACCGAGAATCTCGTCGATCCCGGTGTAGCGCAGCCGCGCATTCAGTTCGGCGGCCAGCCGCTGGGCCGCCCGCCCGTTACTGCCTGGCAGGCTGGCGAGGATCTGGTCCAGTTCCTCGATGCAGGCGTGCAGCGAACGCGGAACCGCGGCGCGCAACAGCAGCATCTCGGAGACCTGCTCGGCGTTCGGCGCATTGCGGTAGAGCTCGTTGAACGCCTCGAAAGACGACAAGGCGCGGAGCAAGGCGCTCCATTGGTAGTAGCCGCGGGCCGAGTTGTCGCTCACCTCCTCCGACTCCTCGCCGTACATTTCGTAGCGCGCATCCAGCAGGCGCAGGGTGTTGTCGGCGCGTTCGAGGAAGGTGCCCAGTCGAATGAAGCAGTAGGCATCGTTACGCATGATGGTGCCGGAGGTTGCCCCGCGGAACAGGTGCGAACGCTCCTTGACCCATTCGCAGAAATGGCTGATGCCATAACGACCCAGGCCATTGCGGGCGATGTTGCGCATCTCCAGCCAGGTGGCGTTGATGTTCTCCCACATGTCGGCGGTGATCCGTCCACGTACCGCGTGGGCATTGGCCCGCGCCGCTTGCAGGCAGCAATAGATACTGCCGGGGTTGGTTTCATCCAGCGCAAAAAAATGCAGCATGCGTTCGGTGTTGAGTTCGCCGTAGCGCTGGTTGTAGTCGTCCAGCGTGCCGGCGGCCAACAGCGACATCGACAGCTCGGCATGGCCATCGGTGCGCCCCGCCTGGGGCATCAGCGACAGCGAGTAACTGACTTCGAGCATGCGCGCCAGGTTTTCGGCGCGCTCCAGATAACGGGACATCCAGTAGAGGTCCGAAGCGGTTCTTGAAAGCATGTCTTAGTCCTCCACTACCCAAGTGTCTTTGGTGCCGCCGCCCTGGGACGAGTTCACCACCAGCGAGCCTTCGCGCAATGCCACGCGGGTCAGGCCGCCGGGCACCAGGCGGGTTTCACGGCCCGACAGCACAAACGGGCGCAGGTCGATGTGGCGTGGGGCGATGCCGCTTTCGACAAAGGTCGGACACGTGGACAGGCACAGCGTCGGCTGGGCGATATACGCTTCGGGACGTGCCTTGAGACGCGCGCGGAAGTCCTCGATTTCCGCCGCTGTGGCCGCCGGGCCGACCAGCATCCCGTAGCCACCGGAACCTTGGGTCTCCTTGACCACCAGTTCGGGAAGATTGGCCAGCACGTGGGACAGCTCTTCCGGTTTGCGACACTGCCAGGTCGGTACGTTCTTGAGGATCGGTTCCTCGGCGAGGTAGAAGCGGATCATGTCACCGACATACGGGTAGATCGACTTGTCATCCGCCACGCCGGTGCCTATGGCATTGGCGAGGATCACGTTCCCTGCGCGATGAACCGTCACCAGCCCGGGCACGCCCAGCATGGAGTCCGGATTGAAGGACAGCGGGTCGAGAAACGCATCGTCGAGGCGCCGATAAATCACATCCACCTGTTTCGGGCCGGCGGTGGTGCGCATGTAGACATGATCGTCGCGAACGAACAGATCGGCGCCTTCAACCAGTTCCACACCCATTTCACGGGCCAGGAACGCGTGTTCGAAGTAAGCGCTGTTGAAGCGGCCCGGGGTCAGTACCACGGTCGTCGGGTTGTCCAGGGGGCTGGAGCTCTTGAGGGTGTCCAACAGCAGGTTCGGGTAGTGGTCGATGGGCGCCACACGCTGGGCGGCGAAGAGTTCGGGAAACAGGCGCATCATCATCTTGCGGTCTTCGAGCATGTAGCTGACGCCGCTGGGCGTGCGCAGATTGTCTTCGAGTACGTAGTAACTGCCGTCGCCATCGCGCACCAGATCGACCCCGGAGATGTGCGCATAGATACCGCGGTGCAGATTCAGGCCCTGCATGGCGACCTGATAACCCTCGTTGGCCAACACCTGTTCGGCCGGAATAATGCCCTCCTTGAGAATCCGTTGCCCGTGATAGATATCGGCCAGGAACATGTTCAAGGCCTGGACCCGCTGAATGCAGCCACGCTCGACCATCTGCCATTCGCTGGCCTTGATGCTGCGTGGAATGATGTCGAACGGAATCAACCGCTCGGTGCCCTGCTCGTCCCCATATAACGTGAAGGTGATGCCGGCTCGATGGAACAGCAGGTCGGCTTCGCGACGACGCTGATCCAGCAGCTCCAGGGGCGTGTCCGCCAACCAGCGCGCAAACTCCTGGTAATGTGGCCGGCAGCCACCACTCGCATCATACATTTCATTAAAAAAAGCTCGGGACATACCCCACTCCTTGCCGCGATACAGCCGGCATTTTTTTATAACTTTGTCATTCCAATAGATGAAGCCTTACGTTGTTTTAGTGAGTACTGTTTCTGTAAAGCACCTCAGTGTGCACCGTGAACTTCCTGTCCCTTTATGAAGCTGGAAGCTCACGATTCCGACAGCGTCTTGACGCATTCTGGCGTCAGAGATCTGGCCGTTTCCGGATTAGCTTACTGGCGCTCCTACTTGTAACGCCCCCAGTTTCCTTTTTTCGCAAAAACCACACTTCCGGTGGTTTGAAAGTGCTTTTGCAAGGGCTGTGCCCACGCAACGCCAGGGCCGCTAAAAATCGGAAAAAGCCCCAACAATGATATTGAGGCGACATTTACGTTCATTTATACGGTGTTTTTCTCGTAACACGCTGAAACGTTTATTGCACTTATCGTTTGCACAACTCTGGCGCGAACAAAATCGGTGCATTGGGTAAATAAGTTGACTTTATTGCCCTGTAAACGGGAAATTTTTACCCACTCTTTTTTATGAGCTTTGTAATACCAAACCTTCAGACCCGTACATCAAATTTCATCCTTGCACCATTAATGCGCACACAAATGCACACTATGGCTGCGCATGGAACCGAAGTGCCTGCTGATGACGCATAAAAGCACTCATCACATTATTCGGTTGAATGAGCGCTTCAAGTCGCAGGTTACGACGGTCAACACCGACCTGACAGGAACGCAACCGCACATCGGACAACGCAACAGCGCATGGGCATAATCAGCGGACTGAAAAAGAGTGATGGCCATGCTGATCGACGAAGAACTGACCCTGAAAAAGCTGGAAGTGTTCCTGGCGTTCATGCGCACCGGCAACCTGGCCCGTGCGGCGGCCGAACTGCAGACCAGCAACGTCAGCGTGCACCGGGCCATTCACTCGCTGGAAAGCGCATTGCGCTGCCCGCTGTTCAAGCATGAAGGGCGTAACCTGACGCCGCTGGAAAGCGCCTATGTACTCGAAGAGCGGGCGCAGAAGCTGATTCAGGATGTGCTCGAAAGCGTGCGCCTGACCCGCGAAGCCGCGGGGTTTTCGGCCGAACGCTTCAAGCTCGGCTCGCTGTATTCGCTGACGGTCAAGACTGTGCCGCAACTGATCATGGGCCTGAAGATCCGCCGCAGCGAACTCAATATCGACCTGATCCTCGGTTCGAACATCGACCTGCTGTACAAGCTCAAGAACATGGAAGTCGACGCGATCCTGGTATCCCTGGACGACAGTGTCAACGACCCGGACTGCGAGCAGATCCCACTGTTTTCCGACGACATCTTCCTCGCCACACCGGCCGATTCACCATTTGCCCAACGGGTTGAAGTCGATCTCGCCGAAGTGCGCAACGAGACCTTCATTACCCTGACCCAGGGCTTCGCCACGCATCAGGACAGTATCCGGGTGTTCAAGCAGGCGGGGTTCGAGCCCAAGGTGGCGATGCAGGTCAACGACATCTTCACCCTGCTGAGCATGGTCAGCTCCGGGGTTGGCTATGCGCTGCTGCCAGGGCGGATTGCGGCGGTGTACGAGAACCGGGTGAAGCTGATCCCGTTGCAGGAGCGCTATCGGTTGCAGCAGCACATTGGGGTGGTGTTTCTGAAAGCCAAGGAACGCGACCCGAACCTGCTGGCGTTGTTGGCGGAGTGTCGGATGTATGCCAATCGGCAGGCCTGAAACCGAGGCGAGCCCATCGCGGGCAAGCCTTGCTCCTACGGGTCATATGTCGCGCCAAAATCCTGCGGCTTACGCAAAACCAGTAGGAGCAAGGCTTGCCCGCGATGACGGCATCACAGGCGAGTCAAATCCTCAACCTAGCCGACAATCCCGCGAACGATGAAGTACAGCAACGACGGCCCCAGCAGGCAGCCCAGCCCAGTATGAAAGGTCGCCGTCAGCGCCCCATAAGGCACCAACCGCCGATCCGTCGCCGCCAGGCCCGCCGTCACACCGCTGACGGTGCCGGCCAACCCACCGAAGACCATCGCCGAGCGCGGGTTATCAAGCCCCATCCATCGCGCGGCCATCGGCGTGCCGACCATCACCAGAATCGCCTTGATCAAGCCGGTGGCAATCGATAGCGCGACCACGTCGGAACTGGCGCCAATCGCCGCGCCCGTCACCGGGCCAACGATGTAGGTCACCGCACCGGCGCCAATGGTGGTCATGCTCACCGCATCGCGATAGCCGAACATCCAGGCGATGCTCGCCCCGACAATAAACGGCAGCACGGTACCCAGCAGCAGCGCGAGCGCGCCGATCAGCCCGGCCTTGCGTGCTTCGGTGGCCTGCACCTCGAACGCCGTGGCGACGATCGCAAAGTCCCGCAGCATGGCGCCTCCCATCAGGCCGATGCCGGAAAACACCGCGACGTCCGCCAGGCCTTTCTGCCCACCGGTGAGCGTGCCGCCGACCCAGGCCAGCACCAGGCCGATGACGATGGCAATCGCCGAGCCGTGAATCCGTCCGAACGTCAGGCGTTTGGAGAGCACGACGGAGATCCACATGATCACCCCGACGAATGCGAACGCGGTGACCAGATCGTTATGTTTCAGACCCGCTTCCATGAGATTCCACATATCAGCGACCTCCCGCTGGAGCCGTGATCGAGAGACTGTCGACCGGTTCATCCGGCAACGGCTCGCCTTTGTGGGTCCGGCTGATCAGGGCGATAGTGCAACCACAGATCACCACTGAACCGATGGCCGCCAACACCGCCACCGGGCCGCCGTGCAAGGCGGCGACAACGTTCTGTTGTGCAGCCATGGCCACCACCACCGGAATGTACATGGCGCCCCAGAAGCCGACACCCAACTCGCAATCCTTGGTCATGCCGCCGCGCTTGTGCATCCACAGCTTCGCGAAAATCAGCAGGATCATCGCGATACCGACCCCGCCGACATTGGACTTGACGCCCAGCAACACGCCGAGCATGTCACCCATGATCACCCCTGCCAGCGTACAGATCGCCAGCAGCGCCACACCGTAAATAATCATTGTTGTTATCCTCAAAGTGCATCGTCGAAGTTATTGTTTTTGTCCTTCGCAGCGTGAGCGGTGTCTAGGGTTGGCGACGTCCCTCCTCACGCAGCAGCGCTTGCAACGTGTCCAGGCGCGCACCGTCGAAGGCGATCACCGTGCCTTGTTCAAACACCCGTCGGGCCAATCCTGTCAGCACCGCGCCGGGCGGCAGTTCGATGTGCAACCGCACGCCACGCTCGTAGGCGCTTTGTACGGTGCCGCGCCAGTCCACCACCCGGCACATGTTGAACGCCAGGTCCTCGCGCAACGCCTCGACCGAACGGATCGGCCGGGCGCGGCTGCCACTCAGGTAGCCGATTGTCGGTAGCTTCAATGGCACTTTGGCAAACGCCTCGGCCAGTACCTGCGCGGGCTCATCGAGCAGTGGGCAATGCGACGGCACGCTGACCGCCAGCCGTTTAGCCAACCCTGCGCCACAGCCTTTGGCCAATTCAGCGACAGCGTTCATCGCCGCATCACTGCCGGCAATCACCAGTTGGTTATCGGCATTGATATTGGCCAGGTAAACCGGCGTCTCGCTGCTGTGAACCTGCGCCAGCAAGCCTTCCACGGTCGCGAGGTCCAGACCGATGATCGCGGTCATGCCGTAGCCCTGCGGCCAGGTCTGTTGCATCAACTCACCCCGCAGGCTGACCAGATGCAGCGCATCGCTGAAACGCAACGCACCCGCCACCACCGCCGCCGGGTACGCGCCGATGGATAACCCGGCCACGTAATCCGCAGTACATCCCTGCTGCAACAAGCTGCGCGCCGCCGCGGTTCCCGCGATCAGCAGACACAACTGAACCGCACGGGTCGACTTCAGCGCCTGGGTGGAATCGAGTAGCAAAACATCTTCGCCCAGCACCTCGCTCGCCTCGATCACGGTCGCCTTGGGCAAACGATGGAGCATGCCCGGCTGCTGCGCGCCCTGGCCGGGAAACACCAACAGGCTGCTCACGCCATTTGCTCCTGTGGATACCAAGGGTCGGTCACCAGCCGTGCTTCGTGGGCATTTTTGAGCAGCACCCGCTGTGCCGGACCGGCCCATTCGCGCAAGGCAACCGCGCCCAGTGGCGTTTGCAATTGCATATCCACCGGGCACGCAGCGGCGTCCAGCCACGTCAGCAGTTCCCGAGCCTGAACCCGATCCAACGGTTGCGGCGTACGCAGGATCAAGTCGAGATCGCTGCGCTCATGCAAGGCCGTCACACCACAGGCCAATTCAAACCCGGCGCTGCCACTGACGCCCCAGACCCAACCGCAGGCATCGAGCATCGGTCGCAATTGCACCAGGGCCTGCAAGGCCGGCAGATCGCGATCACCCTCGACATGGCAAAGATCTTCCGGTCGAATCCGCTGCCGGATCGCCTCGACCGCCATCCACGTGGCATAACGTTGCTCGCGCAACGGTCCACGCACACCCACCGCAATCTGATCTTCGGCACTCAAGGCGCGTCGAACCACGACCGGCTGACCTTTGCGTGTCACCTCGATAACCCATTGCGGCGCGTCCGTTGGCAACTGCTCCGGGGTCAGTCCCCAGAGCAGGTCATGGGCCAGAAACGCGTTCACCATTGCTCACGCAACAGTTGGCGAACCTTGCTTGACGCCGCACGATTGGCCGCCCCCAGACGCGAGCTCAAATCAGCCCCGGTGCTTTCAACGTCGCCAATGGCCTGGCGTAAACAGTCGCTGACCCGCGCCAGATCGCTCGCGGTCGGCTGCTCGATTTGCTCCACCGTCAGGGTTTCCCAAAGCAAGCCGAGGCTGGCATAGCTGTCGATGTCATAGGCCATCGGCGGCACGCTGGCGGCCAGCACTTCGAGCTCCTCAACGCTGCGCAAGGTGACCCGCGCAGCCGAGACCTTGCCCATGGCGTGAACCATTACTCCAGGATCACGCAAGGCAATCAGCCGGTTGGCCTGATAACCGTGGGCCAGAAACGCCCCGGACATCGCCTTGCCCACCAGCAAACCAATCACCGCATGCCCGGCCAGTCGTGCACGGGCATAACTGTCCGCAGCAGCGGCCAGCGCCTGGTGGATGCCCAAGGCTTCTTCGCGACGACCGTAGGCCTGGCTCGGCACATCGACGATGGCGATCAATGCGCGTTTTTGCGGTTTGGCGCGATCGGCTTCAATGACTTCATCCACCGCTTTGGCCAGACCCCAGCCCTCCAACAAACCGACCTCGCCGTGACGGGCGCGGACAAAGCGGTTCTGCGGATCGGCCACCACCGCGATAAACCGCACGGGCTGCTCGCGCAGCACGCCATCGGCGACTTTCAACGAAGCGGGCAATCCGTCGACGACGGTGGCGCCGGCACTCAAGGCGTCAAACCAGTGCAAACCTCTCAGGGAATAACTGCTCATGAGTGCGCTCCTTGGTACAGATCGCGAACCGTCACCGGCTCGATTTGTGGCACCGCGTCCAGGCGCGCGAGGCGTTGCAGGAAAAGATCCGCCTGGCGACTGCGCTGTTTAGCGGGTAACCCCTGCTGCAACAACTCGCTGACCTGTTGCTGAATCTGCGCCACGTCATCGGCGACATACCGATCCACCAGTCCACTGGCGAACCGTTGCTCGCCGCCGGTCAGGCTCCAGATGAACGGACGGTCGCGTGAGTCGTATTCCTCGATCCCGGCTTCCTGTTCGATCACCTGCGGACCATTAAGGCCAAGTCGCGCTTCCTGAGTAACCAGCAGATAACTGCACAACCCGGCGGCAATCGACATACCGCCAAAACAACCAACGCTGCCGGCCACCACACCGATCACCGGCTGGTACTGGCGCAGATCGACAATCGCCGCGTGAATATCGGCAATCGCTGCCAGCCCGAGGTTGGCTTCCTGCAAACGCACGCCACCGGTTTCCAGCAACAGCACGGCGCGGGTGGCGATGCCCTTGCGGTTGTCCTCGGCTGCCAGTTCCAGCGCGCCGGCAATTTTCGCCCCGCCGACTTCACCCAGGCTGCCGCCCTGAAAGGCGCCTTCGATGGCGGCGATCACCACTGGCAAACCGCCGATGCTGCCCTTGGCGATGACCACACCGTCATCGGCTTGCGGCACCACGCCCTGACGCGACAGCCATGGCGACATGACACGCTGGAACGGGTCGAGCAATTCACGGAAGGTCCCGGCGTCGAGCAAGGCCTTGGCGCGTTGCCGGGCACCGAGTTCGACGAAGCTGTGTTTGTTGAGCAGCGCTGCACTGTCACTCATGGCCAATCTCCTCGAAACCTTGTTCCAGACGCAAGCGCACCACGCCTGGCGTGGCCCCGAAATCATGAATGTCGATGGTCATCGCCGGCGGTGTCTGGCCATCGAACATCCGTGCGAACACATGCTGCCAGCGCTGTTGGCTGCCATTGACCGAGGTCTGCACCTGGATCGTCAGGGTGCCGGCCTGTCCCGGTTCGAGCAGCACTTCAAGATCGCCCGAGCCGACACAGCCGACCAGCGCCCTGCCCCGCGCCGGCTGCCCGGCGGGGAATTCAAAGGATAAGGTTTCCATCAGAAAGCTCCCTGGATGACGCCGTCGCGGGCTGAGATGCGGTCGATAAACAGACAGGCTGCAAGCAAATCCGCAGCGCCGCCCGGCGAGGCATTCAACGCAATTAATTGTTGGTCCAGCTCATGCAACCGGCGACGACCGGCCAGGCTGGCGCTGCCGCCCGCCTCGAGCACCGAGCGGGCGCCGAGTTGCATCGTTTGCAGCCCCTGTTCGCCTGCGCGGTAAAGCACGCAGGTATCGGCGAGCGTGCTCATGATCGCCAGCAAGGCATCGAGCCGGGCGTTCTGTTCGCCGCTGCCATTGGCGCGGCTACGTTGGAGTTGCGGCAAGCCGAATTGCATCACGGCCGGAAAGCCTAGTTGTGCCTCTTCCCGAGCGCCTCGCGCCCCGTAACGTTGTGCTACTTGAGCGCCGTGGCTGAACGGCCGTGGCGCATGGCGATCCTCGAGTAAAGCCAGACGCGCGGCGCGCACAGTGACCGCGCTGGCACCACAGGATTCAGGTTCCAGCGCGGCGGCCGCGACCAACAGGCCCAAGGCCCAGATCGCTCCGCGATGGGTGTTCACGCCATCGGTGGTGGCCAGCATCGTTTGTTCACCGTCGCGACCGATTTGCCCGAGGGCCTCGCGCAGCGGCAGACCGACTTCGCCAAACGTGATAGCTGCTTGCGCCATGTCCTTGAAGGCCGGCCACAGCGACAGTGCCGAAGCGTGCATCAGCCCCAGGTGCAAATCGCTGTGGGCACCGTTGCCGCGACGATCGACCAGCGCCGGTTTGGGTGACAGGTCGGCTTCGTCGATCAGCGCGTCTACCGCCAGGTCCGCCAGCCGTTCGGCCAGGGTCAGGCGTTTGGGTTGCAGATTGAGTGCGTGCATTACCAGCTCCTGAATTTGGCGGGCGGGTTGTACAAGCCACCCGACCACTCCACCAGATCGGCGACGCTTTTCGCCGCCAGCAATTCGCGGGTGGCGTCGGTGCGGCGGATGCCGAGGTCTTCGGGCAAGGCGATCAGGCCCTCGCGGCGCATCCGCGCAGTGTCTTTGGGGTTATGGCGCAGGCCGATGGCGGTGACCCCGGCCACAGCCGCGATCATTGCCTGGCGTTCTTCCAGGGAGCGCGCCTTGTACAAATAGGCGATGCCTTCTTCGGTGAGCAGGTGAGTGACGTCGTCGCCGTAGATCATGATCGGCGCCAGCGGCATGCCGCTTTTCTTCGCCACTTCAACCGCATCGAGGGTTTCAACGAAAGTCGGTTTGCCGCCCTCCTGGAAAGTCTCGACCATTTGCACCACCAGCTTCTTGCCACGTTCGAGCAGCGCTTCGGGGGCATCGTCGTGGCGCATGTCGAGCCAGGCCGGGGTACCGTGGCGGCGACCACGCGGGTCGTGGCCCATGTTCGGCGCGCCGCCAAAACCGGCCAGGCGTCCACGGGTCACGGTGGAAGAATGGCCGTCGCCGTCCACCTGCAAGGTTGCACCGATAAACAGGTCCACCGCGTACTGCCCGGCCAGTTGGCAGAACATTCGATTGGAACGCAGGGAGCCGTCGCGACCAGTGAAAAACACGTCCGGGCGCGCGGCGATGTAATTCTCCATCCCCAGTTCGGTGCCGAAGCAATGCACGCTTTCGACCCAGCCACTTTCGATGGCCGGAATCAGCGTCGGGTGCGGGTTAAGGGTCCAGTTGCGGCAGATCTTGCCCTTGAGTCCAAGCGATTCGCCGTAGGTCGGCAAGATCAATTCGATGGCGGCAGTGTTGAAACCGATACCGTGGTTGAGCGACTGAACGTTGTGTTTCTCATAAATCCCGCGGATCGCCATCATCGCCATCAGCACATGCACGGGTTTGATGTGCCGAGGGTCACGGGTGAACAACGGTTCGATGTAGAACGGCTTGTCGGCCACCACCACGAAATCCACCCAGGACGCGGGGATGTCCACGCGGGGCAACTCGCTGACGTCGTCCACCAACTGGTTGACCTGGACGATCACAATGCCGTCGCTGAAGGCCGCCGGCTCGATCAGCGCCGGAGTGTCCTCGGTGCTCGGCCCGGTGTAGATATTGCCGGCACGGTCGGCCATGAAACCGGCCGAGAGCACCACATTCGGAATCAGGTCCACCACCAGTCGGGCGTAGAGCTCGATGTAGGTATGGATCGCGCCGATTTCCAGCAGACCATCTTCAAGCAACTGGCTGATGCGCAGACTTTGGGTGCCGGCGAAGGAGAAATCGAGCTTACGCGCGATGCCGCGTTCGAACAGGTCCAGGTGCTCGGAGCGGCCGACGCTGGGCATGATCATGTGCAGGTCATGCAGCTTGGCCGGATCGGCCTTGGCCAGGGAACGGGAAAGAAAGTCCGCCTGCTTCTGGTTGTTGCCCTCCAGCACCACGCGGTCGCCAGGCAGAATCAATGCCTCCAGCGCCGCAACGATCTTGTCGGTGGGCAACACCACGCCATCGGCGAGACCCCGCACCTGCTCCAGGCGACGCTGTTTTTCACTGCGCCGCCGCGTCCAGCGCGAGTCGGGGGATATTGTTGTTGTCATGCTCACTCCACGGGTTCGCTTTTGTGGAGTTACCTTAGGAGCTAACGGAGGGAGGCATCAATCAAGATGAGCGGCGAACCGTTACGCTCAAGTTAACGTTTTCCATGAAAGCCACGATGAGTGAGGTACGCCGCATGGACTGCTCGTCCACGTCGATTGCTGTTTTGAAACCATTACCTGCTACTGTCTTTCACTCCCGCTGCGCCGCATGTGGAATTATCAATGACAAAACTGATGCCAATGGATAATCAAACGCCTGATCCTCAATCTGTCTGTAGTCCCATTACCAGCAGCGCGATTTTCATCGTCGCCACACTAGCGCCTGGGAATGAATCTGCCGCTAAAGTGCGGGCCTGGTGCGCAGACGTCGCGGCCCTCACGCGATCGGTCGGTAAACGTGCTCCCTCGGGCAATTTGTCGTGTGTCTGCGGCATCGGTTCCAGTGCCTGGGATACCTTGTTCGGCAGCCCGCGTCCCGCCTCTTTGCATCCATTCCGCGAGTTCGGTGTAGAGGGACGTCGAGCCGTCGCAACGCCGGGCGACATTTTGCTGCACATTCGTGCGGATCAAATGGACCTCTGTTTCGAATTGGCGACGCAATTGCTCTCAGCGCTTGGCGATGCAGTCTCGGTCGTTGATGAAGTTCAGGGTTTCCGTTATTTCGACATGCGCAGCATGGTCGGTTTTGTCGACGGCACCGAAAACCCGGTCGGTCGCCATGCTGTCGACTTCACGATCATTGGTGATGAAGACCCGTCGTATAGCGGTGGCAGCTATGTGCTGGTACAGAAATACCTGCACAAGATGAGCGCGTGGAACGAGTTATCCGTCGAGGCTCAGGAACGCATTATCGGACGCAAAAAACTCTCCGATATCGAACTCGATGACTCGGTCAAACCGAGCTGTTCGCACAGCTCCTTGACGACCATCACCAAGGACGGACAGGAAGTGAAAATCCTGCGCGATAACATGCCGTTCGGTCGGCCAGGCGCAGGCGAGTTCGGTACCTACTTCATCGGCTATGCGCGCTCCCCAGAACCGATCGAGCAGATGCTCGAGAACATGTTTGTCGGCAGACCCGCGGGCAACTATGACCGGTTGCTCGATTTCAGCACGGCGGTCACCGGAGGCTTGTTCTTCGTTCCGTCAGCAGACCTGCTCGAAGAGCTCGCTGATCGCGAGCCTTAGGCCATTGGTAAAAAAAGGCCCGGCGCGAAAGATCGCGCCGGGCCTTTATCGTATGAAACCAGTCATCAATGAGTGGTCATTCCGGCCATATGCATCATCAGCCGGAACAAGCTCGCCACTGCCCCCAGCGCAATCACACTGCCGAACCAGATAGCGATCAACCAAAGAACCCGTCGATACCAAGGGGAGGATTGGTTTTGCGTGACCGACTCTTCACTCGTCAGAGCGCTTTTGCTTTCAATGGTAGCCATCGCCGATCCTCACTTTTCCGCGGAACACGTAGTAGCTCCAGCAGGTGTACATCAGGATGATTGGCAGAATGAACAACGTGCCGATCAAGATGAACAGCTGGCTTGAAGGCGGCGATGCGGCCTCCCACAGGCTGATGGAGGGCGGTACGATATTCGGCCAGATGCTGAAGGCCAGACCGATATACCCCAGGAAAACCAGCGCCAACGTGAACACAAATGGCCAGTGCGAGTGATAGTGGCGTAACGATCTGAGCAACCCGAATAGCGCCAGCACTCCGAGGATCAACAACCCGCCAAAGACCACGGTATGCGCGTGCGTGAACCAGCGAATCGCAATCTCCGGATGCAGCATCGGTGTCCAGACACAGAGCACCGCCACGACCGCCGTGAGGGTGAACGCCAGCGGCCGAGTGTAGTGACGCATGCGTGATTCAAGCATGCCTTCGGTCTTGACCAGCAACCAGGTACTGCCGAGCAGCGCGTAGGCGACGATCAACCCGAAACCGCAGAACAGTGGAAAGGCTGACAGCCAGTCCAGGGTGCCGCCTGCAAACTGCCTATTGACCACCGGAATTCCAGCGATATAGGCGCCAATCACGATGCCTTGGCAAAACGTTGCCAGGAGCGAGCCGCCGATAAAGGCCATGTCCCAGATGTGACGTTTTTCAGGACTGGCCTTGAAGCGGAATTCAAACGCCACACCGCGAAATATCAACCCGGCCAGCATGAAAATCAGCGGCAGATACAACGCCTCCAGAATCACCGAGTAAGCCAACGGAAACGCACCGTAAAGTGCCGCCCCGCCGAGTATCAGCCAGGTTTCGTTACCGTCCCAGACCGGCGCGACGGTGTTCATCATCACATCGCGTTCCTGCCTGTCCGGGATCAGCGGGAACAGGATGCCCAACCCCAGATCGAAGCCGTCCATGATCACGTACATCATCACCCCGAAGGCAATGATGACGCCCCAGATCAACGACAGATCTATACCTTGAATACCCATGATCTATCCCCTTGCTCAGTTGACGTGATCGCCGGACGCGAACGTCTCGGAGATGGCGGACAGGGGGCGGCGTGGCGTGCGCTCCTGGTCCAGACCGCCTTGAGGCGGATGCTCGTGATGTGGCTGCGGGCCTTTGCGTACCAGCTTCATCATGTAGCCGATGCCCACCGCGAACACCGAGAAGTAGATCAACACAAACAACGCCAGCGAAACGCTGAGCTGCGTGACCGTGTGGTTGGAAGCCGCATCGGCGGTTCGCAGAAGCCCGTAGACGACCCATGGCTGACGGCCTACTTCTGTGGTGATCCAGCCCGCCAACATCGCGATAAGACCGGTCGGCCCCATGAACAACACCAGGCGCAGGAACAGGCGGTTGCGGTACAGCGCCTCGTTACGACGTAAAACAAGACCCAGCAAACCGGTGAGGATCATCAACATTCCAAGCCCGGCCATAATCCGAAAGCTGAAGAAGATGATGGTCGCGTTAGGACGGTCCTCTTTTGGGAAACTCTTGAGCGCGGGGATCTGTTTATCCAGGCTGTGAGTCAGGATGAGGCTGCCCAGGTAAGGGATTTCCAGCGCATAACGGGTCTTCTCGGCCGCCATGTCCGGGATACCGAACAGCACTAGCGGCGTCGGCTCGTTACCGATGTTTTCCCAGTGCCCTTCCATGGCGGCAATTTTCGCCGGTTGATGTTCCAGGGTATTCAGACCATGGGCATCACCGACCACCGCCTGGATCGGCGCCACGATCAACGCCATCCACAACGCCATCGAAAGCATTTTGCGCACTTGCGGCGTGTCATTTTTACGCAGCAAATGCCAGGCTGCGGAAGAGCCGACAAAGAACGCTGTAGCCACAAACGCAGCGATGGCCATATGCGCCAGTCGGAAAGGGAACGACGGATTGAAGACGATGGCCAGCCAGTCCATCGGCATGATCCGCCCATCCACGATCGAGAACCCCTGTGGCGTCTGCATCCAGCTGTTGGAGGCCAGAATCCAGAAGGTCGAGATCAACGTACCGATGGCGACCATCACCGTGGCAAAGAAGTGCAGCCCTCGCCCTACCCGGTTCCAGCCGAACAACATCACCCCAAGGAAGCCGGCCTCGAGAAAAAACGCCGTCAACACCTCATACGTCAGCAATGGCCCGGTAATACTCCCGGCGAAGTCAGAGAACCGGCTCCAGTTGGTGCCGAACTCGTAGGCCATGACCAGCCCGGAGACCACTCCCATACCGAAGTTGACGGCAAAGATTTTCGACCAGAAGTGATACAGGTCCTTGTAAACCGAGTTGTTGCTTTTCAGCCAGAGCCCTTCGAGGACCGCCAGGAAACTGGCAAGCCCGATAGTGATGGCGGGAAATATGATGTGAAACGAGACCGTAAACGCGAATTGAATTCGCGCCAGGTCGAGCGCTCCCGGATTTAACATGACAATACCCTCATAGTGGCCCGATGCACGTGCACACAGAGCCCGGCCGCAATGAGCCTCATGGCTCGCAGCGAACAGATTTCCAATGATCTGGTGAGGCCGGGGTGGTAATCACGCCACCCCGGCCAGACTCAAGCGCCGAAGGACTGGATCAGGTTGCTGGCCTGTGCCTGTTCAAGGCGAATCGCGATGAACTTCGAGGTCGGCGTGAACGTCCGGTCGCCGTAGCTTTCCAGCGGCACCAGCGGGTTGGTTTCCGGGTAATAGGCAGCGGCCTGACCAGGCGGAATGTCGTAGGCGATCAAGGTGAAACCGCTCACTCGACGCTCACGACCATCGCCCCACAGCGAGATCATGTCGACCTTTTGCCCCGGCTCGTAACCCAGTTTGCGAATGTCCTGCTCGTTGACGAACACCACATCGCGCATGCCGTAGACGCCGCGATAACGATCATCCAGTCCGTACAAGGTGGTGTTGTACTGATCGTGGGAGCGCATGGTTTGCAGGATCAGATCCGGCTTCACGTCCAGGTTACGCACGCCTTCGCTGACCAGGTGTTCCGGCAATTCGCTGGGAGCAAACTGCGCTTTGCCAGTCGAGGTATTCCAGATGCGTTTGGCGGCATCGTTACCCAGGTGAAAGCCACCGGGGTGCAGCAGTTTATTATTGAAATCCTCGAAACCGGGAATGGTGTCGGCAATCAGGTCACGGATGCGACTGTAATCGGCGACCGCCCAGAGCCAGTCAATCGGGTGCTTACCCAGGGTTGCGTTGGCAATCCCGGCAATGATCGCCGGCTCCGAACGCATCAGCGGTGATTTGGGTTTCAGTTGGCCGTGGGAAATGTGCACCATGCTGAAGGTGTCTTCTACCGTCACGCCTTGCGGACCTTCCTCTTGAATGTCGATATCGGTGCGCCCCAGGCACGGCAAGATCAAGGCCTCACGGCCGGTGACCAGATGGCTACGATTGAGCTTTGTGGCAATGTGCACCGTGAGGTCGCACTTGCGCAGGGCGTCATGAGTGCGCGGACTGTCGGGAGTTGCCTGAGCAAAGTTGCCGCCCAGGCCGATGAAGACTTTCGAGCGTCCGTCTTCCATCGCCGCAATCGCCATCACCGTGTTATGCCCGTGTCGGCGCGGTGCCTTGAAGGCAAAGCGTGCTTCCAGCGCATCAATAAACTCAGGTGGTGCCAGTTCGTTGATGCCCATGGTGCGGTCGCCCTGCACGTTACTGTGCCCGCGTACCGGCGACAGCCCTGCACCCGGGCGACCGATATTGCCACGCAACAACTGCACATTGATGATCTCCTGCACGGTCACCACTGAGTGCGTGTGCTGGGTCACCCCCATCGCCCAACACATGATGACCCGCTTGGCTCTGCGGTACATGCGGGCCGCCAGTTCGATGTCCGCCAGCGACAAGCCGGACTGCTCGACGATGTGCTCCCAGGTCGTGGCGTCGACTTCAGCCAGATAGGTTTCCAGGCCCGAGGTGTGCTCGGCGATGAACGCGCGGTCGAACACTGCCTCGCTGTTGTTCGCCAGCGCTTCACGCTCCCACTGCAACAAGAACTTGGCGATACCACGCATCGCCGCCATGTCGCCGCCCAATGCCGGACGAAAGTACGCAGACGAGGTCGGTTCGGAGCCGTTGGTGAGCATTTCCAATGGATGCTGCGGATGCTGGAAGCGTTCCAGCCCGCGCTCTTTCAGGGGGTTGAAACAGATCACCTGCGCGCCCCGCTTCACCGCTTCGCGCAGAGGCTCAAGCATCCGCGGGTGATTAGTGCCCGGGTTCTGGCCGATGACGAAAATCGCGTCGGCTTCCTCCAGGTCATCGAACGTCACCGTGCCTTTGCCCACGCCGACGCTGTCATCCATGCCCAGGCCGCTCGCCTCGTGGCACATGTTCGAACAGTCAGGGAAGTTGTTGGTGCCGTAGGCGCGAACGAATAGCTGATAGAGGTAAGCCGCTTCGTTGCTGGCCCGACCGGAGGTGTAGAACTCGGCCTGATCCGGCGACGTCAGCCCTTTCAGGTGTTTGGCGATCAAGGCAAACGCATCGTCCCAGCTGGTTTCGACGTAACGATCAGCAGAGGCGTCATAGCGCATGGGGTGAGTCAGGCGCCCCTGGTATTCAAGCCAATAGTCACTTTGTGCCGCCAGCGACGACACCGTGTATTTGTTGAAAAACGCCGGGTTGACCAGGCGGCCGGTAGCTTCCCAGTTGACCGCTTTGGCGCCGTTCTCGCAGAACTTGACCATGCCATTTTCCGGCGACTCGCCCCAGGCACAGCCCGGGCAGTCGAAGCCGCCGTTCTGGTTGGTCTTGAGCATGGCTCGAATGTTCTTGAACGCGTTTTCGCTGCCCAGCCAGTTTTTGGTCACAGCAATCAGCGCGCCCCAGCCAGCGGCCGCCCCCTTATACGGTTTATAACGTTCAACTTCGCTCATGATACTTCTCCAAGACGTGCACACAGGCGTCAACCTGATGTCAAGTCGTTGTTAATTGCTGTTGTTGTGCGCCTATAAAAATGCGGATTTATTTAGCGGTAGGTTATTCGCAGTTAATCACTTCAAGGGCCCGATTCAGGGGTACGAACCCAGACTATTCCGCGTATTACATGGCTGTCTAATCGTTAATAATGACCAGATCATCAAAATAATCTATCAACAAAACAATCACGAAAAATCAATGAGTTAAATATTTAAATCAACATAAACATGAACCACTTTTCTCTCGATAGACCCCATTGATCAATCAGTTGTTAATAGTGATTAGACGACGACTTTAAATGACCTTAGTCTTGCCTCAACAAGGCCCTATATAGCAGTGGCTTTCCAAAACCAGCGCCATGCTCGATAGACCTGGAGCGCTGATGGAGGTTGAGATGTCAGATCGAATGTTGATGGATGGTTTTTCCCGGCGGGTCGACTATCTCAGAATGTCTGTGACCGACCGGTGCGATTTCCGCTGTGTCTATTGCATGGCCGAGGACATGGAGTTTTTGCCGCGACAGCGCGTATTGACGCTGGAAGAGATCTATCAATTAGCTGAAAGCTTTGTGGCGCTGGGCACCCGTAAAATCCGCCTGACCGGTGGTGAACCGTTGATTCGCCCCGGCGTTGTAGATCTCTGTAAACGGATTGCCGCGCTGCCGGGGCTGCGTGAACTGTGCATGACCACTAACGGTTCACAGCTGGGCAAGCTCGCGGCACCGTTATTCGATGCGGGGCTCAAGCGCCTCAATATCAGCCTCGACAGCCTGGACGCCAAGCGCTTCCGCGAACTAACCCGCACGGGTGATCTGGCTACCGTCATCGGCGGAATTGACGCAGCGAATGCGGCAGGTTTTCAACATACCAAACTCAACTGCGTCGTCATGAAAGGCCGCAATGATCACGAGATAAATGATCTCGTAGGCTTTGCGATTGATCGTGGGCTGGATATTTCCTTCATTGAAGAGATGCCGCTAGGCGTTATCAGCGAGCACAGCCGTGCCGACGCGTTCTTTTCAAGCGCGCAGGTGCGCGAGCGTATTGCCGAGCGCTACACCCTTATCGAATCCGCGGAATCGACCCAAGGCCCTTCGCGCTATTGGCGCCTGGCCCAGGCACCGGATATTCGCCTGGGGTTCATCTCGCCCCACAGCCACAACTTTTGCGCTACCTGCAATCGTGTTCGGCTGACCGTCGAAGGCCGGCTCTTGCTGTGTCTGGGCAATGAGCATTCCGTCGACCTGAAGGAAGTACTTCGCCGCTTTCCAGGAGAGCCGGAGCGCCTGGAGAAGGCAATCATCGAGTCGATGAAGATCAAGCCGTACCGACACAACTTTGAACTCAATGATGAGGTGCAAGTTGTCCGTTTCATGAACATGACCGGCGGATAGCCTGCCCCGTTTTCAGATCATTACTCTCTAGAAGGCTGTCCCCCATGATCGTTAGAGCCAAACCTAATCTGATCAATGTCCTGATTTCACTCAAAGGCTCGATTGCCAAGCGTATCGCGCTGCGCAGCCTTCTGGTGACTCTCCTGGCCTCTGCTATTGTCCTGGTCGAGACACTCCATCCCGCGTACTTCTCGAAGGTCAATGCCACCCCCTTCACGCTGCTGGGGTTATCACTTTCAATCTTCATGAACTTTCGCAACAACGCCTGCTACGACCGCTGGTATGAAGCGCGCAAAGCGCTCGGTGCGATGGTGATGGATGTACGCTCGATGATCAGGGAAACCCAGGTCATCAAGGACAAACAGCAACGCAGCAAGGTATTGCTCGACCTCTGCGGGTTTGCCCATGCGCTTAACGCCAAGCTTCGCAAAGAAGACGAACTCAGTGCCGCGAGTACGTGGCTCAGCAGGTTGCCCTCAGCCAACACCCCGAACATCCCTGAACGGATCCTGCGCCACGTCGGCCAACAGTGCTCGACGCTCGCCGAATCCGGTGAGATCAACGAATGGCGTTACACGCTGATGGCCAATCACCTGACCAATCTGACCACCACGCAAACGACCTGTGAGCGAATCAAGAGCACCCCACTCCCGTTCCCTTACACACTCCTGCTGCACAGGACCATTTACATATTTTGCATCTTGCTGCCCTTCGCGATGGCCGAGCCACTGGGTTGGCTAACGCCGGTGTTCACCGCGATTGTGAGTTATACGTTTTTTGGGCTGGATGCCATTGGCGACGAATTGGAAGACCCCTTTGGTCGAGATGAAAACGACCTTCCAACCAATGCCATTGTGCGCACCATCGAGCGTGAAGTGCTTGACGCCTTGGGTGCGACAGAACTCCCTCCGCTGCTTCAGCCAGTGGATTTCGTGCTGGACTGAATCGCACCCACTACCCATCAAGCACCCGCTGGGGTGAAGGATAAACATGAACGACTTCAATCAGCCCGATTCCAGGGTGCTGACTCATCTGGATGCCGAGGGCCGGGCCAACATGGTCGATGTCAGCGAAAAAGATCCGACAAACCGTGAAGCTCAAGCGCAGGCCTGGATACGGATGCAACCCGCCACGTTGAAACTTATCCAGCAAAACGGGCACCCCAAAGGTGACGTGTTTGCGGTCGCTCGTATCGCCGGGATCATGGCGGCGAAGAAAACCCATGAACTCATTCCGCTGTGTCACCCACTGATGCTCAGCGCCATTCACATCGAACTGCAGGCCGTTGAGCCCGATCGCGTCAGAATTGTGAGCACCTGCCGACTTAACGGCAGAACAGGCGTCGAGCTGGAAGCGCTCACGGCGGCGAGTGTGGCGGCACTGACGATCTACGACATGTGCAAAGCCGTCGACCGAGGGATGATCATCGAGAACATCCAGCTGCTCAGAAAACACGGCGGAAAATCCGGTAACTTTGAAGCGAGTGTCGCTCAATGATTCTTATCAACTACTTTGCGCGTTATCGAGAACAACTCGGCATTGGCGGAGAAAAAATCGCGCTGACCGCGTCATTGCAGAGCATTGACGATGTCAGAAAACTGCTGATCGCCAGAGGCGAGGTGTGGGAGCAAGTCCTCGGTGAAACCAGCCTCATGTGCGCGCTGAACCAGGAGTTGTGTACGCTCGACGCCGCCATCGAAGACTTCGATGAGATCGCCTTCTTCCCTCAAGTGACGGGGGGTTGAGCGATGACGGTTCAGGTCCAGACCGAGCTATTCAACCTGAATGAACTGAACAGCCGTTTGCACGCCGAAGACCCTGGCGTTGGTGCCGTGGCCACCTTCGTCGGCTATGTCCGAGATATCAATCAGGGGGAAAAGGTCAGCAGCCTGTTTCTCGAACATTATCCAGGAATGACCGAGCAATCATTGCAACGCATCGTCGACCAGGCCAATGACAGGTGGCCTCTTCAGCGAGTGAACATCGTTCACCGCGTGGGTCTTTTGAACGTCGGTGATCCCATCGTGTTTGTCGGCGTTGCCAGCGAGCATCGACAGGCGGCCTTTGATGCCTGCGCTTTTTTAATGGACTACCTGAAAACACGAGCGCCCTTCTGGAAGCGTGAAGAAACCGGCTCCGGTGACCGTTGGGTATGCGGCAGAGAGAGTGATCGGCTGGCAGCACGTCGCTGGGAAGGTGGCGATGGGTGCTAGCGGTAGGAGCCCCCTCAAATAATTGAGGGGGTGGATAGATCGCTTAGAACAAGTCGCAGAACGGAATAAACCGCGCCGTGTCACCGGTCTGCAGCGTGCAACCCTCTGGAATCTCGACCAGTCCATCAGCCCAGGATGCGCCGAGCAACACGCCTGAACTCTGGTTCGGATAGAGGATGGCGCGCCCCGCCTCCAGCCTGGCTCTGAGGTATTCCCTGCGGCCTCCGGCTTTTGGCCAATCAAAACCGACGCTCATCGGGAAGCTCAAGGGCGTGACGTCTTCGACGCCCTGGATACGCAACAGATAGGCACGGGCCAACAGTCCAAATGTCACCAGCGCCGACGTCGGGTTTCCTGGCAGGCTAATGACCGGCACCGTGCCAAAGTGTCCCACTGTCAGTGGTTTCCCCGGCTTGATCGACAACTTCCAGAACAGTGGTTTACCGCATTCACGCAGCACCTGCCCGAGACAATCGGCGTCACCTGCGGACACGCCGCCAGTGGTGAGAATCACGTCCGCTGCGTGTTGCAACTGTTCGAGTTTGAGCCGCGTCTGCTGTGGCCTATCGGGGAGAATGCCGGCATCGATGACCTCACAACCCAGTGCACTTAACCAGTGGCTCAACAAGGTGCGATTGCTGTTGTAGATACAGCCAGGCTTCAAAGGCGTGCCCGGTTCGGCCAGTTCATCGCCTGTGGAGAGCAGCGCAACCCGTGGGCGCCGTACAACATGCACATGCGTACATCCCTGGGCCGCGGCGATAGCCAACTCGAAAGGCCCCAGTCGTTTGCCCGCACGGAGCAAAACCCGCCCGACACGGTTCTCCTGGCCCTGCGGTCGAATATTCTGGCCTGCCGTCAGCGACTGTTTGAAACGTACCCGGCCGTCCTCCAAAAGCTCGACGTTTTCCTGCATCTCGACACTGTTGGCACCCTCGGGTACCGGCGCTCCGGTAAAGATTCGGGCACAGGTTCCCGGTAGCAACGCTTCGGGGGCCTGACCGGCAAGAATTCGTTGTGACACGGCAAACGGCTGTCCGCTCCAGTCGCCCACATTCAAGGCATATCCATCCATGGCACTGTTCGGCCAAGGCGGAAGATCGAGAGTTGCCACCAGGTCACTGGCCAACACCCGTTGCCGTGCGTCACTCAGCGGTACCGACTCGCTATCATGAAGACGCTGCGCTTCGGCCATCGCCAGCAATCTGTCGATGGCCTCCTCCACAGGCATCAGTTGTGACTGGCTCATCCCCGTGTCCCGCAGGCTTGCACAGGCTTGAGGTGCGGCACGAAATTGCACGGCCTGTGACGTGCATCCAGCTGCTCGGCAAGAATGCCTTCCCACGCAGTTCGACAGGCGCCGGTCGAACCTGGCAGGCAGCACACCAGCGTGCCGTTGGCCAGCCCGGCCAAGGCCCGACTCTGAACCGTGGAGGTGCCGATATCGAGGATGGAAATCGCCCGAAACAGCTCACCAAAGCCATCAATCTGTTTATCCAGCAAGCAGGCCACCGCCTCAGGTGTGCTGTCGCGCCCGGTGAACCCGGTCCCCCCGGTAATCAGCACGACCTGAATATGTTCATCGGCAATCCAGGTGGCTACCTGCGCGCGGATTTTATACAGATCATCCTTGAGCAAGTTACGCTCACTCAGGGTGTGCCCCGCCTCCAGCAATCGACTGACCAGCAATTGCCCAGAGGTATCGTTGGCATATTCACGGGTATCACTGACGGTCAGCACAGCCATATTCAACGGTACAAATAACGCATCCGACTTAACGCTCATGTCATTCTCCGGCAGGCAATAATGAAAGCAATTGCCAGAGGCTAATTCGCTAAAACAGTCACTGTCTAATCACTCTGGCCAACCGGTTTATCGAGCGCCTCTATCGAGAGCTTTCTCACCCGCAACGATTAGTAGTTTTAACTAAATTCGCTCGCGATAGAGCCAACCAATCGGTCGGTCAATACGTGTGATTGGACTGACAAGCAGGACAGTGAGATCGTTTGCTGACCCAACTATCGGTGTTTTTAATCAAGACACTTACCTGCTTTACTGACATCACATTCATCCCTCGACAGGTGCCATTGTGGACATCAAGCAACTCAAATTCCTGATCGCCCTGGAACAGACTCGACATTTCGGACAGGCCGCTGCGCGCTGCCACATTACTCAGCCGACGCTGTCCATGCGCTTGCGCAATCTTGAGGATGAACTGGGCCTGGAACTGGTCACTCGAGGCCAGCGTTTTGAAGGTTTCACCCAGGCCGGTGAACGCGTGCTGGCCTGGGCGCGAACACTGCTCGCCGCACATGACGGGCTATTTGCTGAGGCGGCTGCGTGTCGCGGTCAGTTAGTCGGCAATTTGCGCCTGGGCCTGGTGCCTCTCAGCGGCTTTAATCCGATCAGCTACGTTCAGGAGCTTTCCCGTACATTCCCGGAGCTCAAGTTCAGTCTGTCATCGATGAGCTCGGACCAAATAATCGAAGGGATTGGTAACAACCAACTGGATCTGGGCATCTGTTATCTCGATCACGTGAATTCCAACTATCTGGATTTTTTCGAAATTGGAGAAACCCGCGTCGGCTTGCTGTACGACACGCGCCACTTCCATTTCGAAGGAACGGAAATGAGCTGGGAAGACGCTGCCGAGCTGCCATTGGGGATGATTAGCAATGGCATGCACTATCGGAAATCCATTGACCTGAGTTTTCGTAGCCGTGGGCTGGACCCACAGCCAATACTCGAAACCGATTCGACGTATCAGTTGTTCCAGGCGATTCACGACGGTTTTTGCTGCTCGATCATGCCGCTGGGCAGTGGCCTGGAAAACCCTATCGAGAATCTGGCCTTTATCAACCTTCCAGATGCAAGTGTTCTCGCGCCCCTGGGTCTGGTGATGCGCAAAACCGAACCTCGCTCGGCCATTGCCGAGAAATGTTTTGCTGAAGCCCTGAAGCTGTTTGCTGCAAAGAGCTGATTCGAGGGTTTGGCACACGCCCACTGCATTGACCGTGCAGTGGGTTCTCAAGCGCCTTCAATCGCTAAACTCGCGTCCCAACTCGGTCGTCAGCCACTGGATGAACCACTGCGCATCCGCCGACAGTTCAGCCGACGGTGTCAGCACCCGGTAGCTTTCCAGCTTTACCTGTTCTTCAAGCACCCGCACCAGTGTGCCGGCCTTGAGCTCTTCGCGCACCAGCACTTCATTCGCCAGCGCAATGCCTTGCCCGCTTTCCGCCACCGACAGCGCGTGGTCGTTGTTGACGTACAACACGTCCGAGGTGAGGTGAACATCCAGGCCATTGGCGGCGAACCACATGTTCCACCACTCGCCGTCGAAGTGAATCAGGTTGTGTTTCAGCAGATCGGCGAGGCAGGTGATCGGTTCGATGCTGGCGAGGTAGCCCGGCGTACAGATCGGAAACACCCGCGGGCAGATCAGGGTGGCTCGGGAATGGGCGTACTCCCCATCAAGGCCATAGACAATCCCCAGGTCAGCGGTCTTGCCGTCGACATCGGTGAACGTCGAGTTGGGTTCGATGGCGAACTTCAATCCAGGGCGAAGACGCCGCGCAGCTTCCAGCCTTGGGGTCAACCAGCGTTTGGCGAAACCCGGCACTACCATGATTCGCAGCCATCGTTCGGAGTCTTTGGGTTGCAACTCCCGCCCTGCCTCGATGATCAACTGCAATGCTGAAGCGATCTTGCAGTGGTACTTCTCGCCGGCACTGGTCAGCGTGACACCACGCGAGGTGCGCTCAAACAGTTGGGTCCCCAGCCACTCCTCCAACAGCTTCACATGTCGGCCAATGGCTGGCTGAGTCACGTGCAGCGACTTCGAGGCTTCGACGTAGCTGCCCAAGCGGGCAGCAGCATCAAAGGCACGCACCGCGTTAAGCGGTGGCAAACGGTGGTCAGGCATGGCTTGGGACGCCTTTTGCTATTAAATTATTTAACAGGTGCTATGTTAAAATTGAAGTTTCGCCCCCGCAACCCCTCACTGATAATCGACCCACTAAAGAACAACAAGAATCTCCAAAGAGCCCGACGAAGCGGCTCGCTGCACACCCGAACAGATCTCGATCCTGCCCAAAAAAATAATATCCATGGCCTGACGGCACGGCTGTTTGCAGCATACCGGCACAGGCGATGGGGGAATCGGAGGTAACGCATGAATGCCCTGCATTCGCTGCAAACGCTGGCTGTGTCAATTCGCGCTGTACGCAAAGTCTACGGTGATCCTCACAGTGGTCCGGTGGCGCTGAAAAGCATCGACCTGGATATCCGCGACAACGAGTTCTTCACCCTCCTCGGCCCTTCGGGCTGCGGCAAAACCACTCTCCTGCGAATGATCGCCGGGTTCGAATTTCCGACCCAGGGCGAGATCCTGCTCTATGGCGAAAACATCGCCGACCGCCCGCCCTACCAGCGTCCGGTCAATACGGTGTTCCAGCACTACGCGCTGTTTCCGCACATGACCATTGCCGAGAACCTGGCATTCGGCCTTGAGTCCCACCCGATGGGCAAGGTCTTGAGCAAGGCGCAGATCGCCGAACGAGTGCGCGAGATGCTGGCGCTGGTGCAAATGGAACGCTTCGCCACGCGGCGCCCGACGCAACTGTCCGGCGGCCAGCAACAACGAGTCGCCCTGGCCCGGGCCCTGGCGCCCCATCCTAAAGTGCTGCTGCTTGACGAGCCGCTCTCGGCGCTTGACCTCAAACTGCGCCAGGCCATGCGTGAAGAGTTGAAGGCGATTCAGGCGAAGACCGGCATCACCTTTATCTTCGTCACTCACGATCAGGAAGAAGCCCTGACCATGTCCGACCGCATCGCCGTGTTGTCCGAAGGTGAGGTGCAGCAGGTTGGCCGTCCAGAGGATATCTACGAACGTCCGCGCAATCGCTTCGTCGCGGACTTCATCGGCGAGACCAACTTCATCGAAGGCACGGTCACCCATGTCGAAGCAGGCTTGGCCTGGTTCGCCGGGCCGGCGGGTCACCCGCTCCCCGCTCAACCCTGCAGCGACGTAAACGTGGGCGCAACGGTGGCGCTCTCGGTGCGTCCCGAGCGCCTGCATCTGTTGCCCGCCGACACTACCGGCGCCTTGCCGTGCCGGATCGATGCGCAAATCTACCTCGGCACCGACCTGCAATATCAGGTCAGCCTGAACGACGGTTCACGTCTGACGGTGCGCACGCCCAACAGCGTCGACCAAAGCCTGCGCTTTGCTGTCGGCAGCCAGGCCGGCCTGCTGTTCGACCGCGGTAGCGCCAGTGTCCTGCTGGATTGAGCACGAGGGTTTGTCATGCACGTTCTACCGATATCCAACACCCTGGCACGACGTAAAGCCTTTGGCAGTTTTCTCGGGGTCACTCCGGCACTGCTCGCGATCGGCCTGTTTCTGATCGTGCCGATCCTGATCGTCATCGGTTATTCGCTGATGGAAGCCAACCCCTATGGCGGGGTCAACAAGGTCTTCAGTAGCGATGCCTACACTTCCCTGCTGTTCGAGCGACAACTGGATGACAGCCTGGCTTTCGCCGATTCCTACCTGATCATCGCCCTGCGCTCGATTGGCCTCGCCGGGCTGACAACCGTGATTACCTTGTTGATCGGCTTCCCGGTCGCGGTCTGGCTGGCGATGCAACCGGCACACCGGCGCGGGCTGCTGATTTTCCTGATCACCGTGCCGTTCTGGGCCAACCTGCTGATTCGCACCTACGCCTGGATTCTGCTGCTGCGCAACACCGGGGTCATCAACAACAGCCTGATGGGACTCGGCATTATCGATCAGCCGCTGCAGTTGCTCTATACCGACGGCGCAGTGCTGCTGGGGCTGGTTTACACCTACGCGCCGTTCGTGGTGCTGCCGATCTACGCGACCCTGGAAAAGATGGACATCCGCCTGCTGGAAGCGGCGCAAGACCTCTACGCCGGACGTTGGCGAACGCTGGTCAAAGTCGTGCTGCCGATCGCCAAACCGGGGATTTTCGCTGGCGCCATCCTCACCTTCGTACCGTGCCTGGGGGCGATGATTGCCCCGGAGCTGCTCGGTGGCGGGACCAAAATGATGCTTGGCAACCTGATCTTCCGGCAGTTCAGCGATGCGCGGAACTGGCCGTTCGGGGCCGCCCTGTCGCTGGTGCTGATGGCGGCGGTGATGCTGGTGTTGACCGTGTATGCCCTGCGTGCCGAGCGCCAGCGCATCGCCAAGGGAGGTGAATAATGCAGCGTCTATTCAAGCGAACCGGCCTCAGCGTTCAGGACTTTCCGGGCTTCGGCGGTTTCAGTTTTCTGTTCTACCTGTACCTCTATGCGCCGATCGTGGTGCTGGTGGTGTTCTCGTTCAACGCCAACCAGTCGGCTACGGTCTGGACCGGCCTGAGCCTGGACTGGTACCGCGCCGCATTTGCCAATCAGGCCTTGCGCCAGGCCGCCGGCAACAGCCTGCTGATTGCGGTCTGCGCGAGCATGATCGCCACCGCGATTGCCACCCTCGCCGCGCTCGGCACCTCGCGGGGCGCGAAGTTCAAAGGCATGCAACTGTCGATGGGCGCAATCATGCTGCCGCTGGTGTTGCCGGAGATCGTGGTCGGCGTCGCCACCCTGGCGCTGTTTTCTACGGTCGGCCTGTCGCTGGGGTACGGCAACCTGATCATCGCTCATACGGTGTTCTGCATTCCTTTCGCCTACCTGCCGATCCGCGCACGGCTCAATGACATGGACCTGTCGCTGGAGCAAGCCTCGGCCGACCTGTACGCCGGCCCCTGGCGGACCTTTCGCAAGGTCACGCTACCGCTGTTGATGCCGGGGATCGTCTCCGGGTTGATGCTGGCCTTCATCGTCTCGCTGGATAACTTCGTGATTTCGATGATGGTCGCCCAGGCCGGTACCACGACCTTGCCAATCTTCATCTTCGGCCTGTTGCGCATGGGCGTGACACCCGACGTCAACGCCGTTTCAACGCTGATCCTCGGCGTCTCGGTGTTGTTCGTCAGCCTGTCTTATCTGCTGGGCAAAAAGAAAACCTGAACCTTCCAAACACCGTGGGGAATAAGTATGAGCAAGTTGATTGCAAGCATCGGCACCTCGTTGTTACTGACATTGCCACTGACGATGGCCGGCAGCGTTCAGGCCGCGGAAAAACTCAACGTGGTGAGCTGGAGTGGCTACTTCTCGCCAGAGATTCTTGCCAAGTTCCAGAAGCAGACCGGCATTGAAGTCACGGTGGACTCCTACGATTCCAACGAAACCCTGCTGGCCAAGCTCAAACAGGGTGGCGCCGGTTATGACGTGGCGATTCCTTCGCACCAGTTTGTGCCGATCCTGATCAAGGAACAGTTGCTGGAACGCTTCGACCCGGTCAAGGAGCCCTATTACGCGAATGTCGTCGACAACCTGAAAAAGCCTACCTGGGACCCGGAAGGCGCGTATTCGGTGCCCTTCATCTGGGGCACCACCAGCGTAGTGTTGAACACCGAGCGTTATAAAGGCCCGGCCGACAGCTACAAGGTGCTTTATGAACCGCCGACTGAGCTGCAAGGACGGATCAATATGTTCGACTCGGTCAGCGACGTGGTGGACATGGCCAGCCTGTACCTGAACATTCCGCTGTGCAGTGAAGACCCGAAGCAGATGCAGCAAGTGCTGACCCTGCTCAAGGCGCAAAAACCGTTCATCAAAACCTACAGTTCCAAGGCCGGTTCGATCCGCGAGAACCTGGCCTCGGGTGAAATCGACATGTCGACCTTCTGGGGCGGTTCGTCGATGCGGGCGCGGGAGATGAAACCGAGCCTGAAATACCTCTACCCGAAAGAAGGCGTGCTGGCCTGGGTCGACAACATGGTCATTCCCAACGGCAGCAAGAATCCGGCGAATGCCAAGGCCTTCATCGCCTTCCTCAGCCAGCCTGAAAACGCTGCAATGACCCAGAACTTCCTCAAGCACCAGAGTCCGATCAAGGGCGTGGAGCCGTTCCTCGACGCCGGTCTCAAGGACGCGCCGGAACTGCACATCCCGGCAGGCACCCAGGTGGTCTTCAGCAAGACCTGCGGTGAAGGCGCGATCCGCCTGGCCGACCGCCTGTGGACCAACCTGATGCGTTGATCCTTACCGCCCCGCTGGTGCAGCGGGGCGTTTCTCCAGTCGTCTACAAGGCAGTGTCGCAATGACTTCAACTCCTATCAGCGAACTGGTCCTGCTAAAGGCCCATGAACTCGCCGACTGCATTCGCCTGCGTCAGGTCTCCTGCCGGGAGGTGATGCAGGCTTACCTGAGCCACATCGAGCGCTTCAACCCGTGGGTCAATGCGCTGATCAGCCTGCAAGCGCCGGAAGACCTTCTGGCCCAGGCCGACCAGCGCGATGCCGAACTCGCAAGCGGCCTGTACCGTGGCTGGATGCACGGTCTGCCTCACGCGATCAAGGATCTGTCGCTGACGCGTGGCATTCGCACCACCTTCGGTTCACCGCTGTTCGAGGATTTCCTGCCCGACCGCGACGGCATCATGTGCGAGCGGATCAAGGCGGCCGGGGCAATCATTATCGGCAAGACCAACACCCCGGAATTCGGCCTCGGTTCGCAAACCTACAACCCGCTGTTCGGTGCCACCGGCTGTGCCTACGACCCGAGCAAAACCGCCGGCGGCAGCAGTGGCGGTGCCGCCTCGGCGCTGGCCATGCACCTGGTGCCGGTGGCCGACGGTAGCGACATGATGGGTTCGTTGCGCAATCCGGCGGCGTTCAACAATGTCTTCGGTTTTCGCCCGTCCCAGGGCCGGGTGCCCTTCGACGACAGCGCCGACCTGTTCATCGACCAGCTCGGCTATGAAGGCCCCATGGGCCGCTGCGTTCGCGATGCGGCGTTGCTGTTGTCGGTCCAGGCCGGCGCCGATGCTCGCGCACCGCTGTCGATCGCCGAGTCCGGTGCCGCGTTCGCGGCTCCGCTGGAGCGTGATTTCAGCGGCATACGCCTGGGTTGGCTCGGTGATTTCAACGGTTATCTGCCGATGGAAAAAGGCATTCTCGATCTGTGTCAAAAGGCCTTCACCGACTTCGAGAGCCTGGGCTGCAGCATCGAGCCGGCCTCTGTCGACTTCGCCCCGGAACAGCTCTGGAACAGCTGGCGCACGTTGCGGCACTGGATGGTCGCCGGCTCCCTCGGCGGCGCCTACGCCAACCCGAGTCAACGCGCACGGCTGAAAGAGGAAGCATGCTGGGAAGTGGAAAACGGGCTCAGGCTCTCTGCCAGCGACGTGTTCGCCGCCTCGGTGGCACGCAGTCATTGGTATCGCGCCATCAGTAAACTGTTCGAACGCTTCGACTACCTGCTGCTGCCGACTGCCCAGGTCTTCCCGTTCGACAAAAACCTCCCTTGGCCAACCTCCATCGAAGGCGTGAGCATGGACACCTATCACCGCTGGATGGAGGTGGTGATTCCCGGCACCCTCTCTGGCTGTCCGGTGGCAAACGTACAAGTAGGTTTTAACCGGAACGGCCTGCCCATGGGGCTGCAAATCATCGGCAAACACCAGGCTGACTTCGCGGTGCTGCAGCTTGCCCATGCCTACGAACAGGCGAGCCGCTGGTTCGAGCGCTGCCCTTCGCCGCTATTAAAATAAGAAAACCCTTCCAACTATAGGATCAGCCTATAAAAACTATAAGTCATCGATCTTGGACGCTATAGCTGTGCGCGTTCATTCTTTCAGCCAACCACAACGGCAAGGTACTTCACCATGAAAGAGTTGATCGATGGCTTCCTCAAGTTTCAGCGTGAAGCGTTTCCACAGCGCTCCAGCCTGTTCAAGCACCTGGCCTCTACCCAGTCACCTAAAACACTGTTCATTGCCTGCTCCGACAGTCGAGTCGTGCCGGAGTTGCTGACTCAGCAAGAACCCGGCGAACTGTTCGTGATTCGCAATGCCGGCAACATCGTGCCGTCCTACGGGCCCGAGCCTGGCGGTGTCTCCGCCGCGGTCGAGTACGCCGTTGCCGTACTGGGCGTCACCGATGTGGTGATCTGCGGGCACTCCGATTGCGGTGCGATGACCGCCATTGCCCAGTGCAAATGCCTGGACCACTTGCCCGCCGTCGCCAATTGGTTGCGCTACTCCGAAGGCGCCAAGGTGATCAATGCCGGCCGTCCTCACAGCAGTGACGAAGCGCGCCTGACCTCACTGGTCAAAGAGAACGTCATTGCTCAACTGGCCAATCTGCAGACTCATCCCAGCGTTCGCCTGGCCCAGGAGCAAGGCGCGTTGAATCTGCACGGCTGGGTCTACGACATCGAAAGTGGCGGCATCGACGCGCTCGACGGTGTCTCTCGGCAATTTGTATCGATTGCCGATTTCCCGGACACCTGCGCCATGCCTGCCCGGGCTGTCGCCAACGTCGCTTGAACCACACACCCCATCAATCCGCAGGAGAAGCACCATGCAACAGTCCCATGCTTATCAAGACCCAACGCTGGCCCTGACCGGCAAAATCCTCGAAGCCAAGGCCCGCAAGGACCTGTCCTGGGAAAACCTGACCGAAGGCACCGGCCTGAGCCTGCTCTACGTCACGGCTGCCCTGCTCGGCCAACACCCGCTGCCGGAAGCGGCCGCCAAAGTAGTGGTCCAGCACCTGGGCCTGGACAACGACGCCGTCGCCCAATTGCAGACCATCCCGCTTCGCGGCTCGCTTGCCAGCGGCGTGCCGACCGACCCGACCATCTACCGCTTCTACGAGATGATCCAAGTGTACGGTACCGCCCTGAAGTCGATTGTTCACGAGCAGTTCGGTGACGGCATTATCAGCGCCATCAACTTCAAGATGGACATCAAGAAGGTCGAAGATCCCGAAGGTGGCTCCCGCGCGGTGATCACCCTGGACGGAAAATTCCTGCCCTACAAACCGTTTTAAGCTGACGAACGTGGGCTGGCATTAATCTGCCGGCCCACTCAAAACGCATTTCTGGCACCTCCAGTCATCCACGTTATAGTTGAAGGGACCCAAACCGCGTGGAGGGGCTATGCGCCAGATTGTCAGCAAGGAACCCTGGTGGGCTGAACCGCCGAAGCCTGGGCAAGATGAGTCCGAACTGGAGTGGGGTTGGCTGGTCACCTACAACGAGGGCGAGCCGCGTTTCGAGTTCGTGAAAGAGCGACCAACGGAGAACGAAATCCGTAATCGCAAGAGCTGCCGAATCACCCTTCCGGAATAACTGGCACGCCATCCGGGGCGGGCCTGCATCCTTTTCAGGCCCGTCTGACATCTGGATGTTGCGACACACTTCACACGTTTACGATCATCTCGAAGCCGCCGAAGATCATCCGTTGACCATCGAAAGGCATTGAGTTGTCCAGTGATTGAAGCCTGGGGTCGTCCATGAACTTCTTCATACCGGTGTCGCGCGTCTGACGGTCCGGCCAGATGATCCACGAGAACACCACGGTCTCGTCTTCCTTGAGTTTCACCGCCATCGGGAACGAGGTCAGTTTGCCTTGAGGCACATCGTCGCCCCAGCATTCCGTCACGCTCAGCGCGCCGTTTTCCTTGAAAATACCGGCCATGAACTCGGCGTGCTGCTTGAATTTATCGCGGTTGGCGGTGGGTACGGCGGCAACAAAGCCATCGACATAGGACATGATCACTCTCCTCTTTGAAATGCGTCATCGATTTACCGGTTAGTCGATCTGCAAGAGTGCAAATCGACCGGCCTGTCAGGCGAACCGACCAACGGACATTTCCGCTCTGGCTAGAGCAGGAGTTGCTTCTGACGCTCTGCCAGGTCCACGGCGAAATGGCAGCCGTGGGGTTCGCGGGTGGTGAGTTCAACTCGCCAGTTCTGGTTGGTGCAGATCCGCTGAACCAGCGACAGCCCCAATCCCAGCCCTTCGCCCCGGTGTTCGTCGCCCCTGACAAAGGGCTGGAACATCGCATGGCGTTTTTCCTCCGGAATGCCGATACCGCTGTCTTCCACGCTGAAGCCATGATCTCGCAGGGTCAGGCGAATGAAGCCATGATCAGTATAGTGCCAGGCGTTGCGCAGCAGGTTGCCCATCACCGATTGCAGGAACGTCAGGTTGTAGTAGCTGTTTGAGGTCTGCTCGTCGAGGTAGATGAACTCCAGGCCTTTTTCCCGGATCAGCCTGCCCCAAATCTCCGCCAACGCATCGGCGACCTCTTTCAAGGAGGCGTTGCCACCGTTAGTGGAGTCGTTGTCCCGGTCACGCGCGAGCATCAGGAACGTGTCAACCAGCTGTCGCATTTCATCGCTGGCCCTGGCAATACGGCTGACCTGGGCCATCGAGCGCTGATCCAGGGCACGATTGCTCAACAACAGCTCACAGGAACTGGCGAGCACCATTAACGGCGTTCGCAATTCGTGGCTGACATCGCTGGTGAAGAGTTTTTCCCGGCCCAGCGCCTCGCGCAGTCGGCCCAGGGTTTGATCAAAGGACATCGCCAGCTCGCCGACCTCGTCGACGGCATACTCCGGCGCCAGCGGTGGCGCGAGTTCCAGTAGCTGATCACGGTGACGCACCTGACGCGCCAAACGGACCACCGGGGCCATGACGCGTCGCGCCAGCAGCCAGCCCAACAGAATCGCCAGCAGAATGCTCAACGCGAACCCGACAATCACCACCGCGTACAGCACGCGTTCGCGTTGTTCATGGCTTCGCTGATCTTTCAGCAGGACGTATTGGCGACCTTCGACCACCTTCACCATGGCGTAGTAGTCCTCACCGCCAAAGACGATTTCCTGAAACCCCGGCCGCAGCGCCTTGAGCTGTTCGTCCGGGGTCATTTCACCCAGTCCGCCCTCAAAGAAAAACAGCTCGTCTTTTTCCGGTCGATGGGTCCAGTCATCAGTGTTGTCCATCAGCAGCAAGCGTTGCAGCCCGCCGCTCAGGCTGGTGGTGGTGAGTTTTCTTTCAACGATATGCACGGTCGCGACAATGCCAACCGCAAAGACCCCTGCGACAAACGCAGTCATCAGTGCGAAAACAATCACAATCCTCTTGGTCAGGCTTTGTTTGGAATCCATGTCTTTCCAGTGTTTGAATGCCGACGTCACACCTTGATGTCCTGCGCGACGAGTTTTTGGCTGCGCCGCCGACGCTCAAACCAAAGGTAGACGACCGGGGTGGTGTACAACGTCAGGATCTGCGAGACCGCCAGGCCGCCGACAATAGCAATGCCCAATGGCTGGCGAAGCTCCGAGCCGGCACCGTGGCCGAACGCCAATGGCACCGCGCCGAGCAGTGCCGCAAGCGAGGTCATCAGGATCGGCCGCAAGCGCAACAGGCACCCTTCGCGCACGGCGTCTCTGGCAGACAAGCCACGCTGCTGGGCCGACAGCGTGAAGTCAACGATCATGATCGCGTTCTTCTTGACGATGCCAATCAGCAAAATAATGCCGATCATCCCAAGGACCGACAGGTCCTGTCCACAGAGCATCAGTGCCAGCAGTGCACCGAACCCGGCGGACGGCAGAGTCGAGATGATCGTCAACGGGTGAATCGCGTTCTCGTAGAGCACGCCCAGCACGATGTAGACGGTCAGAATCGCCGCCAGAATCAGCCAGGGTTGTGATTTCAACGAGTCCTGGAACGCCTGGGCGGTGCCCTGGAAACTGCCGACGACAGAGTCTGGCATCGCCACCGCCAAAGACGCCTGGTTGATCGCACTGACCGCATCGCTCAGGGCTTGGCCGGGCGCCAGGTCAAACGACAGGGTAATGGCCGGGAATACCCCTTGGTGGTTGATGATGATCGGCACCTGTTTGGTCTTGATGCTCGCCAACAGATTCAATGGCACCAGGGTTCCGGAGCTGGCGCGCACGTATAAGTGCTCCAGCGTGGTCGTGGACGTCTGCCAGTGCGGGTCCAGTTCGAGAACCACGTGGTTCTGGTCGAGTTGGGTGAACATCGTCGCGACCTGACGCTGCCCGAAGGCGTCGTACAGCACATCGTCGATGGCCTGCACCGTCACGCCCAGACGGGCGGCCGTGGCACGGTCGATCACCAGGGTTGCCTGAGCAATGGCCTGTTGCTGGTCAGAGGTCACATGTTGCAGTTGCGGCAAGCGCTTGAGTTTTTCCAGCAGCACCCCGCTCCAGTGATCCAGCTCTGCGCTGTCCGGGTCCTGAAGGGTGTACTGATACTGGGTTTTACTGGCGCGGCCACCGATCTGGATGTCCTGGTTAGCCTGCAAGTAGACCTTGACCCCGGATAGCTGATCGAGCGCTGGTTGCAAACGACTGATCACCTTTTGGGCACTGTCGGTGCGCTCGCCGAACGGCTTGAGGTTGATCATCACCTTGCCCTGGCTGACCGTCGGGTTCGGGCCGATCCAGAAATACACCTTGGCCACCGCTGGGTCATGACCAACGACTTCAGCGACACGGTTGACCTGTTCACGCATGGCCATCGGCGAAATATCGGCAGCGGCTTCGGCAACGCCCTGGATCAGGCCGTTGTCCTGCTGCGGGAAGAAGCCCTTGGGAATGCTCACGTACAATACTGCGGTCGCCAATAGCGTGGCCAATGCCACGCCGAGGGTCAGACGCTGATGGTCGAGCACCCAGTCGAGGCTGCGGCGATAGCCATTGTGCAAGCCAGTGAACGCCCGCTCGCAAGCCTGGGCGAAACGCCCCTCCTCGCTCTCGGCATGCGGTTTGAGCAGCCAGGCACACAGCATCGGGGTGATCGCAAGCGAGACGATACAGGACATGATGATCGCCACGCTGACCGTGACTGCGAACTCGCGCATCAAGCGCCCGACGATCCCTGACATCAACAGGATCGGCAAGAACACCGCGATCAACGACACCGTCATCGAGACAATGGTGAACGCCACTTCGCGCAAACCATCGACCGCCGATTGCAGGCGCGACTTGCCCATCTCCAGATGGCGCACGATGTTTTCCATCACCACGATAGCGTCGTCCACCACGAAGCCGACCGCAATGGCCAGGCCCATGATCGACAGGTTATCGAGGCTGTAGCCGAGCAAATACATCACGCCGAAGGTCGACACCAGCGACAGCGGAATGGTCAGGCTGGGGATCAGCGTGGCGGTGGCCTTGCGCAGGAACACGAAGATCACCACGACCACCAGGGCAATCGACAACAGCAAGGTGAATTGCATGTCGTTGACCGAGGCTTCAATGGTCTGGGTACGGTCGCCGACCACCTGAACCTGCACGTCGCGAGGCAACGACGCGGTCAGTTCGGGCAACTTCGCCTTGATCGTGGCGATGGTCGACAGCAGGTTGAAACCCGGTTGTTTGTGAATGTCGACGATCACTGTCGGCTCGCCGCCCAACTGCGCGGCTTGCTGGGTATCTTCGGCACCGGCGATTACCCGACCAAGGTCACCGAGCTTGATCGGCATGCCGTTTTTATAGGCAATCACTTGATCCCGATAATGCTGTGGGTCGAGCATCTGGTCGGTCGCGCCGAGCGTGACGGAACGGGTCTGCCCGTCAAGGGTGCCCTTGGGCTGATCGACGGTACTGACGCCGATCACGCTGCGCACGTCTTCCAGGCTCAGGCCGCGTGCGGCCAGCGCATCCGGGTCGATCTGAATCCGCACCGCCGGTTTTTGCTCACCGTGGAAATCCACCAGGCCGACGCCGGGCATCTGCGACAAACGCTGGGCAATGTAGTTGTCCGCGTAACGGTCGAGTTCGGGCAGCGTGCGCGTCGGTGAGGTCACCGCCAGTGACAACACCGTCCCTTCCGCCGGGTTGACCTTGTTGAAGGTCGGCGTACTGGTCATGGTCTTCGGCAGGTTCGGGGTCGCGGTGTTGATCGCGGTCTGCACATCCTGCGCCGCGCCGTCGATGTTCCGTGACAGGTCGAACTGCAACACCACCTGGGTCTTGCCGGCCGCGCTCGAGGAGGTCATCGAGGTGACTTGCGGAACGGCGGCAAAGGCTCTTTCCAGAGGCGTCGCGACCGACGAAGCCATGGTCTCGGCGCTGGCCCCGGAGAGTTTGGCGGTGACCTGAATGGTCGGGAAATCCACCGTAGGCAGTGGTGCCACCGGCAACTGGAAGTACGCGAAAGCACCCAGCAACATCACCCCAAGCGCCAACAGGCTCAGGCCCACGCGCCGTTGAATCAGTCCGGCGAGCCCTTTCATCGTGCGCTCTCCACTGGCGTGGCAACCGCCAGTGCAGCGGCTTCGTCAGCCTTGATCGGTGCGACTTTGACGCCTGGCGCAATGCGTGACTGGCCTTGCACGACAACCGTTTCTCCGGCGGCCAATCCCTGACGAATCCACTGCTTGCCATCGACCACTGCGGCCGCATCGACCTGACGTGGTTGCACCCGTTGATCGGCGCCGACTACATAGACGAAGTTGCCCTGACGACCGAACTGCACGGCATTGGCCGGCACCACCGTGACGTCCTGGTGGGTGCTGACCAGCAAGCGTGCGCTGACCAATTCGCCAGGCCACAACTGGTTGCCACTGTTGTCGAACTCGGCCTTCAACTGGATCTGACCGCTCGCGGCGGCGACCTGGCTGTCAATGAAGCTCAGACGGCCGCGAGCGATTTCCTGATGGCCATCGCGGGTCATGGCGACCACTTGCAAGGCGCCCTTGGCGTTTTCTTCAAGGATCTGCGGGAGTTCGTCCTGGGAGACGGCGAAGGCCACCGAGATCGGGTTCATCTGGGTAATGGTTACCAGCCCCGTGGCTTCCGCACCGTGGGCGATGGCACCGACGTCCAGCAAGCGCTGGCCGGTACGCCCGGTCAGCGGCGCCTTGACCTGGGTGAATTCCAGTTGCAGGCGCGCGGTGTCGAGTGCCGCCTGGTCGGCCTGCACCGTGGCCTGTTGCGCTGCCAGTTCGGCGCGATAGGTGTCGACATCCTGAGTCGGCCCGGCCTTGGCGGCCGCCAGTTTGCTGGCCCGGTCCAGGCTCACCCGCAGGTTGGCCAGTTGCGCTTGATCCTTGGCCACCAGCGCTTGCGCCTGAGCCACCTGAGCCTGGTAAACCCGTGGATCGATCACCGCCAGCAGACTGCCGGCGTTCACGGTCTGGCCTTCCTTGAACAAGACTTTCTGCAACTCGCCATCCACCCGGACGCGCACATTGACGCTGTTGAGCGGCTGGACATTGCCAATCGCACTGAGCCAGATCGGCAGGTCCTGTTGGCTGACTTGCGTCAGTTGCACCGGCACGGCGGCTGCCTCGGTTTTGGCCGGTGCCGCGTGAGCCCGCTTGACCCACTGAAATCCACCTGCACCTGCGCCCAACAGGAGAATCAGTAGCGCCCAGGAGAGTGCTCGATGGCGAGGGTTCGCAACGCGTTGCTTGGCATTCATGGGTGTGACGCCTGAGAAGGAGAAAGGGAAGCGATGGCGTCGGGCGTGAAATCGCCGCCCAGCGCCCGGAACAAACCGACGGCGGCCTGCAGGTGTTGCAGGCGCACCTGCAGCAGCGTGTCTTCGGCCTGATACTGGGTGCGCTCGACGATCAACAAAGTCTGGAAGTCGGTGGAGCCCAGCCGATATCGAACCTGCGCCAACCTGGCGGCCTCGCGGGCGGAATCCACTGCGGCCTGATTCAAGGCAAAGCTTTTATCCAGTTCGCGGGTGGCGCTCAGTTGGGTTTCGACATCTTGCAGCGCCTCGATCACTGACTCGCGGTAGCTGGCGGTCAGTTCCTGCACGTGGGCCTGATCAACGTGCAATTGACCCGTGAGCTGGCCGCCGGTGAACACCGGTTGGGCCAAGGTGCCGACGACGCTCCAGATGTTGCCGCCAGCAATGGTGTCGATACCGCCAATCAGGTCCAGCGACAGATTCGGCAAGAACGCCGCACGGGCGCCCCCGACATCGAAGTTGGCCGAGACCAGTCGCGCTTCGGCTGCTTGCACATCGGGCCGTTGGCGCAGCAGGCCGATCGGCAATCCAGCGGACGGACGCGGCATCTGCAAGCCCTCAAGACCAGAGTTTTTCAGGTGAAAACCTTGTGGCGTCTCGCCCACCAGTACCGCCAATTGGTAGAGCGCCAGATCGCGCTGCTGACGCAAAGGTGGCATCGCCGCCTGAAAGGTTTGCAGGGCGTTGCGTTGCTGCGCCACTTCAAGATTGGACACGGCGCCCTGGCTGGCCTGGACTTCGACCAGATCGAGTACCTGCTTGGCGTCATCGGCAATCGACTGGGCCAGGCGCAGCTGTTCTTCCAGCGACAAGACCTGGAAGTAGCTGTCGGCGATGCTCGCCCCCAGACTCATGCGCAGGGTTTGCGCGTCGAACACACTGGCATTGGCCAGCGCGTCGGCAGAGTCCGCGGCTGCGCGCTGTTTGCCCCAGAAGTCCAGCTCGTAGGTCGCTTGGGCGAACACGCTGCTTTTCTTGGTGGTGCCGTAATTATTCTGACGCTGGACATTGCCGCCCAGCGTCAGCGTCGGATATTGCCCGGCGCCGACCACCTGAGCCGAAGCGCGGGCCTCTTCGATGCGGCTGGCCGCGGCTTTAAGGGTGTAATTGGCCGAGAGGCCGCGGGTGATCAGGTCATTTAGTTCAGCGCTGTGGAATTCGCTCCACCACTGCCCTCCCCGTGCCGCGGTCGTTTGCCCGGCGCCATTCCAGTTTGCCGCCAGCGGCAACTCCGGTTGATGGTAGGCGGGCACCATCGAGCAACCACCGAGCATCAATACGCCCAGCAGCACCGATATTGATAAAAAGTTACGCCTCGGTGAGGTTGCAACTGACATTGGCACGCGATCTCCGGCTGAAACGTTTGTGGAGCCTGTCCACGAATCAGCCGAAGATAGCCAACAGCGCCTTGCAGAGCGTTCGCCTGCAGGTAAACTTTTATTTAATCGGGCTCGCGACGGCCCTGAAAGCTGTAACCCGCCCCCGGAATGGTCTTGATCAGCGAGTACTCGAAACCTTCGTCAAGTTTGCGCCGCAGACGATGGATATGTTTGTCGATGACATTGTCGTTGGGGTCGAAGGTGTAATCCCAGGCGCTGTCGAGCAGCATGTCGCGGGTGACCACCTGACCGCTGTGGCGCATGAGTTTTTCCAGCAGCAACGCCTCACGCTGTTGCAAGACAATGCTACGGCCTTGACGCACCGCCGTACGCGTCGCGCAGTCGAGTTCGAGTTCGCCGACCTGCAGCTTGCGCCCTGCCGCACTTGGTTGATCGGCGCCGCGAAGCAAGGCATCGAGGCGCGCGAGGACCTCGGCGAATGCGTAGGGTTTTGCCAGGTAATCGTCGCAACCGGCTTGCAGGCCTTCGACCTTTTGCGCGGTGGTCGACTGAGCACTGAGCATCAACACCGGGATACGCAGGCCGCGACTGCGTATCGCCCGCACCAGGGCGATACCGTCGAGCCCCGGCAGGCGCCGGTCGACAATCAACGCGTCATGAATCCCTTCCAGGGCCATGGCCAGTCCATCGTTGCCGTCTTCGGCGACATCCACTACATGCCCGCTTTCCGTCAGCCCACGCAGCAGGTAGGTAGCGGTCTGGGCATCGTCTTCAACGACTAGAATGCGCAAGGAGCTTTCTCTCTTAACAGGAACCTAAACTTTTATTTATCCGGCGGCGACGTTGGCGTCTTCCTGGGTTTGACACACTATGCCATCTCTCCACTCGTTCAAGTGACCGGTTCAACTCCCATGACCCATGTTCTGGTCGTCGAAGACGACAGCTCCACCGCCCGCGAAATTGAAGCAGCCCTGCAGGACCACGGGTTTACCGTCACGTGCGTGAACAATGGCCGCGACGGTTTGCTCAAAGCCCTCAGCGAGCCCTTTGATCTGATCGTGCTCGACCGGATGCTGCCGGGCGGCATCGATGGGCTGGGCGTATTGACCGCCTTGCGAGCGGCGAGCGTGAGTACGCCGGTGTTGATCCTCAGTGCCCTGAGCGCGCTGGATGAGCGTGTTCGAGGCTTGCGCGCCGGTGGCGATGACTACCTGACCAAGCCTTTCGAATTCATCGAGCTGACCGCACGGCTGGACGCCTTGAGCCGTCGCCGTGCCGAACCCGCCACCCGCGAGCCGGACAATCAACTGCGCGTCGGCAACCTGCACGTCGACCTGTTACGCCGCAGTGTGCGCCGTGGCGATCGAACCATCGACCTGGTTCCGCGTGAATACGCGTTGCTGGAACACCTGATGCGCAACGCCGAACAGGTGGTCACGCGCACCATGTTGTTTGAAGCCGTGTGGAATTACAGCTACGACGAGCGCACCAATGTCATCGAGGTGCATATCGGCCGCCTGCGTCGCAAGATCGACGCCGAAGGTGAACCCCAGATGATCCACACCATTCGGGGGGCCGGCTATGTTCTCCGTTCACCTGAGTGAGATTCCGCGCACCATCAGTTTTCGCACAGGCCTGATGTTCCTCGGGCTGTTCGGCTGCTCGTTTCTGGCGCTATTTGGCTACATTTACTGGCAGACCGCGTTTTACCTGAAGACCGAGGCCGACACTGCACTCTATCGTCAGGTAGAGAACCGCAGTCAGCAAACCCCGCAACTGCGGGAAGAGGAAATCCGCAAACACGCCATTTCAGACACAGAAGGCCGCCTGCCCCACAGTTTGTTCGATGAAAACGGCCAGTACATGGTCGGCGCCATTCATCAACTGCCAGCGTTCAAAAAATATGATCGCCCCGCCGAGTTCGACTGGCAAAAAACCAATGATCGCTCCCGTCCGGTGCGGTTTATCGTTCATAAACTGGAAGACGGCAAAACCTTGCTGGTCGCCCAGGACATGCATGATATCGGCGAGTTCGACGAACTTTTGGTTCATGCGCTGGTTTCCGGTGGGGTCCTGCTGCTGGTGGTCGGCCTGTTAGGGGCGATCGGCCTCGGCTACTCGGCACGGCGCCGTCTCGACAAGTTGAGCGACTCGATCAAAGGCATCATCGAGGGCGACTTGAGCAGCCGCTTGCCCACCCTGGGCAACAACGATGACATCGACCGCCTCGCCAACGTCGTCAACGGCATGCTCGATGAACTGGAACGCTTGATGAGCGAGGTCAAGGGCGTCTGTGACGACATCGCCCACGACCTGCGCACGCCCCTGACCCGGCTGATTGCCGGCCTTGAGCGCGCGCAACGGCGGGGTCTGCGCGAGGACGAATACGCCGCCAGCATTGATTCGGCCCTGACCGAGGCCAAGGGCCTGCTGCTGACGTTCCGTGCCTTGCTGCGCATTTCCGAAATTGAGGACAGCGCACGACGCAGCCACTTTGCGCCGGTCGATCTGAACCTGATTGGCGCCGATGCCACCGAACTCTACGAACCGCTGGCCGAGGAGCGCGGCATCAGCCTGGCGTTCCATGCCGGCGCGCAGCCAACGCTGATCGCTGGCGATGCGCAACTGCTGTTCGATGCCTGCTGCAATCTGCTGGATAACGCGATCAAGTTCTCACCCGACCATAGCAGCGTCAGTCTCAGCGTCATCAGCGACGCAACGGGCGTCGGTATTCGGGTAGTCGATAACGGTCCGGGAATTGCGGAAGACGAGCGCGAGGCGGTATTTCGCCGGCTCTACCGTTCAGAACTGAGCCGTCACACACCCGGCAACGGGTTGGGCTTGAGCATGGTGTCGGCCGTGGCGCGGTTGCACGACATGAAGCTTGCGGTCTACGACGCGGCCCCGGGTTGCCGAATCGATCTGCTGGGAAAACAGACTCACGAAACAGCTTGAAACAATCGGTCTCGGGCGGCTCTTGCCGCCTTCCCGACGACCTCACCCGAGGTCTTGGCGCAGGCGTCTTTGGTCGATGGCAATGCAATTAAAATCAAACAATTAGCTGTCGTTAAGGGTGGGTTAAGCGTTCCAGCGAAATTTTCACATTCGTTTCACTTATCCCCCACTTGCCCGCCTCTACATTGATCATCACAAATCGACCTTCAATGCTCGCGTTTTCCGTGAACTGTCTATCCTGACTGCTTGAACGGAATCGACATTCTTCGTCTCAATACGACTTACAGGTGAAAGGCGTGGTTAATACTGTATTACCCAAGGACTCGCCTAAACGAGCGGTCAAAAAACGGTTTCTGAAGGTCACGCTAGCGGCGTCGGCAGTGATAGTGGCCGCTCTGGTCACGGGGTTCACCTTGTGGCCCCGGTCTCCAGCGATGCTGGCGGAAAGTGATCACATGGCAACGGCTGGCGTATTCCAACACTGGCAGGCAGGCGATGTGGTGGTGCTGGTTCGACATGCCGAACGCTGCGATCAGTCGAAAAACCCGTGCCTGGGCCCGGCCGATGGCATTACCCAGGTAGGCAGCGCGGCATCGACGGACGTCGGCAAGGGGTTCAACGCCCTGGGCATGGACCATGCGGATGTGTTCAGCAGCCCGGCGACCCGCACGATGCAAACCGCGCAGTACATGTTTGGCAAAGAGGCGTCGAATCAGGAATGGCTGGCCCAATGTGGCAAGACCATGCGTGACGATGTGGTCGCACACAAAACGGCACATCGCAACCTGGTCCTGGTCACGCACAGCGGCTGTATCAGCGACTTCGAGAAACAAACCGGCTTCAAGCATGCTCCCACCAGTCAGTACACCAGTTCCCTGTTCGTTTCGGTGACGGCTGACGGGCAGCTGAAAGTGCTCGGCATTGTGAATTCCGGGGACTGGCCAGCCGTGCTTGATAAGCGATTCGCCAGCAAATAATACGGTTTGCCAGGACACGCCAGCGCTGTTAACGAACTCAAAAAATAAAGCCATTACGGCAGTTCGCCAGCGCTCGCGTACATTCGAAACAAATTGAATAACTTTATTTTTTTCAGCGAGTTACTGAAAATCCGGGGATTTCACGCTTGAATGCCTGTTTGGGGAAAATCCTCAATGGAAGACTCGACGCTCCACTTGTAGCATGCGGTGCCCGCTCACAGCGGCTCACTCACCTGCACCCGTCCAGTCCGCTGCCAGGAGGCCCAGGAATGTCATGCGTCGACTTTATCCTTTTGCCGAGTAATGCGGCCGGCTCGCCACAGCGATGCCTGCGCCCCTGCACGCGTCCTTGTTGAAGAAGACCGGCGCAGCATCGAACGTCGTAACCAAAACACCAAAAACCGAGCAACGTCTTCCGGTATCAAGGCCGTCCCATGAAGCGAAAAATAATACTCGTCACGTATCACTTTACTGATTGCTCACGCAGCAATCCGAACCGCCGAATGAAGTCGCAGGGAGCACGAGTCAAATGATCAAGCGCTGGGCTCTACCCTGCCTGTTATTGGCCTTCGGTCTGTTCTACCTGTTGCCGATGGTCGGCCACGGGCTATGGATTCCTGACGAACCCCGTTACGCGCAGATCAGTCAGGAGATGTTGCTGAGCGGTGACTGGGTGTCTCCGCACTTCATGGGCTTTCGCTACTTCGAGAAACCCATTGCCGGTTACTGGATGATCGCCATCGGTCAGGCGATCTTCGGCGAGAACCTGTTTGGCGTGCGTATTGCCTCGGCAGTCGCCACCGGGTTGAGTGTGTGGCTGGCATATCTGATCGCCCGTCGCCTGTGGAACGATCCGCGCAAAAGTTTCGCTGCCGCCCTGCTCTACATGAGCTTCGGCCTGATCGCCGGCCAGGCTGGCTACTCCAACCTCGATCCGCAGTTTACCTTCTGGGTCAACCTGAGCCTGGTTGCCCTGTGGTTTGCCCTGGATAACAAAACCCCACGCAGTAAACTCGGGGCCTGGGCGCTGCTCGGCTTCGCCTGCGGCATGGGTTTCCTGACCAAGGGCTTCCTTGCCTGGCTGTTGCCGGTGTTGATCGCACTGCCTTACATGATCTGGCAGAAGCGCTTTGGCGAACTGCTGCGCTATGGCCTCGTTGCGATGGTCGTCGCCATCATCGTCAGCCTGCCATGGGTACTGGCGATCAATAGTCACGAACCGGATTTCTGGCGGTTCTTCTTCTGGCACGAACACATTCGCCGGTTCGCCGCCGAAGATGCCCAGCACACCCGGCCGTGGTGGTTCTTCCTGCCAATCATGGTGGTTTCGAGCCTTCCGTGGGCAGCCCTGTTGCCCTCGACACTGGTTCAGGCCTGGAAAAACAAGACTCAGAACACCACCGGCTTCCTGTTGCTGTGGATGCTCCTGCCGCTGGTATTTTTCAGCCTGAGCAAAGGCAAGCTGCCGACCTACATTATGCCGTGCCTGCTGCCGCTGGCCTTGCTGATGGCCAGCACCCTGATCGATCTGGTGAGCGAGGCCCGTGGCCGGGCGATTCGTATCAACGGCCTGATCAACGTAACAATCGCGACGATTGCCCTGATTGTCCTGATCTATCTGCAGATCACCCGGCCGATCTTCGAAAACACCGAAATGTTCGCTATGTCGCTAGGCTTCATCGTGTTGGCCGGCTGGATCATCGCCAACGCCTTGCAAGCACTCCGGCCGCTGGTCTATTGGGCCGCTCCGGCGCTGGGTATCTGGCTACTGATCGCCTTGCTGCCAGCAGCCATGCCCGGCGTCATCGTCAACAGCAAAATGCCTGACCAGTTCATCGCCGAACATGTTCAGGAATTGAGCGAGACCACTTCGCTGCTGAGTAACGACCTGGGTGCGGCTTCGGCATTATCCTGGCGCCTGAAGCGCCCGCAAGTTGACCTGTACAACACTGTGGGTGAGTTGAAGTACGGTACCGATTTCCCTGAGGCAGCACACCGCAAAGTCGACATGAACAATGTCCAGCAGTGGATGACCGAAGCCCGTAAAAAGGGCTCGGTGGGTGTGGTCATGCGGGTGAAAAATGCCCTGGAAGAGCAGGAAGTCTTGCTGCTGCCAATCGACGGCAAGCACTACAAACGGGGCGAACTGGAGATCCTGATTTTCCCGAAACTGCCCTGACGATTCCTGATGCGCCGGTTTACCGGGTGACGATCTACAGATCGTCACCCGGCAAGTAGATGATCTGCATTTTCTGACCCCCGGCGCGCAGGTCGCGGCGCTCAAAGGCACGGCGCAATCCTGCTGCTGGCGGTCGAGACCGAAGGGAAATACCACATGAAGTCGCGGGAAACGGAAACACGCGCGCTGCTGATCCTGCTTGGGGTTTCAGCGTTACTCCTGTTATTGGGACTGGGCACTCGGGAACTTTGGGGCCCGGAAACCCGTTGGGCGAATATCACGCTGCAGATGCTGCAAAGCGATAACTACTTCGACCCGTACCTCATGGGCGGCTCCTATTACGACAAACCGCTGCCCTCCTACTGGTTGATTACCGCCACCACCTGGTTTACAGGCGGCCTGGGCCACTGGTCCTTACGTCTGTCTTCGGTGATTGCCGCCTGGCTGAGTGTCTGGCTGGTCTACTTGATCGGCGAGCAACTGTTTCGCAAAGGCACCGGTCTGATCGCCGGCTGGATGCTCGCAACCACCTTCTATTTCGTCTTTTGGGCCCGAGTCGCGACGGCTGACATTCTGACCGTCTGCGGTGTGCTGGCAGCAATCTGGTGGTACTGGCGCGGTCCGGACGACACGCGACTCGGGCGCTACTGCGTGTTCTTCCTGCTGCTGTCCGTAACCTCGCTGTTCAAAGGCCTGATCGGCTTTATCCTGCCCGGCCTGGTGCTGTTGCCGCATCTGCTGCAAGAAGGCCGCTGGAAACGTCACCTCAACCTGCGCCTGTGCGTCGCCCTGCTGGTTGCCGGCCTGGTCTATGCGGTGCCGTTCGTGTTGTCGAATATCTACGGCGCACCCACCTCCGCCCAGAGCGGTCTGGGGCTGGTCTTCCGGGAAAACGTGGTGCGGTTTTTCCAGCCGTTCGACCACATCGGGCCCATTTACACCTACCTGATCTACTTGCCGGTTTATACCCTGCCATGGGCACCGTACTGGGTGCTTGGGCTGTGGGTCGCGGCTCGTAACTGGCGCACACTCGAACCTAATGCCCGTTGGTTGATCTGGGGCCTGGGCTTGCTGTTCCTGTTCTTCACCGCCAGCGGTAGTCGACGCAGTTACTACGTTTTGCCGCTGGTACCATTTGCCCAACTGTTGGCGGCCTGGTGGGTCACCCGGCACATGGAAGAACGGCGCGCTGCCGGCAAAGCCGAAGGACGCGGCCTGAAGATCGGTTTTGGCGTCACCACGGCCCTGCTATTGCTGATCCTCGGGATTATCGTGCCCTGGAGCAACACCGGTGGCGGCGTCGTGCAATTCGGCAAGGACGTCAAGGCCCAGGCCAGCCTGATTGCGCCATGGAATCAATGGCGGATGGTGATGGTCGATGTCGACAACAAAGTCCCGATGTACCTGCAAAACGGCGGTGCGCCTTTCTACTACGTGCCCGAAAGCAAGGACTTCCCTCGCGAAGGCACCACCGCACAGTTCATGGCATGGCTGGAAAAGGACAGCGGCCAGCAGTGGAACCCGCAGCGCACCATCATTGTCGCGCACTACAAACGTGGCGATACGCTGCCGCTGAACTACCTCAGCGTCGACCACCAGGCCGTCGTCACGCAGCCAGACAACGGTGAACGGCTGATGCATCCGCGCTCGGATGCCAGCGTCGCCTTCATCCCCAACGCCCCCGCCCAATGAAAAATGATCGAGAGGCCCATCGGGCCTCTCGATCCTTCCCGGCACGGCTCACGTGAAATCAGTGAGCCAGTCGACGATAGTGTTTGAATTCAAACCACTCTGTCCTTCAAACTCCCTCCTTAGCGCCTCAATCTAAATACAAACGACATTGATTAACGACTTGTTTGACGCTTTTTTCACATATCCCGCACTACATTGCCGCCACCAAAATCTATGCGAATGATTCGCATTGTTCTGGGCGAGCTGCAGGGATTGCGGGAATCGAACAACAGGCTTGCCCATCTGATTCTTTATAAAACTGCAGGAGCTGCTAACAAAATGAATCATCGTCGCCCTTCGTTTCTGAAAATCGCGCTGCTCGCTACCGCTCTTATGGGGGCTGGCCATGTCTTTGCTGCGCCAAGCAGCGACGGCATCGTGGTCTATAACGCGCAGCATGAGACCCTGACCAAGGCCTGGGTCGAAGGTTTTACCCATGAAACAGGGATCAAGGTCACGCTGCGCAACGGCGATGACAGCGAGATGGGCAATCAGCTGGTGCAAGAAGGCGCGGCCTCCCCGGCAGACGTATTCCTGACCGAGAACTCCCCGGCCATGGTGCTGGTGGATAACGCCGGGCTGTTTACCCCTGTTGCGCCGTCGACCCTGGAGCAAATCGGTTCGGCCTATCGCCCGGCCCATGGCAAATGGGTGGGCATCGCCGCTCGCTCGACCGTGTTTGTCTACAACAAAGCCAAGCTGGCCGAAGCCGATCTGCCAAAGTCTCTGATGGACCTGGCTTCCCCAAGCTGGAAAGGTCGTTGGGCCGGTTCGCCTGCCGGCGCCGATTTCCAGGCCATCGTCGCCGCCGTACTGGAGCTCAAGGGCGAAGCCGCCACCCTGGAATGGTTGAAAGGCATGAAAGCCAACGCCACCGCCTACCGTGGCAACAGCGCTGTGCTCAAGGCAGTGAACGCCGGTCAGATTGAAGGCGGCGTGATCTACCACTACTACAGCTTCGTCGATCAGAGCAAAACCGGCGAAAACAGCAAGAACACCTCGCTGCACTACTTCAAGCACAAAGATCCGGGCGCGTTTGTCAGCCTCTCCGGTGGCGCTGTCCTGGCGTCCAGTAAACACCAGGAAGAAGCTCAGGCGTTCCTGAAGTGGATCACCGGCAAAGAAGGCCAGGCTATTCTGAAAAACGGTAACTCGTTTGAATACGCCGTAGGCCAGAAAGCCGAGTCGAACCCGAAACTGGTGCCGCTGGCGCAACTTGACGCGCCTGTGGTCGATGCCTCCAGACTCAACAGCAAAAAAGTTGTCGAGCTGATGACTCAGGCGGGGTTGTTGTAATCCGATGTCCAAGCCAGTCGCGCTGCCAGAAGCTAGTAAAGTCGTCGATCTGACGACTCTGGCCAACCCTCGTCAACACCCTCGCCGCGCCTCCGGAAGGCGCAGCGGTTCGTGGGTGGTGGCCATATCCATTCTGGTGTCGTTGCTGGCCCTGCTGCCGTTGGCGTTTGTCATCGGCATTTCCATCAAGACCGGCTGGGCGACAATTGCCGAGCTGGTCTTCAGGCCCCGAGTGGCCGAACTTTTGATCAACACCGTGTTGCTGGTGGTGATCACGATTCCCCTGTGTATCGCGCTCGGCGTGGCACTCGCCTGGTTGACCGAACGCACCGATTTGCCGGGCCGCCGCCTCTGGTCGGTGCTGGCAACGGCACCGATTGCGGTGCCGGCCTTTGTCCACAGTTATGCCTGGGTCAGCCTGGTGCCACCGATTCACGGGTTGTTTGCCGGGGTGCTGGTTTCGGTTATCGCCTACTTCCCGTTCCTCTATCTGCCAGTCGCCGCCACCTTGCGGCGTCTTGATCCGGCCATCGAGGATGTCTCCGAATCGCTGGGCCTGAAGCCCTGGGCGGTGTTTTTCCGGGTCGTGCTGCCGCAACTGCGCCTGGCCATCTGTGGCGGCGCCTTGCTGGTCGGCCTGCACTTGCTGGCCGAATACGGCCTGTACGCGATGATTCGCTTCGACACCTTCACCACGGCGATCTTCGACCAGTTCCAGTCGAGCTTCAACGGCCCGGCGGCGAACATGCTGGCCGGGGTGCTGGCGCTGTGCTGCCTGCTGATGTTGACCGCTGAATCCGCATCACGTGGCCACGCCCGTTACGCACGAGTCGGTTCCGGCAGTGCGCGCCTGCAACGCACTCAGCGGCTGACACGCAACACCAAAGCCGCAGCATTGTTGCTGCCAATCATCACCAGCGTGCTGGCCCTCGGTGTGCCGCTGATTACCCTGGCCCAATGGTTGATTGCCGGTGGCGCGGACGTCTGGCGCATGGCGGAAATACTTCCGGCATTGAAGCAGACCCTCGTTCTGGCCAGTGTCGGCGCGCTCATCACCACCTGCGCAGCCGTTCCGGTGGCCTGGTTGTCGATACGCTCGCCGGGGCGCCTGCATCGCATCCTGGAAAGCTGCAACTACATCACCAGTTCATTGCCGGGAATCGTCGTGGCACTGGCCCTGGTGACCGTCACCATCAGCTTTGCCCGACCGATTTACCAGACCACCATCACGGTACTGCTGGCGTACCTGCTGATGTTCTTGCCACGCGCGCTGGTCAGTTTGCGCGCCGGTATTGCCCAGGCACCGGTAGAACTGGAAAATATCGCCCGCAGCCTGGGCCGCTCGCCGAGCCAGGCGCTCTGGCTGATTACCATGCGCCTGGCCGCACCAGGGGCCGCCGCCGGCGCAGCGCTGGTGTTTCTGGCGATCACCAATGAACTGACCGCGACCCTGTTGCTCTCGCCAAGTGGCACCCGCACCCTGGCCACCGGTTTTTGGGCCATGACCAGCGAAATTGACTACGCCGCAGCGGCCCCTTATGCGCTGATCATGATTTTGCTGTCGCTTCCGTTGACCGCGCTTCTCTATCATCAATCCAAACGCACGGCAGGCCGATGAACGCTCTCGAACTGAACTCCATCTACAAAACCTTCGGCGCCCTGCCTGCCTTGGACAACGTCAGCCTGTCGGTGCCAGCGGGCAGTCGCACGGCCATCGTCGGCCCTTCCGGCTCGGGCAAGACCACCCTGCTGCGGATGATTGCCGGGTTCGAGTTTCCCGATTCCGGCAGCATCACGCTCAACGGCCAGACACTGGTCGATGGTTCGACCGAAGTCCCCGCGCATCAGCGCATGATTGGTTATGTGCCACAGGACGGTGCGCTGTTTCCACACATGACGGTTGCCGGCAACATTGCCTTTGGACTGTCGGGTGATGCCGCCTTGAAGCAAGCACGCGTCGCCGAGCTGATGGACATGGTGTCGCTGGATGCACGCATGAGCCAGCGCTGGCCGCACGAGCTTTCCGGTGGTCAGCAACAACGGGTAGCCCTGGCCCGCGCCTTGGCGCAACGACCTCGGCTGATGCTGCTGGACGAACCCTTCTCGGCGCTGGACACCGGCCTGCGGGCGTCCATGCGCAAGATGGTTGCCAAACTTCTGTCAGACACCGGCGTGACCACCATCCTGGTGACTCACGATCAGTCCGAAGCGTTGTCATTTGCCGATCAATTGGCCGTGATGCGCCAGGGTCGGTTGGTGCAGACCGGGCAACCGATGGACCTGTACCTGCATCCTCGCGATGAAGAAACGGCGCTGTTCCTCGGGGATGCCGTGGTCATGCCGGCGCAGATCGAAAATGGCTACGCGATCTGCGACCTGGGACGGGTTCATGTCAGCAGTACCTCGCCAAACGGTGCAGCGCAGATCATGTTGCGGCCCGAGCAGTTGCAGATTTCCAGTCAGCCCGCCGATCTGGAACAGGTGGATGGCTGCATCGGGGTGGTGACCGATCGCGACTTTGGCGGCAATACCTGCACCTTGACGGTGGAACTGAAGCAACCCTCACCTGCTACGGATGGACAGTCAGCAAGCCGCTCGTTGCTGGTTCGCAGTTCCGGGGTACACGCACCGGCCGCTGGCAGCCTGGTACACATTTCAACGCTCGGCAGCGCGCACGTGTTGACTGAGCCTGCTCGCCGCCAGGCGGTTGCGACGCCATAGCTTGCAGCTTGACGCGAACTCAGGGTGAAGTAGTCTTGGCAAGCTATTTACTATCTTTTTAGCGATGTGCGGGCCAATTGACGATTTTTCCTTGCAGCGCCTGAAAAATGGCAACAGCTGTCAGAAAGGGCTGTAAGTGTTGAAAAACCCTGAACATTTGCTGTAAAGGTTACAGTTAAACATTCTCGACACCGGTTTTTCATGTCCCTTTCACATTTTCGAGATTACCCTCTGCGCATCCGGAGCGATGCCTTTGGGCCACTCAAACTGCGGAGCGACAAAATAAAAGTCAATTAGTGCACTTTTTCCAGAAGATTGGTTAACTGATTGATATACTTTTTGTTTTTTCGTCTACGCTGTCACCGACTTCGCCTCGAGGCACCGCTTCGAGCTGATTCGCAAGTTGTGCTCCGACTTGCCGCCTTCAAGGGCTGTTGACATATCCAAACCCGAGGTCCACATGAATCAGGCTTTTCTCCCCTTCTCTCGCCCAAGCATCGGTGATGAAGAAATTGCCGCTGTTGAGCAGGTGTTGCGCTCTGGCTGGATCACCACCGGGCCGAAAAACCAGGAGCTGGAGGAGCAATTCGCACAGTACACAGGCTGCCAGCACGCCGTCGCACTGTCTTCTGCAACCGGTGGCATGCACATCACGCTACTGGCGCTGGGTATCGGCCCTGGCGATGAAGTGATCACGCCTTCGCAGACCTGGGTCTCGACCGCCAACATGATCTGCCTGTTGGGCGCTACCCCGGTATTTGTCGACGTCGACCGTGACACCCTGATGACCGATGTCCAGGCCATCGAAGCCGCCATTACCCCGCGCACCAAAGCCATCATCCCGGTGCACTACGCCGGTGCTGCGTTTGATCTCGACCCGCTCTATGCGCTGGCAGACAAACATGGCATCGCCGTCATCGAAGACGCCGCCCATGCCGCCGGTACCCGTTACCGTGGCCGCGCCATTGGCGCTCAGGGCACCGCGATCTTCTCGTTCCACGCGATCAAGAACATGACCTGCGCCGAAGGCGCAATGTTCGTCAGCGACAATCAAGCGCTGGCCGATCGAGTGCGCATGCTCAAGTTCCATGGCCTCGGCGTAGACGCCTACGATCGCCTGACCCACGGCCGTAAACCTCAGGCCATGGTCATCGAGCCTGGCTTCAAGTACAACCTGGCCGACATCAACGCAGCCATTGCACTGGTGCAGCTACAGCGCCTCGACGAGATCAACGCCAAACGCACCGCATTGGCGCAGACCTACCTGCAACGCCTCGAAGGCCTGCCGGTACAACCGCTGAGTGTGCCGACCTACCCGCAACAACACGCCTGGCACCTGTTTATACTGCGCATCGACGCCGAGCGTTGCGGGATGGATCGCGAGGCGTTCATGAAGGCCCTGCAAGAACAGAATATCGGTACGGGTATTCACTTTGTGGCCACCCACCTGCACACTTACTACCGTCAGCGATTCCCGGGCATTCATCTGCCCAATACCGAATGGAACTCGGCACGACTGTGCTCGATCCCGCTGTTCCCCGACATGACTACCGACGATGTCGAACGCGTCGTTGGCGCCATTGAAAACATTCTGGACTGAAGCCTTTGAAGCCATATCCAATTAACTGCGTGTCGATCGTTATCCCGGTCTACAACGAAGAAGAAAGCTTGCCTGAATTGCTGCGCCGGACCGAAGCGGCCTGTCAGCTACTCAAACACGAGTACGAAATCGTCCTGGTCGATGACGGCAGCCGTGACAATTCGGCGCAAATTCTCGAAGAAGCCGCCGAGCGCGAAGGCAGCCAGGTCGTTGCGGTCATTCTCAATCGCAACTACGGCCAGCACGCGGCAATCATGGCCGGTTTCGAGCATTGCAAAGGCGATGTGGTCATTACCCTCGACGCCGACCTGCAGAACCCGCCGGAAGAAATCCCCCGTCTGGTGGAACAGGCCGAGCTGGGCTACGACGTGGTTGCCACCGTGCGCAACAATCGCCAGGACTCGGCCCTGCGCCGCTGGCCGTCGAAACTGATCAACCTGGCCGTGCAACGCTCCACCGGTGTCGCCATGAGCGATTACGGCTGCATGCTGCGCGCCTACCGCCGCACCATCGTCGACGCCATGCTGGCCTGCCGTGAACGCAGCACCTTCATCCCGATCCTGGCCAACAGCTTCGCCCGCCACACCACCGAGATTCTGGTGCAGCACGCCGAGCGCGAGCATGGCGAGTCGAAGTACAGCCCGATGCGCCTGATCAGCCTGATGTTCGATCTGCTGACCTGCATGACCACTACCCCGCTGCGACTGCTGAGCATCATCGGTTTCAGTCTGGCGGCGCTGGGCATGTTGTTTGCCTTCCTGCTGATCTTCCTGCGCCTGATCTTCGGCGCCAGCTGGGCAGGAGGTGGCACCTTCGTACTGTTCGCCGTGCTCTTTGTGTTCACTGGCGGCCAATTCATCGGCATGGGCCTTCTGGGTGAATACCTGGGCCGCATGTACAGCGATGTCCGCGCCCGTCCGCGGTTCTTTATCGAAAAAATCCTACGTAACAAACCCGCTAGTCCTGCTCCCGTTGCCACTGTCGACGGTCTGCCTTCCACCACTACTGATCAGGTTTCGCCATGAGTTCAAAAGCTGTTGTTTTCGCCTATCACGACATTGGCTGTGCAGGTATCGAAGCACTGCTCAACGCAGGTTTCGAGATTGCTGCCGTGTTCACCCACGCCGACGATCCGAAGGAAAACACCTTCTACGGCTCGGTCGCTCAACTGTGCGCCCGCAAAGGCATTCCTGTGCACGCACCGGAAGACGTCAACCACCCACTGTGGATCGAGCGCATTGCCAAGCTGAACCCGGACTACCTGTTCTCGTTCTACTACCGCAACCTGTTGGGCGAGCAACTGCTGGCTACCGCCCGCAAAGGCGCGTTCAACCTGCACGGTTCGTTGCTGCCAACCTACCGCGGCCGCGCTCCAGCAAACTGGGTACTGGTCAACGGTGAAACCGAAACCGGCGTGACCCTGCACCGCATGGTCAAGCGTGCCGACGCTGGCGCAATCATTGCCCAGCAACGCGTCGCGATCGAGCGTGCCGACACCGCACTGACCCTGCACGGCAAGCTGCGTGAAGCTGCTTCGAACCTGCTGCGTGACACCCTGCCATTGCTGGCTCAGGGCAAAATCACCGAAACCGCCCAGGACGAATCCAAAGCCTCTGTTTACGGTCGTCGTACTGCGGCAGACGGCAAGCTGGTCTGGAAGAAGCCGGCTGAAGAGCTGTTCAACCTGGTTCGCGCCGTGACCCAACCTTACCCGGGTGCTTTCTGCGCCGTGGGCGAGCACAAACTGATTGTCTGGAGCGCTGAAGTCGTCAAGGGCAACGAAGGTCTGGCACCAGGCCGTGTGATCAGCGTTGATCCGCTGCGTATCGCTTGCGGCGAAGACTCGCTGGTTGTCACTTCCGGCCAGCGTAACGAAAACGGTCTGTACCTGAGCGGCCCGCAACTGGCCAATGAGCTCGGTCTGGTCGACGGTTCCGTACTGCGTGGCGCTGAATCGGGCCGTGCCCCGCGTCGTACCCGCGTACTGATCCTCGGCGTCAACGGCTTCATCGGTAACCACCTGTCCGAGCGCCTGCTGCGTGACGACAAGTACGACGTCTATGGTCTGGACATCGGTTCCGACGCTATCGAGCGTCTGCGCAGCCATCCAAACTTCCACTTCGTCGAAGGCGATATCAGCATCCACTCCGAGTGGATCGAATATCACATCAAGAAGTGCGACGTGGTTCTGCCGCTGGTGGCCATCGCCACTCCAATCGAATACACCCGCAACCCACTGCGCGTATTCGAACTGGACTTCGAAGAGAACCTGAAACTGGTTCGCTACTGCGTGAAGTACAACAAGCGCGTGATCTTCCCGTCGACTTCCGAAGTCTACGGCATGTGCCAGGACAAGAACTTCGACGAAGACACCTCGAACCTGATCGTTGGTCCGATCAACAAGCAACGCTGGATCTACTCGGTCTCCAAGCAACTGCTGGACCGCGTAATCTGGGCCTACGGCGCCAAAGGCCTGAACTTCACCCTGTTCCGTCCGTTCAACTGGATGGGCCCACGTCTGGACCGTCTGGACTCGGCACGTATCGGTAGCTCCCGCGCCATCACCCAACTGATCCTGAACCTGGTGGAAGGCACCCCGATCCGTCTGTTCGACGGCGGCGAGCAGAAGCGCTGCTTCACTGACATCGCCGACGGCATCGAAGCCCTGGCCCGTATCGTTGATAACGAAAACGATTCGTGCAACGGCCAGGTCATCAACATCGGTAACCCGGACAACGAAGCCAGCATCCGTCAGCTGGGCGAAGAACTGCTGCGTCAGTTCGAAGCTCACCCACTGCGCGCCAACTTCCCTCCGTTCGCCGGTTTCCGCGACGTAGAGAGCAAGGCCTTCTACGGCGCTGGCTACCAGGACGTGGAACACCGCAAGCCAAGCATCGAAAACGCCAAGCGCCTGCTGAACTGGGAGCCAACCGTTGAGATGAGCGAAACCATCGGTAACACGCTGGACTTCTTCCTGCGCGAAGCCATGCTCGAAATCGCGGACAAGCGCTGATGCAGGCAGGTCTTCGGATCGATGTCGACACCTACCGAGGTACCCGTGAGGGGGTACCCCGGTTGTTGGAGATGCTCGATGAAGCACAAGTCAAGGCGACGTTTTTTTTCAGCGTTGGTCCGGACAACATGGGGCGCCATTTATGGCGCCTCATCCGTCCGCAGTTCCTCTGGAAAATGCTCCGCTCCAATGCCGCAGGTCTGTACGGCTGGGACATCTTGCTGGCCGGCACTGCCTGGCCAGGCAAGCCCATCGGCCGTGACCTGGGGCACCTGATGCGCCAGACCCTCGCGGCTGGCCACGAAGTGGGTTTGCACGCCTGGGATCACCACGGCTGGCAAGCCAACGCAGGGCGCTGGAGCGACGCCGAGCTGATCGAACAGATTCGCCGGGGTGTAGACACCCTCAGCGATATTATCGGGCAGCGCGTGGACTGTTCGGCGGCCGCCGGTTGGCGTGCCGATGAGCGGGTCATCGAAGCCAAGCAGCATTTTGGCTTCCGTTACAACAGCGACTGTCGCGGACAAAGCCTGTTCCAGCCTCGGCTGGCAAACGGCAGCCTCGGCACGCCACAAATTCCGGTCGACTTGCCAACCTTCGATGAAGTGGTGGGTCCCGTCGTAGCAGCCAATGAGTTCAACTCATACATTCTTGACCGATTCAGCCCCTCGAAGCTGAACGTATATACGATACATGCGGAGGTAGAAGGGATTCTGATGGCAAACGATTTCCGTCAACTGCTGGTTGATGCGCGTCAGCGTGACATCCAGTTCCAGCCGCTGGGTAACCTCTTGCCCGCCCAACCGACAACCCTGCCTCAGGGGCGCGTAATACGTGGCGCCCTCGAAGGCCGAGAAGGATGGTTGGGAGTGCAAGGCGCATGAGCAAACGCTGGGCTTTGCCGTTACTGCTTATCGCTTTCGGTCTGGTCTATCTGTTGCCGCTGGGCACGCATGGTCTGTGGATTCCGGATGAAACCCGCTACGCCCAGGTCAGTCAGGAAATGCTCCTGAGTGGCAACTGGGTGTCGCCGCATTTCATGGGCCTGCGTTATTTCGAGAAACCGATTGCCGGTTACTGGATGATCGCCATCGGCCAGGCCGTGTTCGGCGAGAACCTGTTCGGGGTGCGCGTTGCGTCGGCACTCGCGACCGGTTTGAGCATCGTGCTGACCTACCTGATCGCACGCAGGCTCTGGAACGATCCGCGTAAAAGCATCGCCAGCGCATTGCTCTACATGAGTTTCGCCGTGGTCGCCGGTCAAGGCGGCTATTCCAACCTCGACCCGCAATTCACGTTCTGGGTCAACCTGAGCCTGGTGGCCTTGTGGTTTGCGCTGGACAGCAGCAGTCGCAATGCGCGGCTGATGAGTTGGGCAACCCTGGGACTGGCCTGCGGCATGGGCTTCCTGACCAAGGGTTTCCTCGCCTGGTTGCTGCCGGTATTGATCGCCCTGCCCTACATGATCTGGCAAAAACGCTGGCGTGAACTGTTGGCCTACGGCCCGATGGCTATCGTGGTCGCGATTGTCGTCAGCCTGCCGTGGGTCCTGGCCGTGCATGCGCAGGAACCCGACTACTGGCGTTTCTTCTTCTGGCATGAACACATTCGCCGCTTTGCCGGTGACGACGCGCAGCACGCAGCGCCGTGGTGGTTCTACCTGCCGATGCTGGTAGCGTTCAGCCTGCCGTGGGCCGCATTCCTGCCTTCGGCGCTCAAGCAAGCGTGGCAAACCAGACGTCAGGCCAGCACCGGCTTCCTGCTGCTGTGGCTGGTCCTGCCGTTGGCGTTTTTCAGCCTGAGCAAAGGCAAGTTGCCAACCTACATCCTGCCGTGCCTGTTGCCCCTGGCACTGTTGATGGGCAATGCACTGATTGACCGACTGAACCTGGGGCAAAGCCGGCTGTTCAAGGTCAACGGCCTGCTGAACCTGGTCATCGGCCTGACCACCTTGCTGGCGATGGTTTACCTGCAACTGAAAAAACCCGTGTATGTCGATGAAATGCACAGCCTGGTGCTGGTGTTCATCGTGCTCATGGGCTGGATCCTGTCCAACCTGTTGCTGGTGGTTCGACCGTTGAGCGCATGGGCTGCGCCGGCAATCGGCAGCGGACTGCTGATCGCCATCCTGCCGGCTGCATTGCCGCACTCGGTGGTCTACAACAAGATGCCCGACCAGTTTGTCCTCCAGCACATTGACGAACTCAGCCAGACCAAAAGCCTGCTGAGCAATGACCTGGGTGCTGCCTCCGCGGCGGCCTGGCGTCTGCAACGCCCTGAAGTGGCGTTGTACAACACCATCGGCGAAGTGAAATATGGCCTCGACTACCCGGATGCCGCGGCACGTCGGGTCGATACCGACCACGTGCAACAGTGGATGAGCGAAGCCCGCAAGACCGGCCCGGTGGGTGTCGTCATGCGCGTCAAGGGTGACGATGAAGTCCACGAACTCGACCTGCTGCCCAAGGATGGCAAGCGTTACGAGCAAGGCAACATGGTCATTCTGATCATTCCACAGAGCGCGCCATGACCCTGATTTTGCTGTTGTCCGCCTGTCTGCTGACCTGCATGGGCCAGATCGCCCAGAAATACGCCGTGGAGAGCTGGCGCGGCAAGGACTCCGGATGGAGCGAAAAACTGCTCTCGCCGTGGTTGTGGCTGGCGCTGGCATGCCTGGGCTTTGGCCTGCTGGTATGGCTGCTGGTGTTGCAGCGCCTGGAAGTCGGTATCGCCTACCCGATGCTCAGCCTCAACTTTGTGCTGATCACCCTGGCCGCCCACTTCGTCTTCCACGAAACCATTGATCGCCGTCACTGGATCGGTGTTGCGCTGATCATCGCCGGCGTCGTTCTGCTCGGGAGGCACGCATGAGCCTTCGTCGTGGAATCAGCTTTGCCATGGGCAGCGTCGCGCTGGTCAGTGCCGCCCAGTTGGGCATGCGCTGGAGCATGAGCCATTTGCCACTGCCCGATCAGTGGCTGCAGGCCCTGAGCAACGGCAGCATCGACTTGCTCGCGATCGGCGTGGTCCTTGCGTCGATCTGCGCTTACGCCCTGTCCATGCTGTGCTGGCTCGCCGCTCTGCGCGATCTGCCGCTGGGCCGGGCCTACTCGCTGTTGAGTATCAGCTATGCACTGGTGTATCTATTGGCCGCCAGCCTGCCGCTGTTCAACGAAAACTTCAGTCTTTCCAAAACACTCGGGGTGGCCTTGGTCATCCTCGGTGTCATCACTATCAACTCTCGAACTGCTCGCGCCACAGAAGTCAGGAATGCCTCATGAAAATCAGTGTAATTGGTAGCGGTTATGTCGGTCTGGTGCAGGCGACTGTCCTGGCTGAAGTCGGTCATGATGTCGTCTGCATGGACGTCGATCAGAACAAGATCAAAATGCTGCAGAAAGGCCACGTCACTATCTTTGAACCAGGGCTGGAGAGCATGGTCAAGGAGAACCTGGAGAGCGGGCGCCTGCACTTCACCAGCGACGAGAAAATGGCCATCGAGCACGGTCAGGTCCTGTTCATCGCTGTCGGCACACCGTCGGACGAGGACGGCTCGGCCGACCTGAAATATGTCTTGTCCGTGGGTGATGCAGTTGCACGCCATCGCGTCGAGCCGCTGATTCTCGTGGAAAAGTCCACTGTTCCTGTCGGCACCGGCGATACCCTGCGCGCGCACATTGAAGGCGTGCTGAAAAAAGCCGGGCGCACCCTGGAATTCGATATCGTCTCCAACCCGGAATTTCTCAAGGAAGGCTCGGCCGTCAGCGACTGCCGCCGCCCTGACCGCATCGTCATCGGTTGCGAGCGTGAAGAAGTCCGTGAAGTGATGCGCGACCTCTACGCCCCCTTCAACCGCAACCATGACCGCATCATGTTCATGGACCTGCGCAGCGCCGAGCTGACCAAGTACGCAGCCAACTGCATGCTCGCGACCAAAATCAGCTTTATCAACCAGATCGCCGAACTGGCCGAACACCTGGGTGCGGATATCGAAGCCGTACGCATGGGCATCGGTGCAGACCAGCGCATCGGCTACCACTTCATCTACCCTGGCTGCGGCTATGGCGGTTCGTGTTTCCCGAAAGATATGCGCGCATTGATCCACAGCGCCCAGGAAGCCAATTGCTCCAGCGACCTGCTGGAAGCGGTCGAGGCCATCAACCAGCGGCAGAAACACAAGCTGTTCGAACGCATCAACGCGTTCTACAAAGGCGAGCTGAAAGGCAAGACCTTCGCCCTCTGGGGTCTGGCATTCAAACCCAACACCGACGACATGCGCGATGCGCCAAGCCGCGTGCTGATGGAATCGTTGTGGGCTGCCGGCGCACACGTACGTGCATTCGACCCTGAAGCCATGCAGGAAACCCAACGCCTGTACCCGGATCAACCGAACCTGTCGCTGATGGGCACTCCGGAGTCCGCGCTGGTTGGCGCAGACGCGTTGATCGTGTGCACCGAATGGCAACAGTTCAAGGCGCCGGACTTCAAGTTGATCGAAGAGCGTCTCAAAGCTCCGGTGATCTTCGACGGTCGCAACCTGTACGACGCCGAACGCCTGGCACGTAAAGGCTTCAAGTACTTCCCGATGGGTCGTGGCGAGTCGCGCAACCTGCCAATCCCTCAGCAACAGTGGCCAGCTTCGTCCGTCTAAGCCCAGGAGGCCGCGTGCACGCATATCCATCGACAGGGATCCGTCAACAATCGTTAGGTCTGGGGCTACTGGCGCTGCTGCTGTTCTGCGCCGGGGTCTACCAGCAATCGGCGATCGGGTTCGACACGCGGTTTGTACTGTTTGCCCAGGAAATGCTGCGTCATGGGCCGGGATTCTTCCCGACCACCTATGGCCAGCCTTACGCTGATTACTGGGCCACCTCGACGTTTTTTACCTGGCTGCTTTCGCTGCCCTTTGGCCAGGTAAACGCGTTGACGGCCTGGTTACCCAGCGCCATTGCCTCAGCGACGATTGTCACGCTGATGTACCGGTTGGTAGCGCCCTACTCCAGAACCTGGGCGCTGATCAGCATTGCCTTGATGATGCTGAGCAATACCTTCATCACCGAAACCCGCGCCGTGTCCCTCGACCAGATGGTCGCGGCCGTGACCTTCGCCGTGTTCTATCTGGGCTATGCCGCTGACCACTTTCAGGCACCGCGACGACTGCCGCTGATACTCGCGTTGCTGGTGCTCGGTTTTGCCATTCGCGGGCCTGTCGGCCTGGTGGTGCCTACCGGCGTCTTGTGCAGTTATTACCTGCTCAATGGCCAGTGGCGGCGGATGATCACGATCGGCTTGCTGGCAGCTTTGCTGCTGGCAGCCGGTATTGGTTTGTTGCTGTGGCTGGCCAACGCCAGTGGCGGTCCGACCTTCGTGCAAGACGTGATCCGCATGCAGTTCATGGGGCGCATGGATGGCCGCGAAGGCGCGAGCGGTCCGCTGTTTTACTTCAGCAGCTCGCTGGGCAACTATGCGCTGGCGTATCCCTTGGCAGTCGTGGTGCTGGCCGCGGTCTTGCTGTTCGGCCGCAAGGATCGCGGACCGGCGTTGCGCCTGCTGACCTTGTGCACCGCTGCCGGGCTGGTCGTGATGATTGGCCTGTCGATTCCGATGGCGAAAAAAGCCCGCTACATGCTGCCGATGCTGCCGATGGCCGCGATCATTGCCGCGTACCCGTTCCAGGGCGCGCAGGGCCGGGTATTCCAGTGGTTGCGCGGCCTGATGCAGGGCCTGTGGCTACTTATTCCTGGCCTGCTGATCGTCGGGCTGCTGGTCGCCAAGCGACGCTTCCCGGAACATCTCACCTCGGTGACGGCGGTGATGACGATTCTCGGGGTGTTGCAGGTGATCGCACTGGGGCTGTTGTTCAAGCCACGCGTACGTGCAGTGGGCCTGGCGTTCACCGCAGTGCTGGCGTTGTGGTCGACCTACATTCTGGTGTTCGAGCCCGCAGAGCGCAGGCTCTTCGACACCCGTACGTTCAGTCGTGCAGCCTTTGAGCTGATCCAGAAAGACCCGGCGCCTGTGGTCTTGCACGCCATGGGCAAAGACGCCAAGGCGATCAAGTTCATGGTCAACGTCGAGCAAGATCTGTTCCCGGTCTTCACTCATTCAGTGCAAGAACTGGAAAACCTGAAAGGCCCTGCCTGGCTGGTGATGGAAAAAAGTGACTACGAGGCCCTGAAAGGCTCTCGGTTGGCAACATTGCAACCAGTGCTGAACGGGAACTTCGACAAGGACGATTACGTCCTGCTGCATCTGGTACCCGTGCAGCCCTGAACGGGTTGCACATCGTCTGGGCGCTTGCTTAAGCTTGCGCCCATGACTCCCTCCCTCCGCCGTGCCCAATTCGACGATGCCAGCGCACTGCCCGCCGTAGAGCGCTCAGCTGCCATTCTCTTCCGTAATGACCCTGAACTTGCCTGGCTTGCCGACGCCCCCGTGACCAGCGTCGAACAGCACCTGCGCGCCATAGAGTCCGCGCAGGTCTGGGTTGCCGAGATGGCCAATGGATCAATCGTGGGTTTTCTCAGCGCCCATGCCGTCGATACCGAACTGCATATCCAGGAGGTTTCTGTCAGCAGCGCGTTTCAGGGCCAGGGCCTGGGGCGCAGGTTGTTGCAGACCGCCCTTGAGTACGCACGCCATAGCGGGTTGACCGCGCTGACGCTGACGACCTTTCGCGAACTGCCGTGGAACGAGCCGTTTTATCAGCGGTTCGGCTTTGAAACCCTGGCATTTTTCGATCTCGATCAACGCTTGCAGGCAGTGCTGGAGGCGGAAATCGCCCATGGATTGCCTGGCGCCCGACGGTGTGCGATGCGTTATTGCATCTAGCCGTAAAGGGTACACTTGGGTCGCGGGTCTTCTGAGAGTTCATCAATTCGGGATCGCAGCAATTACTACTGCGAGCAACGACTCGATCGGCAACTCTCCGCTTACCCTAACGGAGGGTAAGGTCAACTGCTTGAGCCACTGTTCATGCCGTGGTCGGCTGCGGCCAGCTTGAGCACCGCTCTCATATCCTTCGGCCCACGCGAGGAACGCCAGGTGATTCGCATGCATGTCCCCTCCAGGAAGAATACGTTGACCATAGCGCTGTGATTCACGCGCCTTTAGACGTTCTACTCGAAGCAGTGTCGGAGTATCAACGAAGACGACCAAATTGGAAGATTGAATCACTTCGTCTCCCCAGCCATCTAATGAGCCGGAGAGAACCCATTGACCATCAGCCAGACTACGGTTGAGTAGGTCAACTCTCTCTGCGGGAGGTCGTGATCGCTCGAAGGGTGGTTCTGTCGGGTACCAATAGTAGTCATCGACATCAAAATGAGGCACTTGAAGCTTTGCTGCCAGTGCAGCCCCCAGAGTACTCACTCCGGCCCCAGATGCACCGCTTATGTAAATCCGCTTGTTCACTTCATAGGGCTCCTTTCTAGCGGGACATAATATGCGGGAATCCGATAGCGTGGGATTGCTTAACCTCATCAGGTTGAAAGGCTAAAACAGACGTGCTGTTTTAATTGTCCACCGATCACTTGCAAAAGTAATCGGCGCTCCCGCACGGACGTTATAAACGCCAAACCCTGCGACAACTCCGCCACTCTATCAGCGGCTACCGAGCAGACAGACATTCGCGCTCAATGCCCACGGTGAATGACCTGACATCAAACGCTCGCCTTCAGATCCACCCCCAAGGCTTGGGCAAACGCCTTGACCAACGGACTGCGCACCGTGTTGTGCCGCAGGATCAAATTGAACGGTGTATTGAAACTGATCAGGTCAGGCCGCAGGGCTCTGAACGTGCCTTGTGCAACCAGAGTCGCGGCATAGTGTTGTGGCAGAAAACCCAGGAAACGTCCGGTTTTGATCAGCATGGCGACCGCTTCGACCTGTGACGCCGAGGCGGAAAAACTGTCGTATCGGGCAAACGTCAGCTTGTCTCGGTGGATGGCGTAGCGATGGTTGATGAACTCATGCTGCTTGAGCACATCTTCGCCCATCTGCTCATTCGGAACGCTGAACAACGGGTGCCCCACCGCGCAGTAGGCCTCTGATCTTTCTTCATACAACGTGAAGTAATCGAACTCTTCTCTTTTCTGATAAACCGGCACTATTCCGGCGACCAACCGCCCTTCTACAACGCCTCTTTCCACTTCATCCAGTTGCGAGGCCTGAAGTTGAAAGCGCACCTTCGGCGACTCTTCATTTATTCGTTTCAATGCAGCAACTAACGGAGAGTTTTCATCGGTAATCGTATTGTCGATCACCCCTACTCCCAAGTCGCCAATCAATTCATTTTGAGCGCAACTAAGCTTGTCTCGAAAGTTGTCGACCGAGGCAAATAAGTCAATCGACGCCTGATAGACCAGGCGCCCTTCTTCGGTCAGATTAAATCCCTCTCGCCCCCGAGTACACAGGCGCATGCCAATGCGAATCTCAAGGTCGGATATCTGTTTGCTGATGGCTGCCAGCCCGACATTCAGCTCGTTTTGAGCCGCACTAAAACCTCCGGCCTCGACCACTGCCTTGAACACTTTGAGCAGTTTGAAGTCCAGCCCGCTCAGGGCCAAAGGCGCTCGATGGGCCGTTTTCAACGGCGGGTTTCCAGAATTGGAAAGTGGGGTTTCCATAATGCTTATTTACCTCTGGCGCCCGATTCAACAGTCTGTGTCCAACAGCAAAAACAACGCTGGCTAATAATAATGAACACAGAAAACCAGGCTTGGCAACTCTCAATAATTCCCCCCGATCAGCGCCAACTCGCTGATTCGAAACTATTAAAAGCTGACACTTCGATCAGCTCTCGCCACTTGCAACTGCCCTCTTGAAAACTGCATGAGCCGAACCACGCCCGGATGATCCCGGCGAGTGTTCAAGGCTCTGCGTAACGACATCAGTTCGTGTTACCGACGAGGAAAACAACAATGACTCAAGCAACCGATCGTTTGTGGGGGGCGCGTTTCAAAAGCGGTCCATCCGAAGCCCTGGCAGCCCTGTCCCGCTGCCCTGAGCGGTACTTCCGCCTCACCCCTTACGACCTGGCCGGTTCCAAGGCCCATGCCGGGGAACTGCACCGCGCCGGTTTGCTCGATGCGCTGGAAACCCAAACCATGCTCGATGCGCTGGAGCGTATCGGTGAAGACTTCCGTGCTGGCTTTGTCAGCCCGACGCTGGATGACGAAGACGTCCACACCTTCATCGAGCGCCTGCTGACTGAACGCCTTGGGGCGCTGGGTGGCAAGCTGCGCGCCGGACGCTCGCGCAACGACCAGACTGCCAACGATCTGCGGCTGTTTCTGCGTGATCACGCTCGCACCCTGACCACCGAAGTGCTGGCCCTGCAACAGGCGCTGGTCGAGCAGGCCGAGCTGCACATCGACAGCATTTGCCCGGGTTTCACTCACCTGCAACAGGCGCAACCGATCGTGTTTGCCCATCACTTGCTGGCCCACGCCCAGTCGATGCTGCGCGATGTGCAACGTCTGGTGGATTGGGACGTGCGCACTTCCCTGTCGCCATTGGGTGCAGCGGCCATGGCCGGTTCGGCTATCGCGCGTCAGCCGCAGCAATCAGCGAAGGAAATGGGCTACAGCGGTGTCTGCGAAAACTCCATCGACGCCGTGGCCAGCCGAGACCACGTCGCCGAGTTTCTGTTCGTTGCGAGCATGCTCGGCGTCAACATCTCGCGTCTGGCCGAAGAGTTTTGCCTGTGGTCTTCGCGGCAATTTCTCTGGGTTGCGCTGGACGATGCCTACGCCACCGGCAGTTCGATCATGCCGCAGAAGAAAAACCCGGACATCGCCGAGCTGGCGCGGGGCAAGGCTGGCCGTTTGATCGGCAACCTGACCGGTCTGCTGTCGACCCTCAAATCCCTGCCGCTGTCTTACAACCGCGATTTGAGCGAAGACAAGAACGGTGTGCTCGACAGCGTCGACACCCTGCTACTGGTGCTGCCAGCCATGGCCGGGATGGTTGCGACCATGAAGGTCAATGTCGAAGAGCTGCGTCGCCAGGCACCGCTGGGCTTCACTCTCGCCACCGAGGTCGCCGACTGGCTGGCGGTGCGCGGTGTGCCGTTCAAGGAGGCCCACGAAATCACCGGAGCGCTGGTTCAGGCCTGTGAGAAACACGATATCGAACTGTGGGAAGCCTCACCGGCGCTGCTGGCCGAGATCGATGTGCGCCTGACCCCCGAAGTTCGCGACAGCCTGACCCTGGAAGCCGCCATCGCTGCCCGCAGTGGCTGGGGCGGAACCGCGCCGCAGCAGGTCCGTGAACAGATCGGCCGCTTGAAAACCGCCCTCGCCGCACAGCAGCAATGGGCCAAAAACTATCAAGGCTTCCGCCTCTGAATAAAGCACAACCCCCTGTAGGAGCAAAGCTTGCTCCTACAGGGATTGTGTTGATCTGAAACACCCGTGTTCGGAGAACCGAAATGAACCAGACTCAGGCAGAGCTCCTCGCGGAGCGCAAAAAAGCCGAAAACCAGTTCGACATCACTCAGTACGAGCATGTACCTCGGCGCTACTACGGGCGGATCTTCTTCGCCACGCTGATCGTCGTCGCCATCGTCGGCCTGGTCAGGGCCTTCGCCGAGGGCAAGATCGAGTGGTCGTACATCGGCCAGTTCCTGACCTCCCAGGCGATTCTGTTCGGCTTGCTCAACACCATCGTCATGGCCGTGCTGGCGATGGCGCTGGGGATTGTCTTCGGGGTGATCACCGCCGTGATGCGCATGTCGGCGAACCCGATCCTGCGCTATGTCGCGGTGACGTACACCTGGCTGTTTCGCGGTACGCCGCTGATTCTGCAACTGCTGTTGTGGTTCAACCTGGCGCTGATTTTTCCCACCATCGGCATTCCGGGGCTGTTCGATCTCGATACCGTCAGCCTGATGACGCCCTTCGTCGCCGCACTGCTGGGCCTGAGCATCAACCAGGGCGCCTACACCGCTGAAGTGGTGCGCGCCGGCCTGCTCTCGGTGGACACCGGTCAGTACGAAGCGGCCAAGTCGATCGGTATGCCGCGCCTGCAAGCGCTGCGCCGGATCATCCTGCCGCAGGCCATGCGCATCATCATTCCACCGGTCGGCAACGAGTTCATCGGCATGGTCAAGATGACCTCCCTGGCCAGCGTGATCCAGTACTCGGAACTGCTCTACAACGCCCAGAACATCTACTACGCCAACGCCCGGGTCATGGAATTACTGATCGTCGCGGGTATCTGGTACCTGGCCGCCGTCACAGTCCTGTCCTTTGGTCAAAGCCGTCTGGAGCGTCGTTTCGCTCGCGGCGCCGGCAAGCGTTCTTGAGGAGTCCGACATGAGAAGCATCGTCAAGGCCGTGAGCCTGAACAAATATTACGACCAGTACCACGCGCTCAAGGACATCAACATCGAAGTCGAACAGGGCGAAGTGCTGTGCATCATCGGGCCGTCCGGTTCCGGCAAAAGCACCCTGCTGCGCTGCGTCAATCAGCTGGAAAAGATCGACAAGGGCGGCCTCTGGGTCGACGGCGAACTGGTGGGCTACCGCGTGGTCGGCAACAAACTGCATGAACTCAACGAGTCGCAGATCGCCCGGCAGCGGCTGGCCACCGGCATGGTGTTCCAGCGTTTCAACCTGTTTCCGCACATGACTGTGCTGCAAAACATCGTCGAAGGCCCGTGTCAGGTGCTCAAGCGCTCGCCCAAGGAAGCGCACGAAGAAGCCCTGGAACTGCTGGCCCGCGTCGGCCTGGCCGACAAGCGCAACAGCTACCCGATCGAACTCTCCGGTGGTCAGCAACAACGGGTAGCCATTGCCCGGGCGCTGGCCATGCGGCCCAAGCTGATGCTGTTCGATGAACCCACTTCGGCACTCGACCCGGAACTGGTCGGTGAGGTGCTGTCGGTGATGCGCGATCTGGCGCAGACCGGCATGACCATGATCGTCGTCACCCATGAACTGGGGTTCGCCCGCGAGGTTTCCAATCGCATGGTGTTCATGGATGGCGGGCAGATCGTGGAGGCAGGAAGCCCCGAAGAAATACTAATAAGTCCACAAAACCCGCGCACCCAAAGCTTCATTTCTGCCGTTCGCACCTAACGACAACTCAAAAAGAGAACGACCATGAAAAAACTCCTTATCCCAGCAGTAGTGGCTGGCCTGATGGCCTCTTCGATGACCTGGGCAGCTGATTTGCCCGCGAGCATCAAGGCCAAGGGCGAAATCGTCGTGGCGATCATGCCCAACTATCCGCCGATGGATTTCAAGGACCCGGCCACCAACACCCTCACCGGTCTGGACTACGACCTGGGCAACGCCTTGGCCGAGCGTCTGGGCGTGAAAATCAAATGGCAGGAAACCGGCTTCGAGCAAATGATCAACGCCCTGACCACCGACCGTGTGGACGTGGTGCTGTCGGGCATGACCGACACCGCCGAGCGTCAGCAGAGCGTGACCTTCGTTGACTACTTCACCAGCGGGCCGCAGTTCTACACCCTGCAAAAGAACAAGGACACGAATGAAATCACCGACCTGTGCGGCAAGAAAGTCGGGACCAGCCGACGTACCACTTTCCCGGCGGAAATCGCCGAGTGGAGCAAGGCCAATTGCGAAGCGAAGGGTAAACCGGCGATCAACGTGATCGGCACCGAAGGCTCCGCCGACGCCCGTGCGCAGCTGCGCCAGAGCCGCATCGATGCGGCCATGCAGGGCAGCGAAACCCTGTCGTATCTGAAGACCCAGGAAAAAGACACCTACAAGACCGTGGGGGCGCCGATCTCGGTGCAGTTCAGCGGTTTGGGCGTCAGCAAGAAAAAACCTGAGTTGAGCGAGGCAGTGAAAGTCGCGCTGCAAAGCATGATTGATGACGGCAGCTATCAGGCGATCTTGAAGAAGTGGGATCTGGAGTTGGGTGCTATTAAGACCGTGACCATCAACGCCGGGAAGTAACGCTGAAATACGTTGCCTCGTAGCAGCTGCCGAGCCTGCGAGGCTGCGTTCGAGAACGCAGTCCTCGCAAGTCTGTGTACGCGGTTTACCTGAAAGAATGCGTCATCTGATTTCGCGGCGGCTACGCCACCGAACGCAGCCTCGCGGGCTCGGCAGCTGCTACGGGGGTTACGAGTGTTACGCGGGTTACGGATGCAACGGGTGTTACACCCATAAATTACTGGAGCGCCACGATGTCCTCCTCGCCTCAACCGACGTGGCCCGACGGCCACACAGCCTGCCTGGCCCTGGCCTTCGATCTCGACGGCCCCACCGGCGATGCGATGCTCAATGGTTCGATTTGGCACAAGCCCGAGTATTTCGGTTTTGGCGGTTACGGGCCGTATCGGGCCTTACCACGGATACTCGACCTGCTCGATGAGTTCCGCATCCCGACCACCTTCTTCGTCCCGGCCTGGGTCGTGGAGAACTGGCCGAAACAGTGCCAGTCGATCATCGAGCGCGGGCATGAAGTGGCTTACCACGGCTACAAACACGAGTCCTTTTACGCGCTGACGCTGGAGCAGCAAAAGGACGTCATGAATAAATGCAGCGAGGTGTTCTGGCAGCATTTGAACATCCGCGCAGAAGGCTTTCGCACCCCGTCCGGCGACTGGCGGGCCGAGACGCCGGCCATGCTGGTGGAAGCCGGCGTCACTTATTCCAGCAGCATGCGCGGCGATGACCGGCCGTACCTGGTGAACGTGCCGGGCTTTGATACCCCGTTGGTGGAAATCCCCGGCCGCTGGGAAATGGACGATTACGCCTCCATCGCCTACACCCGCGCGCCGGACTTTCCCTCGGGGCTGGACCGTACCGCCAGCTATGAGCTGACCCTCGACAATTGGTGCCGCGAATTCGACGGCGCGATGAATGAAGGACTGTGCCTGACCACCCTCTTCCACCCGAAGATCACCGGTAAACCGGGGCGCATTCTGCTGCTGGAGAAACTTTTCGAACACATGCGCCAGCGTGATGACGTGTGGTTCGCCACCTGCCGCGATGTCGCCCACTGGTGGCTCAAGGAGCATCAACATGACTGATTCGACGACCTGGCCCAAAGGCTACCGGTGCGCCGTGGTGTTGACCGTCGACTACAACGACGTACACGGCATCCTGACCCAGGCCCCGGAAGTCGCCGGCCGCGACAAGACCCTGTCGGTGTGGCGCTACGGTACCCAGCGCGGGGTCGAACGCTTGCTCGCACTGTTCAAGGAGTTGGGGGTTGCCAGCAGTTGGTGCGTGCCGGGTATCGTTGCCGAAGAGAACCCGGACCATATCCGCTCGATCCAGGCCGCCGGTCATGAAATTGCCTGCGCCGGTTATCGTCATCAGAACTACGACACCCTGAGCCTCGCAGAGCAGACGGTTGCCCTAGAGCACGGCTGTCGGGCACTGGCCGACATTACCGGCCAGCGTCCAACGGGCTTCCGGATTCCCGCCGGCAACTGGGCACCGGGGTTTACCGAAGCGTTACGCGAGCAAGGCATTCGCTGGTCGTCCTGCTGGCGCGGCGATGATCTGCCGTTCGCCCATCCAACGGCGCCCGAGGTGATCGAACTGCCAATGCACTATGAACTGGAGGACGAACCGTACTTCGCGTTCAACCTGAGCCCGGCAGTCCCACCCGCGCAATCGCGGATTGCTTCTTACAGCCATACCTTGGCCAACCTGCAAATGGACTTTGCCGGGTTTCATCGTTTTGGCCTGTGCTACGTGCTGCGCCTGCACCCGGAGATCATCGCAACCCCGGGACGCATCGGTGTCCTGCGCGAGTTGCTGCTGGGTATCCAGCAACACGACGACGTGTGGATCGCCACGGCTGGCGACGTCGTCCAATGGTGGGCCGAGCGCGCTGTGCCGATGGACGAGGAGCATCCAGCCGCCGTGTATGAGCGGCATTATCGAGCGTACTTGCCATGAGTGAACGATTGCAGCGCCTGGCGCAATTCTGCGTCGAGACCCGTTTCGACGACTTGCCGCCGGCATTGGTGGCACAAGCCAAGCGACACATTCTGGATACCGTCGGCGCGATCCTGGCCGGGGCCGCCAGTGAGATTGCCGTCACCGTCCGGCAAACCTTTGCCCATGAAACTGGCCAAACACTGGTCTGGGGCACTGCGCAGTATGTCGGCGCCGCGCAGGCAGCGATGCTCAATGGGATTGCCGCCCATGCGCTGGAACTGGACGATACCGGCGGCTGCGATCACTCCGGCGCGGTGGTGTTGCCCGCAGTGATGGCAGCGGTCAGCCTGAGGCCTACGCCGGTAAATGGCCGCGAGCTGATTACCGCCGTAGTGATCGGCTACGAGATCGGTCGGCGGGTGCTTGAGGCCTGTGGTGGTTACTCGGCGCACAACGGCGCCGGTTGGCATTCGACCGCCACCTGCGGGGTGTTCGGCGCGGCAGCGGCCAGTGCGCGAATACTCGGTCTTGATCCGGCACAAACCCTCGCCGCACTAGGCATTGCCGGCAGTTTCAGCGGCGGCCTCTGGGCGTTTATCCACGACGGCTCGCACAGCAAAAAGCTCCACAGCGGCCGTGCTGCCGAAGGTGGATTGCTGGCAGCGCGGTTTGCCGAGCAAGGGATCAGCGGGCCAACCAAGTTGTTCGATGACGTCTGGGGCGGCTTTCTCAAGACCCTCGCGGCGGAATACGCGCAACCCGAGGCGCTGGACGCAGACCTTGGGGTGGTGTGGAAACTCGCCCGCTGCTCGATCAAGCCCTACGCATCATGCCGTGGCACGCATTCGGCCATCGATGCCTTGGGTTTGTTGCTGGAGCAATTGCAGATCGAAGCCGGTGAGTTGGAAGACGTTCAGGTGTCGCTGTGTGGTTTTCTCAACGAGATGTGCGGCGGGCGCGATATCGGCAGTTTGGCCGCCGCGCAAATGAGCCTGCCATATGCCCTCGCTGCTCGATTGGTCCATGGTCATTGCCGGCTTGAGGCCTATGACGACGAACAACGCAGTACCTCAGAAATCGCGCATTGGATGTCGCGCATTCACCTTGTCGTGGATCCGCAACTGTCAGAGGATGGCGAGCCGGTCGTGAGCATTCGCAGCCGCGATGGTCGCACGGCAAGCCTGTGTGTCGAGGTGCCATTGGGGGCACCGGGAAATCCGTTGAGTGATGCAGCGCTGGAGGAGAAATTCCTCAGCCTGGCGACGCGGGTGCTGCCGGTGGAACAGGCGAGCGGGTTGCTGGAACGGTTGTGGCAACTGGAAAAACTGCAATCGGTCGGTACGTTGATCGAGATCATTGAATAAGGACATCCGCACCACCGTGGCCACTTACTCACTCGTTATTCGCCGCCTGATGATCTGCTCGCTGACCATCGTCGTCAGCCGCGCCATCACCAGCCCGTTGCTGACGCTGTTCCTCAGCAACAAGCTGGGCCTGAATCAGCAGGACGTTGGCCTGCTGTTGGGCATCGCGGTGTTCATCGCCACCCTGCTCGCGCTGTATGGCGGTTACATCATCGACCGCCTGGAGAAACGCCGGTTGCTGATTCTGGCGATGCTTTCCAGCGCCGTTGGTTTTGTCCTGCTGACCTTCGCCCACAACCTTTACCTGACCACGCTGACGCTGGTGATTACCGAAACCGCTTCGGCGCTGTTTCTGATCGGCTCGAAAGCGATCCTCAGTGAAAATCTGCCGATGGGCCAGCGGGCCAAGGCCTTTTCATTGCGCTATACCCTGACCAACATTGGCTACGCCACCGGCCCGATGCTGGGGGTGGTGATTGCCGGGGTGCAGCCATTGGCACCGTTCCTGATTGCCGGTGGCATCGCTTTTTTCAGCACCTTCCTGATGAGAGGGATTCCCGGATCGGCCAAGGAAGCGGCTGTTGGCCAGCCACAGAGCTTTCTGAAAACCCTGGTGACCCTGAAGAACGACCGCACACTGATCATGTTCACCTGCGGCTGCCTGCTCAGCACCGTGGTGCACGGACGTTTCACCCTGTACCTGTCGCAATACCTGCTGGTGACGCAAAACGAGCACATTGCGCTGAAAACCATGGCCGCGATCCTCGCCTGCAACGCGATCAGCGTGATTCTCTTGCAGTACCAGATCGGCCGATTCCTTAAACGCGAACAGCTGCGTTACTGGATTGTTATCGGCAGCAGCCTGTTCATCTTCGGATTGATCGGCTTCAGCTTTGCGCAGAACCTGGTGCAGTGGTGCCTGGCGATGTTTGTCTTCACCCTTGGCGAAATGATCATCTACCCGGCAGAGTTCCTGTTCGTCGATACCCTGGCACCGGAAGAACTGCGCGGCAGCTACTACGGCGCGCAGAACCTGGCGGCATTGGGCGGTGCGGCGAGCCCGGTGATTTGCGGCTTTTTGCTGACCCACACGGCACCGGCGACGATGTTTTATGCCCTCAGCGCACTGACCGCCATGGGCGGATTGCTGTGTTTCCTGAGTGGTCGGCGCGTCGCCACACTTCAAAATAAATGCACTGAAAGCTCATTAATATGAATTTGTCAGGGGTGAGATAGATCGGCACACTGTGCCGGTTCCTCCCCCAAATGTTGGAACGTTTAAAGGGCTTTCTGGTGATCCAGACAAGCCCTTCTTTTTGCCCGTTCTTTGCCACTGGATCGTTTTCGTTATGCTCGCTCGCTGGATACCCGCTGCCGTCAACACCCGCCCCTCTGAATGGAGCCGTGCCGCCATCGGCATGTCGCTGGGCACGCTGCTGAGCGTCTGGCTCTGTGGCCAGGTGTTCGGCATGGATGTGGCCTTGCACTTGATCGGGCCGTTGGGCGCTTCGGCGGTGTTGCTGTTCGCCGTGTCTTCCGGCGCACTGGCGCAGCCATGGTCAATTCTCGGCGGCTATTTGTGTGCAGCGGTGGTGTCGCTGCTGGTGGCCCATGTGCTTGGGCGCACGCTGGGCAGTGCCTGCCTGGCGGCTGGCATGGCGCTGATTCTGATGTGCTGGCTGCGTTGCCTGCACCCGCCGGCGGGTGCGTTGGCGTTGCTGCTGGTGGTGGCGGACCCGGCGACCATCGCGATGGAGTGGCGCGAACTCGGCCCGGTGATGCTCGCCGCGACGTGCATGCTGCTCAGCGCCCTGGCCTATAACAACCTGACGCGGATCCGTTACCCCAAGGGCCACGGTGAACCGGTCGCCACAGTGCCCGCAGATCATCCGCCCACAGACGCGCTGGCGATTACCGCCGAAGACCTCAAGCTGGCCCTGGCCGACATGCAGGAGTTCTTCGACGTCACGCCCGAGGACCTTGAGCAGTTGATCCACGCCAGCGAGCTGCATGCCAAACGCCGCAGCATCAGTGAAGTGTTTGGCACTCGGCCTTAGCCACTAAACCACTAGGCCGCCGACTGCTGTCGCGCCGGCACGGCCAGGCTCACCGCGCGCACCGAAGCACCGGCCGTCAACCCCAGTGCCTTGGCGGTGTGGGCATCGACAATCAAGGTTCCAGCGGCGACCCGCGCTGGCGCAGCGGTGATCCGGCAATCGGCGAACTGGCGGTTGTGAATCAGATACACCGCCGCCTGCTCTCCCGGCGTGCCGATGCTCAGTTGCAATACCTGGCTGTCACGCACCGCGCGAATGTCGCCGGTGGCGCACTCGATCAACGGGCCGCCGTCAAAGATGTCGATGTAATCCTTGTGCTCGAACCCTTCAGCCTTGAGCATCCCCAGCGCCGGTTCGGTGTTGGGATGAACCCGGCCGATCGTTGCCCGCGCAGCCTCGGGCAGCAGGCAGGTTGGCAGCGGGAACTTCGGCATCAGTTCGGCAATGAAGGTCTTGTTGCCCAGCCCGGTGAGGTAGTCGGCGTCGGCAAAATCCATCTTGAAGAAGTGCCGGCCCAGCCCTTCCCAGAACGGCGAGACGCCGTCTTCGTCCGAATAACCACGCATTTCGGCGATCACCTTGTCGCCAAAGTACTGGCGAAATTCGGCGAGAAACAGAAACCGCGCCTTGGACAGCAAACGACCATTCAGACCGCTGCGATGACCGGCGTGCAGAAACAACGAACACAACTCCGATTGCCCGGTCATGTCATTGCCGAGAAACAGCGTCGGTAATTGCTGATTGATCCCGAGATTTTTCGACGCGGCGACAAACAACCCCATCCGGTAGTTGTACCAAGGCTCGCGCAGCCCGACCGCGCCAGCCAGGGCGCAGATACCGACGGCCTCGCCGTTGTCGGCCTCCAGCACAAACAGGTAATCGGCATCAGCCCGTTCGGCTTCACCGGCGAAGGTTTTTTCAGCCCATTCCAGGCGCTGACGCAATCGCCCGGCATCGGCCGGCAAGGTGGTCAAACCGGCGCCGGCGCTGTGGGCCAGTGCCAGCAACGCCGGCAGGTCATTCATTGTTGCAGGACGGACGATCATCAATGCTGCTCCTGTGGACTCACGCGTTTAGGCAGATAGACTTCCGCGAGCATGCAGCGCGCGCTGCCGCCGCCAATCCGCTCGATGGTGTCGATGTTTACCGGTAGAGGTTTGGCGTACGCTTCGACCATCCGGCGCTGGTCGGCATGCAGCGACCGCCAGGCCGTGCGCGACATCACCAGCAACGGCTCGCCAGCGGCGTTGTGCACTTCAAGCATGTTGCCGGCGAACGACTCCAGTTGATCGAAGCTCAGGCTCAAGACTTGCTTGCCGCTACGTTCCAGACGTGAGCGCAGTGCATTGCGTTCGTCCAGGTCGCTGACCGATTCCAGGCAGACCACTGCCAGTTGCCTGCCGACGCTCATCATCACGTTGGTGTGATAGATCGGCACACCGTGACGGTCCACTGCGTTGAACGCGCAGAGCTCATAGCCGAGGTGCTCAACCACCTGATCCAACGCCTTCGCGTGGGTGCGGGTCGAGTAGCCGGCGTAGCAAATCCGCTGTTCGCGATCGAGGACCATGCTGCCGGTGCCCTCGAGGAACACGTCCTGCTGCTCAAGGTCGGAGAGGTCGAGCAATTGCTCGATGCGGTAGGCATCGCGCAGCCAGTCGAGTACGCCTTTGTCGCGTTCCAGGCGCCGGTTGTGACCCTGCATCGGGTACAGCACGAGCGTGCCGTCGGGATGGCTGCTCCACCAATTGTTCGGAAAGATCGAGTCCGGGGTGTGCGGGGCTTCGCTGTCGTTGTGCACCATGACTTCAACGCCGTGCTCGCGCAGGGCGGCGACATAGCCGTCGAACTCTTGCAGGGCCTTGAGTTGTACGTCTTCGGCTGCAGCCGCCGGACGCTGGAAACGGTTGTTGGCGGCCGTGTCCTGGTTGAAGGAGAAACGTGTCGGGCGAATCATCAAAACGGTATTGGTGGTTTGCATGGGCACAGAATCAATGAGGGTTGAGAGGTGCTCATTGTCTGATTCGGCGCCGGAAAAACCCGGCTGATAAGGAGGGAGTTGCTGCTGGAAATGGCTGAAAACGCGGTGGCTTGCAGCCGATTTGGTGGGCGTGATAAATCATCTGAAATCGATGATTACCGTAGCAGCTGGCGCAGCCTGCTGCTACGAAATCAGCGGCGTTTGGAAGTTGGCGCTGGGCCCGTTCTAGGTAGAGGTTTTGACCATTGCCAGCTCGGGGTGGCTGACCAGTTTGTCGATGTGCAGGTCCGGGTCGTCGAACCAGACTTCGGTCAATACCCGGTAGTGTTCCATGTCGCGACAGCGCATCCGCAGGCTGTAGTCGAAGGCGCCGCTGATCAATTGGCACTCCAGCACTTGCGGACAGGCGCGGACTTTGGCTTCGAAGGCTTTCTGCGCGGCGCGCCCACTCTGGTTCGACAGCGCCACCAGCACCAGCAGCGACAGACCGGGGGTCAGTTTTTTCTCGTCGAGAATCGCCCCGTAGCCACGAATGACGCCGAGCTGTTCGAGCTTGCGCACCCGCTCAAGGCATGGCCTTGGCGTCAGGTGCACGCGCTCGGAAAGCTTCTGATAGGTGATGCGCCCTTCGTGGCGCAGCACCTCAATGATTGCCTGATCAATACGATCAAGCACGATCGACATATCGCGGATGTCCGCCATGTACGCCTTGCCTCACTTCAAACGGCCCGATAAAAATTGCTGTAAACGCTCGCTTTTCGGCTGGTCGAGAATCGTTGCATCGCCCTGCTCCTCGACCCGGCCTTGATGCAGGAACAGCACCTGGCTGGACACCTGCCGGGCAAAGCCCATTTCATGGGTCACCATCAACATGGTCCGGCCTTCTTCAGCCAACGCCTGAATCACCTTCAATACTTCACCCACCAGCTCCGGGTCGAGGGCCGAGGTCGGCTCGTCGAACAACAGAATCTGCGGTTCCACCGCCAACGCCCGGGCAATCGCCACCCGTTGTTGTTGGCCGCCGGACAGGAAGGCCGGGTACTGCTCGGCCACGCGTTGCGGCAGACCAACCTTGTCCAGATACGCCCGAGCGCTGACTTCAGCGTCCTTGCGGCTGACGCCCAGGACTTTGCACGGCGCCAGCATGATGTTCTCCAAAACCGTCAGATGACTCCACAGGTTGAAGTGCTGAAACACCATCGCCAGCCGCGTGCGCAAGCGCTGCAACTGCGCCGGGTTGGCAACCCGCATGCCACCGGGCGCCTGGCGGGTGACAATCCGCTCGCCGTCCAGCTCGATGGCTCCTTCATCCGCCCGTTCAAGGAAGTTGATACACCGCAGCATAGTGCTTTTGCCGGAGCCACTGGCGCCAATCATGCTCACCACATCACCGGCGCGGGCATTCAACGAGACGCCCTTGAGTACTTCGTTGTCACCGAAGCGTTTATACAGATTTTCAACGGTCAGTTTGTACATGCAACACTCCTGGAGCGCTGCCGTTGGCGACAGCGTTCTGGACAGAAAGAGGGAGGGAAAAAACCGGTTCCGGATCTCAGTGAGCCGGCCCGAGGAAATTCAGCCAGCGCTTCTCTGCGAGACGAAACGCGCCGACCAGGCCAAATGACAGCGCGAGGTACAGCAGCCCGGCGATACCGAAGGCCTGGAAGGTCATGAAGGTCGCGGCATTCGCGTCCCGGGCAACCTTGAGGATGTCCGGAATGGTCGCGGTGAACGCCACCGACGTGGCGTGCAGCATCAGGATCACTTCGTTGCTGTAGTAAGGCAGCGCCCGACGCAACGCCGAAGGCAGAATCAACTTCACATACAAACGCCAGCCACTCAGGCCATAGGCATGGGCCGCCTCGATTTCACCGTAGGGAATGCTGCGGATCGCCCCGGCGAAGATCTCGACGGTGTAGGCGCAAGTGTTGAGGGTGAACGCCAGCAAGGTGCAGTTCATCGCATCGCGAAAGAACGCTTCCAGCAGCGGCTGCGAGCGGACCACCGCGATGCCGTAGATCCCGCTGTAGCAAATCAGCAACTGGATATACAGCGGCGTGCCACGAAATACATAGGTAAACAATTGCACCGGCCAGCGCAAAAGCCCCCAGCGCGACGTGCGCAGGATGGCCAGCGGCAGCGACAGGCAGAAGCCGAGCACGATGCTCACCACCAGCAGCCATAAGGTCATGGCCAAACCGGTGAAGTTGTAGCCGTCACTGAACAGGAAAGGTTTCCAGTATTCGGAGATCAATTCGATCATCGCGTCATCCCTCGCACGCCCTGGTTGTAGCGCCGTTCAAGCACGCGCAAGACATAGTTCGAAGCGCTGGTGATCAGCAGGTACAGCGCTGCCGCCAGCAACAGAAAATCCAGCATGTTGAAGGTGCTTTTGCCGGCCTCCTGCGCGACCTTGACCAGGTCCGACAAGCCGATGATCGACACCAGCGCCGTAGCCTTGAGCAGCACCAGCCAGTTGTTGCCCAGACTCGGCAAGGCAAAGCGCATCATCTGCGGGAACACCACGCAGTAAAACCGCTGCCAACGGCTCAGGCCAAACGACGCACCAGCCTCCTGTTGCCCCCGAGGGACACTGAGGATCGCGCCACGAAAGGTCTCGGTGAAATACGCGCCGTAGATAAATCCCAGGGTCACGATACCGGCCACGAACGGGTCGATTTCCATGTACGGCCATTGCATGAACTCGGTCAGGCTGCTCAGCCAGCCTTGCAGGCTGTAGAAGATCAGCAACATCAACACCAGGTCCGGTACACCGCGAATCAGCGTGGTGTAAAAGGTTGCCGGCAGGTTCAGCAGCCGCAGCGGCGAAAGCTTGGCCGCCGCACCGAGCAAACCCAGCAGCATGCTGACCAGCAGCGACAGCGCCGAGAGTTTCAGGGTCACCCAGGTGCCGTGCAGCAGCAGTGGGCCATAGCCTTGCAGGGCCGAGAGATCCAGGCCCAGAGCATTGAGGAAGGTATTCACGCAAGTCACCTGTCTTGAAGCACCACAGCGAGGCATTGGGTCGTGAACCACGGCCCAATGCTTCAGGTGCGCTGATCAGTTGTTGTAGAGGTCCAGATCGCCGAAGTATTTCTTCTGGATCTGCGCGTAGATGCCCTTCTCGTGCAGGGCCTTGATGGCGGTGTTCAACATGCCTTTGAGCTCGTCGTTGTCCTTGCGTACACCGATGGCGATATCCGCCGGCACCAGCGGATCACTGATGCCTTGGCTGTTCTTGAAGGGGGCGCCTTGTGGCGACTCAAGGAAGCTCATCTGCGCTTGCAGCTTGTCCTGAATCGAGGCGTCGAGGCGGCCGTAAACCAGATCGGCGTAGACCTGATCCTGGTTCTGATAGGCGCGCAGTTTCACCCCGCCCGGCGCCAGTTTGGCCCTGGCGTAGGTTTCCTGAATGGTGCCTTGCATGAAACCAATGGTCTTGCCCTTGAGCGACTCGGCGGTGGGCTCAAGCCCCGAATCCTTGCGGGTGACGATGGCGGTCGGGCCGGCATACAGACGGTCGGTGAAATCGATCTGCTTCTTGCGGGCGTCGGTGACGGTCATCGACGACTCGATGGCATCGAACTTGCCGGCCTTGAGCGCAGGAATCAGCCCGTCGAAGTCATTGCTGACCCACACACACTTGAGCTTCAGTTCGGCGCAGATTGCGTTGCCCAGGTCTACGCCAAAGCCTTGCACGCCACCGTCGGCAGTGGTCGACTCAAACGGCGGGTAGCTTGGGTTGGTGCCGAAGCGCAGTTCGGTCCACTCTTTGGCGCTAGCGCCGGCCGAGCAGAACAGCATCGCGAGTACAGGCAACGTCAGCCATTGGGTTTTCATCTTCATAAGTCCCGATTTGATTGGAATTATCGCGACCGGGCACAAATGCCCGGGCGCCTTTATGGGCAGGAACAGAGAGTCGATGCGGCGTCTGCCGCAGCAGCGTTCTTATTGTTTGTGTTCGGTGCACCGCCAAAGGCCGGCCACACCCCACCCTGAAACCCTTGGCGCAGACGGCTTCGAATGGAACGCCAGAATGCCAACAGTCGATTGTGCCGAGGTGTCGAAAGGACCGTCGCAGACAGCTCGCTTGTGCTGATGTCAGCATTTTCACAGCCGATCCTGTCGTGAATGCCCTATTAGGGGATTTTTGCGATGAAGGCGTTTGCAGGTATTACAAAAATGCAGACCGGACCTGCATCTATCACGGTTGTACATCGCAAATTTGCACTGTTACGATCCGGCATCGTTCGCGCGCGAACACTTCTATAAAGAACAATAAAAGCAGGGAGTTAGTGATGACTGCTCAGGTTTCATCCCAGGCGACCCGCGGCATTGATGCCAGCGCCAACGACGTGCTGGCCGAGGTCCGCAACCATATTGGCCACCTGACCCTCAATCGCCCCGCCGGCCTCAACGCCATTACCCTGGACATGGTCCGCAGCCTGCACCAACAGCTCGATGCCTGGTCGAAAGACCCGCATATCCATGCCGTGGTGTTGCGCGGGGCTGGCGAAAAGGCCTTCTGCGCCGGTGGCGATATCCGTTCGCTGTACGACAGTTTCAAAAGCGGCGGCACCCTGCATGAAGACTTCTTCGTCGAGGAATACGCCCTCGACCTGGCGATCCACCATTACCGCAAACCGGTACTGGCGTTGATGGACGGTTTCGTCCTCGGCGGCGGCATGGGCCTGGTGCAAGGCGCAGACCTGCGAGTGGTCACCGAACGCAGCCGCCTGGCAATGCCGGAAGTGGCCATCGGTTATTTCCCGGACGTTGGCGGCAGCTACTTCCTGCCACGGATTCCCGGCGAACTGGGCATCTACCTTGGCGTCAGCGGCGTGCAGATCCGCGCCGCCGATGCGCTGTATTGCGGGTTGGCGGATTGGTACCTGGAAAGCCAGAAACTCGCCGAACTGGATCAACACCTCGACAGCCTCGAGTGGCACGACACCCCGCTCAAGGACCTGCAAGGCCTGCTGGCGAAACTCGCGCTACAGCAACTGCCCGATGCACCGTTGCAGGCACTGCGACCAACGATCGACCACTTCTTCGCCCTGCCGGACGTACCGAGCATCGTTGAGCAACTGCGTACCGTCACGGTTGCCGACAGTCACGATTGGGCAATGACCACTGCCGATTTACTCGACAGTCGTTCACCGCTGGCCATGGGTGTAACGTTAGAGATGCTGCGTCGCGGCCGTCAGCTGAGCCTGGAAAACTGCTTCGCCCTCGAACTGCACCTCGATCGCCAGTGGTTTGAACGCGGCGACCTGATCGAAGGCGTCCGCGCCTTGCTGATCGACAAAGACAAGAGCCCACGCTGGAACCCTCCGACCGTGCAGGCGCTGGACGCCAAGCAGGTTGCGAGTTTCTTCAGCGGTTTTGACCAGAGCGGGAGCTGAGCCATGCACGATATCGAATTGACCGAAGAACAAGTGATGATCCGCGACATGGCCCGGGATTTTGCCCGCGGCGAAATCGCCCCTCACGCCCAGGCCTGGGAAAAAGCCGGCTGGATCGATGATGCGCTGGTGGCCAAGATGGGCGAGCTGGGTTTGCTCGGTATGGTGGTTCCCGAGGAATGGGGCGGCACTTACGTCGACTACGTGGCCTACGCGCTGGCGGTGGAAGAGATTTCTGCCGGCGACGGTGCGACCGGTGCCTTGATGAGCATCCACAACTCGGTGGGCTGCGGGCCGGTTCTCAACTACGGCACTGAAGAACAGAAACAGACCTGGCTGGCGGATCTGGCCAGCGGTCAGGCCATCGGCTGCTTCTGCCTGACCGAGCCGCAGGCCGGTTCCGAGGCGCATAACCTGCGCACCCGCGCCGAACTGCGCGACGGCCAGTGGGTGATCAATGGCGCCAAGCAGTTCGTCAGCAACGGTCGACGGGCAAAACTGGCGATTGTGTTTGCGGTGACCGACCCGGAGCTGGGCAAGAAAGGCTTGTCGGCGTTCCTGGTGCCAACCGACACACCGGGTTTTATCGTCGACCGCAGCGAACACAAGATGGGTATCCGCGCTTCCGACACCTGCGCGGTGACGCTGAACAACTGCACGATCCCCGAAGCCAATCTGCTCGGTGAGCGCGGCAAGGGTTTGGCGATTGCCTTGTCCAACCTTGAAGGCGGTCGCATCGGCATCGCCGCGCAGGCACTGGGCATCGCCCGTGCAGCGTTCGAAGCAGCGCTGGCCTACGCCCGTGACCGGGTGCAGTTCGACAAACCGATCATCGAGCACCAAAGCGTCGCCAACATGCTCGCCGACATGCACACCCGGCTGAACGCCGCACGCCTGCTGATCCTCCATGCCGCGCGGTTGCGCAGCGCCGGCAAGCCATGCCTGTCGGAAGCCTCGCAGGCCAAGCTGTTTGCCTCGGAGATGGCTGAGAAAGTCTGCTCGTCCGCGATACAGATTCACGGCGGCTACGGCTATCTGGAAGATTATCCGGTGGAACGCTATTACCGCGATGCGCGGATCACGCAGATTTACGAAGGGTCGAGCGAGATTCAGCGGATGGTGATTGCGCGGGAGCTCAAGAACTACCTGGTGTGAGGCCCTAAAAGCATCGCGGGCAAGCCTTGTTCCTACGGATTCAGGTGATCCGTAGGAGCAAGGCTTGCCCGCGATGACGTCAGTGAGGACGCTGCATTACTTACCGACGAACTGCGCCTCACGCTTGGCAATAAACGCCGCCATGCCTTCTTTCTGGTCCTGTGTGGCAAACGCCGCATGGAACACCCGGCGTTCAAAGCGCACGCCTTCGGACAGGCTGACTTCAAAGGCGCGGTTGACGCTTTCCTTGACCATCATCGCAATCGGCAAGGACTTCTTGGCAATCAACGCGGCAACCTTCAGCGCTTCATCCAGCAACTCATCCACCGGCACGATGCGCGCAACGATGCCGCAGCGTTCCGCTTCCACCGCATCGATCAGGCGGCCGCTGAGGCACATTTCCATGGCTTTGGCCTTGCCAACGGCGCGAGTCAGGCGCTGGGTGCCGCCCATGCCCGGCAACACGCCGAGGTTGATTTCCGGCTGGCCGAATTTGGCGTTGTCGCCGGCCAGAATGAAGTCGCACATCAGCGCCAGCTCACAGCCACCACCCAACGCAAAACCGGCGACCGCGGCAATAATCGGTTTGCGTCGGTTGGCCACCCGGTCACAGTCGCTGAACAGGTCGTCAAGGTAGATCTGCGGGTAGGTCAGCTCGGCCATTTCCTTGATGTCGGCACCGGCGGCAAAGGCCTTTTTCGAGCCGGTCAGCACGATGCAGCCGATTTCCGGATTGGCTTCCAGACCGTCCAGCGCGTGGTTCAGCTCGCTGACGATCTGCGCATTCAAGGCATTCAGGGCTTGCGGGCGGTTGAGGGTGATCAGACCCACGCGACCCTGGACTTCCAACAAAATCGTTTCGTAGCTCATGCAACGTTCCTTCTCAAAGATTGCGCGAAATAACCATGCGCTGAATATCGCTGGTGCCTTCATAGATCTGACAAACCCGCACGTCGCGGTAGATCCGCTCCAGCGGGAAGTCGCTCAGGTAACCGTAACCACCGAGGGTTTGCAAGGCCGTCGAGCAGACCTTTTCGGCCATTTCCGAGGCGAACAGCTTGGCCATCGAGGCTTCCACCAGCGCCGGTTTGCCGCTGTCACGCAGGGCGGCGGCGTAATGCACCATTTGCCGGGCGACAGCGATTTGCGTGGCCATGTCAGCCAAACGGAAGGCAACCGCCTGATGCTCGATGATCGGCTTGCCGAAACTCTCGCGCTCGCGGGCGTAATCGCGGGCAGCTTCGAACGCGGCGCGGGCCATGCCGACCGACTGCGAAGCAATCCCGACGCGCCCGCCTTCAAGGTTGGCCAGGGCGATTTTGTAGCCTTCGCCCTCCTCGCCCAGACGATTGGCCACCGGCACCTTCACATCCTCAAAGAGGATTTGGCAGGTGTCCGAGGCGTGCTGGCCGAGCTTGTCTTCAACCCGCGCAACCTTGTAGCCCGGTGAATCGGTGGGCACGATAAAGGCACTGATCCCGCGTTTGCCGGCGCTCGGGTCGGTGACCGCGAAGACGATCACTACCCCGGCGTTTTGCCCCGAGGTAATGAACTGCTTGCAGCCGTTGAGCACGTAATGATCGCCGTTCAGGCGGGCGCGGGTTTTCAGGCTGCTGGCGTCGGAACCGGCCTGCGGCTCGGTCAGCGCGAACGCCCCGAGCATGGCGCCGCTGGCCAACGGCTTGAGGAAGCGCTCTTTCTGATCGTCGTTGCCGAACTTGAGGATCGGCACGCAACCCACCGAGTTGTGCACGCTCATGATGGTCGAGCAGGCGCCATCGCCAGCGGCGATTTCTTCCAGGGCCATGGCGTACGCCAGGTAACCGGTGTCGCAACCGCCCCACTGCTCCGGTACCAACATGCCGAAGAAGCCCAGCTCGGCCATCTCGCCGATGGCTTCCTTGGGAAAGCGGTGCTCGCGATCCCACTCGGCGGCGAACGGCTTGAGCCGTTCCTGGGCAAATTGCCGGGCCGCGTCGCTGATTTGTAGTTGTTCGTCAGTCGGTAGCATGTTGATTCCTTAGTACAGGCATTCAACGGCCATGGCCGTGGCTTCACCGCCGCCGATGCAGATCGCTGCGACGCCGCGTTTCAGGCCTTTCTGGCGCAAGGCCGAGAGCAAGGTCACAAGTATCCGCGCACCCGAAGCGCCGATCGGGTGACCCAGCGCACAGGCGCCACCGTGGACGTTGACCTTGCTGTGGGGGATTTCCAGCTTGGTCATCGTCACCAGGCTGACCACCGCGAAGGCTTCGTTGACTTCGAACAGCTCGACCTCATCCAGCGACCAGCCGGTTTTCTTCAGCAGTTTCTTGATCGCGCCCACCGGTGCCACCGGGAACAGCTCCGGCGTATCAGCGAAAGCTGCGTGACCATGGATCACTGCCAGTGGTTTCAGGCCACGTTTTTCAGCTTCTGAACGACGCATCAGCAGCAACGCCGCCGCGCCGTCGGAAATCGAACTGGAGTTGGCCGCCGTCACGGTGCCGCCGTCACGGAACGCCGGTTTCAGGCTGGCGATCTTGTCCAGTTTGGCTTTCGGTGGTTGTTCGTCATCGGTGATGAGTTTCTGCTCTTTGCCGACCATGACCTGCAGCGGAACGATTTCAGCGTTGAAGCTGCCGTCCTTGATCGCCTGTTGCGCGCGCGTGGTCGAAGCGATTGCGAACTCATCTTGCGCTTCACGCGTGAAGCCGTTGGCCTCGGCGCAGTCCTCGGCGAAGGTGCCCATCAGGCGGCCCTTGTCGTAGGCGTCTTCCAGGCCGTCGAGGAACATGTGGTCAAGCACTTTGCCGTGGCCCATGCGGTAGCCGCTGCGCGCACGATCCAACAAGTAAGGTGCGTTGGACATGCTTTCCATCCCGCCAGCAACCACCACGTCGGCACTGCCGGCCAGCAGCATGTCGTGGGCCAGGATGGCGGCTTCCATGCCCGAACCGCACATTTTGTTCAGGGTGGTGCAACGGGTCGATTTGTCCAACCCGGCACCCAGCGCGGCTTGACGGGCCGGAGCCTGGCCGAGGCCGGCGGACAGCACGCAACCAAACAGCACTTCTTCTACCGCGTCGGCGGCCACACCGGCACGCTCGACGGCGGCGCGGATCGCAGCAGCGCCCAGTTGTGGCGCGCTGAGGCTTTTCAGTTCACCTTGAAAACCACCCATCGGGGTGCGGACGGCGCTGACGATAACGATTGGATCGTGGGACATTGTCATGACAAATACTCCTTATTTGGCGGCCATACGCAAGGCACCGTCGAGACGGATCACCTCGCCGTTGAGCATGCTGTTTTCTATGATATGCCTGACCAACGCGGCGTACTCAACCGGTTTGCCAAGGCGTGGCGGGAACGGCACGCCAGCGGCCAGCGAGTCGCGAACCTCCTGGGTCATGCCGGCCATCATCGGCGTTTCGAAGATGCCTGGGGCGATGGTCATCACCCGGATGCCGTAGCGCGCCAGTTCACGGGCGGCAGGCAAGGTCAGGCTGGCAATCGCGCCTTTGGAGGCAGCGTAGGCGGCCTGGCCGATCTGGCCGTCGAAGGCCGCCACCGAAGCGGTGTTGATGATCACCCCGCGCTCGCCGTCTTCATTGGCTTCGGTTTCGGCAATCGCCGCAGCCGCCAGGCGCAGCATGTTGAAGCTACCGATCAGGTTGACGTTGATCACCTGGCTGAAACTGGCCAGTGCGTGCGGGCCGTTCTTGCCGAGGATTTTCTCGCCACGGACCACACCGGCACAGTTGACCAGCCCGTGCAGGCCACCAAACGCTGCGACCGCTGCCTGCACCGCCGCTTCTGCCGCCGCTTCCTGACTGATGTCCGCGACGACGCAATGCGCGCCGAGCCGTTTTGCCTGGGCCGCGACGGCTTCGGCATTCAGGTCCACCAGCATGACTTTGGCACCGGCACCCACCAGCATCTCAGCCGTGGCCGCGCCCAGGCCCGACGCACCGCCGGTGACGAGAAAAACCTTGTTTTCGATCTGCATCATTGTTTCCTTGGATTCAAGCTGAAACGTTCTTCGCCGTGGCCTCTTGAGCCTTGGCGATTTCCTGGTTGCGCAAGATAAAGCGCTGCAATTTGCCGCTTGGGGTTTTCGGCAATTCGCTGACAAATTCGATTTCACGCGGGTATGAGTGCGCCGCCAATCGCTTGCGCACATGCTGGCGCAGCTCCTCGACAAGCTCAGGGGATGCACGGTATTGCGCGCTGAGCACGACGAAGGCTTTCACCAGTTCGGTGCGTTCCGGGTCCGGTTTGCCGATCACCGCTGCTTCAACCACGGCGGGGTGTTCGATCAACGCACTCTCCACGTCGAACGGACCGACCCGGTAGCCGGAGGTGGTGATCACGTCGTCGCTGCGGCCGACGAAGCTGATGCTGCCGTCCGGGTTCAGTTCAACGGTATCGCCACTCAGGTAATAGTTGCCGACGAAAGCCTTGGTCGGCGCACCTTCGTAACCGGCAAACCAGCACATCGGCGATTGCGTGCGATCAATAGCGAGAATGCCCGGCTGACCGACCGACAGTTCGTTATAGGCCTCATCCAGCACCACGATCCTGTGACCCGGCGAGGCAAACCCTGCCGCTCCAACATGCACCGGATGCTCAAGGCCATGGTGGTTGCACAGCACCATACCGAGTTCGGTCTGGCCGTAATGGTCGTGGATCAGCACGCCGAGATTGTCGGCGAACCAGCGGATCACTTCCGGGTTCAACGGTTCGCCGGCGCTGCTGACAATCCGCAGTTTGCCTTTGATCGAACGGGCGAACTCCTCGCCGCCGGCGATCAGCAAACGGTAGGCGGTCGGTGAACCGGTGAGGTTGGTGATGCCGTATTTGTTGATCACCCGGCAGGTGCTTTCAAGGGTGAACGGGCCATCGTAAAAGGTGATCGGATGGCCCATGGACAACGGTCCGGTCACACCAAAGTAGATGCCATAAGCCCAGCCCGGATCGGCGACATTCCAGAACGCATCTTCAGGGCGCAGGTCCACCGCGTCGCGGGTGTAACTCTGGAACGCGACAATGGCCTTGAGCGGCACCGACAGGGCTTTCGACGGGCCGGTGGTGCCCGAAGTGAACATCAGCAGGAACGGGTCTTCGCCGTCCAGCTGCACGGGTTCACATTGAGCGGAATAATTGGGCAGTTCGGCCCAGAAACTGAAATCACCGCGGACGATGCCCTGACCTTTCGGGCCGCCGACGGTGACGATGGTCGGGCAGTCGGCAACGTCATTGAGTTTTGGACGATTGACCGCGTCGGTCACCACCACGGCGGCGCAGGAACTGTTGAGGCGGTGTTCGATGGCTTTCGGGCCGAAGGCGGTAAACAACGGCTGGTAGACCGCGCCGATGCGCCAGGTGGCGAACACCACAATCAGCAATTCGACATTGCGTGGCAACAGGCCGGCAACCTTGTCGCCCTTCTTCACGCCTTGAGCCAGCAGGAAATTGGCAAAGCGCGCAGCTTTGTCCTGCAGATCGCTGAAGGTGTACGTGGCGCTGGCACCGTCGCGGCCCTCCCAGAACAAGGCAATGCGCCCGGGTATCGCATGGCGGTCGCAGCATTCAACGCAGGCGTTGAGTGCGGTCAACGAGCCGCTGAGCGCAGCATCGACGGTGTGCTGATAGTTGAACTGTGAAGTCGCAGACAGGTAATCGCGCATTGCCAGAATCCCTCTGTATTTTTATTGGGTTGGGGGAACCGTAAAAATCCAGGAAATACTCGCTCCGCGGGCGGCGCGGGACAATGGTCAAAGCTTTCAAGTTGCGTGACTGGTTTGGCCAAGACAAGGATGCAAAATCCACGTGGCGAGGGAGCTTGCTCCCGCCGGGGTGCGTAGCAGCCCCAAAATCTGCAATTGCGTTCTATCAGAAGGTCACTATCAACGGGCTTTGCGACCGCTTCGCGATCGAACGGGAGCAAGCTCCCTCGCCACAGGAGTCAATTACTGTCCTGCTTCGTTGAGGATCAGGCTACGGTAATGCCCCGGATTGGACCCCGACCACTTGCGAAACGCCTTGTAGAACGAACTGGCATCGGCAAACCCGAGCCGCGTGGCGATCTCGGCGAAGCTGATCGAAGGTTCTGCCAGCCAGACAATCGCCAGCTCCTTGCGCACGCTGTCCTTCAAGCCTTGATAGGTTTGCCCTTCTTCTGCCAAGCGTCGACGCAGTGTCGAAGCGGACATGCACAGGCGCTGCGCCAGGCTGTCGGTTTCCGGCCACTGTTCGGCAGGCAGATGCCGCAAATCGTGTTTGATCCGGCTGGCGAGGCTTTGCGGATCGCGATACTTGACCAGGATATTGGCCGGTGCATGGGCTAAAAAGCGCTTGAGCTCGTCGCTGCTGCGCTTGATTGGCAGATCCAGGCAATCCGCCGAGAAAATCATCCGTGTACGCGGTCGGTCGAAGCGCAGGTTCTCGGAGAACATCACCTTATAGTCATCGCAGAAGTCCGGTTCCGCGCAGCGCAGTTCGATGGCCAGAATCGGTATCCGCCGCCCCGCCAGCCAGCAGGCAACACCATGGACGATCATCCAGTAGGTGAAATAAGTGAAGGCGCGACGCGGTTCCTGGTCGTCTTCGAGCAGGACGATTTCCGCCAGGCTTTGCTGATGAACCAGCTGCGCCGGCATGCGCTCCAGCATCAACGACAGAAACCCCAGCCCGGCGGTCAACCCGGCTGCCAACGTCGGCTGGGCCATGGCGCAACGACAGAGAAACTCCAGGCTGCCGGATTTCAACCGGCGCGGGTCCATGCCAAAGAACTCATCGTCCATGCGCCGCGCCAACAGTCGCCACAACCGTGCGTAGGCCGTGGCCGGAACACGCGCACCCGCCACACAGAGCAAGCGCGGTTCAATCCCGACCTTGAGCAAGACTTCAGTGCTGACAGCACTCGACTCGCAGCTTTGCAGCAATGCTTCGCGCACCAAATGAATGGAGATGGTGTCTTTTTCCGACATTGAACGTGGTGAACCCTGTTTTTTGTTTGTCGGCCATCTTAGCGCAGGCACAGGATCCGTAGGAGCAAGGCTTGCCCGCGAAATTGGCTATGAGGTTCATCAGGTACAGCACGTTATCGTTTTTCGCGGGCAAGCCTTGCTCCTACTCTTGTTCAGCTGCCGTTCAGGCAAATGACAATCACCTCTATTTAGTAATGAGTATCATTATGTTACAAATTAGCATCCACTCCATAGATGACGCGGTGCTGAATGCTGGTTCCCTTTCTGATCATGCTGCGCGAAGGCGTTGAAGCGGCGTTAATCGTCGGCATCATTGCCAGTTATCTCAAGCAAACCGGACGCGGCCAATGGATGCCCGCGATGTGGGTCGGGGTCTTCCTCGCCGTCGCGCTGGCCCTGCTGGTGGGCGGTGGCCTGGAACTGGTCAGCGCTGAATTCCCGCAAAAACAACAGGAACTCTTCGAGGGCGTCATCGGCCTGATCGCCGTCGCGGTTTTGAGCTCCATGGTGTTCTGGATGCGCAAGGTCGCGCGCTCGATCAAGCATTCGCTGCACGTTTCTCTCGATCACGCGCTGGCCGGCTCCAGGCACCAGGTTACCGCGCTGATCGCCATGGTGTTTTTCGCGGTTGCCCGTGAAGGCCTGGAAACCGTGTTCTTCCTGCTCGCGGTATTCCAGCAAAGCGAAGGCCCCGGGGCGCCGATCGGGGCCCTGCTCGGCCTGCTGCTGTCGATGGTCATCGGTTTCCTTATCTACAGCGGCAGCATGCGCCTGAACCTGTCGGCTTTCTTCCGCTGGACCGGGCTGTTCATTCTGGTGGTGGCGGCCGGCATTCTCGCAAGCTCAGTGCGCGCACTGCATGAAGCCGGGCTGTGGAATCACCTGCAAACCGTGCTCTTCGATTTCAGCGCAACCCTGCCGATGGATGGCCCGTTGGGTTCGGTGCTGGCCGGCATGTTCGGTTATCAGGATGCCCCGACCGTCAGCACCCTCGGCGTCTACCTGATTTATCTGCTGGTCGCGCTGGTGATGTTCTTCCTCCCGACTGGCGCGCCGGCCAAACCGGCCACCACGCCACCCTCTTCCGTCTCCAGCCATTAAGGGCATTCATGTCAAACCAGGCCCCTCTTCAGACCTCGCCTCCCCGCGCCCTGCGCTGGGCGGTGGCCGGTTCGGTGATCGTGATGATCGCCGCCGGCGGGTTGTTCTACTACGCCTCGCAAATGGCCGCGGCCAAGCGTCAGACAAATCATGACGAGATCACCGTCACGATTAATCCGCACAGTTGCGAGCCGAATGCGCTGACCGTTCCAGCGGGCCGCAGCAGTTTTCGCATCGTCAACCACTCGGATCGCGCGGTTGAATGGGAGATTCTCGACGGTGTGCTGGTGCTTGAGGAACGCGAAAACATCGCCCCCGGCCTGAGCCAGGTGATCACCGCCAACCTGCTGCCGGGTGATTATGCGATTACCTGCGGCTTGCTCAGCAATCCGCGCGGCACGCTGCACGTCACGCCCACCGTCGCATCCGATGCTGCGGCGCAGGCACGGCCGTCGATGGTGGCATTTATCGGTCCGTTGTCGGAGTTTCGGGTTTACCTGAGCAGTCAGGGCACCGCACTGATCAACGCTGTCACCGCGTTGCAACAGGCAATCGACGCCGGTGACCTGAGTCAGGCCCAGGCACTCTACGTGCCGGCCCGCGTGGCCTATCAACGCCTCGCCCCGGCGGCTCAACGCCTGGCGGAGCTGGACAAAGTTATCAATGCTCGCGCCGATTACTTTGAAAAGCGCGAACAGGATCCGCAGTTCGTCGGCTTCCACCGCCTCGAGTACGCGCTGTTCCAGCAACGAAACATCAACGGTATGGCGCCGGTCGCCCAGCGTCTGGTCGCCGACGTCACCGAACTCAAACAGCAATTGTTGGCTCAATCGCTGCCGCCAGAACAACTGGTGAGCATCGTCGCCCGCAATCTCCGCAACATGGCCGATGTACGCGCCAGCAGCGGTGAAGAAGAACGTTACAGCCACATCGACCTCAACGGATTCGCCGCCAACCTGGACGTGACCCGCAAAGTGGTCGATCTGTTGCGTCCGTTACTGACCAAGCCTGCCGCCGCGTTACTGACTCGATTGGACACGGCGACTCACGCTCTCGATGCCGAGCTCAATGGCTTGCGAGTCAAAGACGGCTACAGCAGTTACGACAGTGTTGGCGCCGATCAGCGCACCCGAATCGCCGACAAGGCCAAGGTTCTGGCCGATGCACTCGATGGAATCGATCCCGCCCTTGGCCTCTCCGGCCTATAAGCAGAAGACCTATTCAGATGAACGATTTAGACCAGTTTAATGCCCAGCGTCGCCGCGTACTGTTGGGCATGGGCGCCGCCGGTGTCGCATTGGCGGGTAGCACGTTGAGCTGCCCGGCCATGGCCGCCAGCCCGGCGCAAGTCACTGAAGCACCGAACAGCGACAAAACCCAGGATCGCCATGACTTCCACGGTCAGCACCAGACCGGCATCGTCACCCCACGCCCGGCGTGCGGCATGCTGGTGTCGTTCGACGTATTGGCCACCGACCGCGAAGACCTTGAGCGGCTGTTTCGCACGTTGAACCAACGCATTGCGTTCCTGATGACCGGCGGCCCGGTGGCTCAGGTCGACCCGAAGTTCCCACCCGTGGACTCGGGAATTCTTGGCCCGGTGGTGACACCCGACAACCTGACTATCACCGTCTCGGTGGGTGAATCGCTGTTCGACGAGCGTTTCGGCCTGGCCAGCGCCAAGCCCAAGCGATTGATCCGCATGGTCGGCTTCCCCAACGATGCACTGCAACCCGAACTCTGCCACGGCGACCTGAGCCTGCAGTTCTGCGCCAACACCGCCGACACCAATATTCACGCCTTGCGCGACATCGTGAAGAACCTGCCGGACCTGCTGCTGGTGCGCTGGAAACAGGAAGGCAGCGTACCGCCGCAAGCACCGGCAAAGCCTGGAACACCTGCGCAAAGTGCGCGCAACTTCCTCGGTTTTCGTGACGGCTCGGCCAACCCGGATTCCAACGACAAGAAAACCATGGAGCAGATTGTCTGGGTGCAACCAGGCAGCGATGAGCCGGCCTGGGCAGCCAATGGCAGCTATCAGGCGGTGCGGATTATCCGCAACCTCGTCGAGCGTTGGGATCGCACGCCACTGCAAGAACAGGAAAGCATTCTCGGTCGGGTCAAAAGTACCGGCGCGCCCATCGGCGGTAGCCATGAAAGCCAGGTGCCCGACTATGCCAAAGACCCTCACGGCAAACTGACCAAAATGGACGCGCACATCCGCCTGGCCAACCCGCGCACTGCCGCGACCCAGGCCAATCTGATCCTGCGTCGGCCGTTCAATTATTCCAACGGCGTGAGCAAAAACGGTCAGCTGGAAATGGGCTTGCTGTTCATCTGCTACCAGGCCGACCTGCACAACGGTTTCATCACTGTGCAAACCCGACTCAACGGTGAACCTCTGGAGGAATACCTCAAGCCCATCGGCGGCGGCTATTTCTTCACCTTGCCGGGCGTAACCGGCGACAAAGACTTTATCGGTCGCTCATTGCTCGATGCTACTCAACCGAAAACCACGGCTTAACCCCCTAAACACAACAAACCCACGGAAAAGTCCCATGAAGAAGTCGCCTCTCGCTTTGCTGATCGCCCTTGGCTTGCTCCACGCTCCACTGTCGGCTTTCGCCACCACAGCGCCGCTGGATCTGGTGGGGCCGATCTCGGATTACAAAATCTACGTCACCGAGCAGCTCGACGGGTTTGCCAGCCACACCCAGCAATTCACCGACGCGGTGAAGAAAGGTGACCTGGCCACTGCTCAAAAACTCTATGCGCCCACCCGTGTTTACTACGAGTCGATCGAGCCGATTGCCGAGCTGTTCAGTGACCTCGATGCGTCCATCGACTCGCGCGTCAACGACCACGAAAAAGGTGTCAAGGCTGAAGACTTCACCGGTTTCCACCGCATCGAATACAGCCTGTTCTCCGAGAAAAGCACCGAGGGCCTTGGTGATCTGGCCGACGGTTTGAACAAAGACGTCAAGGACCTGCAAACCCGCGTTGCCGGCCTGACCTTCCCGCCGGAAAAAGTCGTGGGCGGCGCCGCTACATTGCTCGAAGAAGTCGCTGCCACCAAGATCTCCGGCGAAGAAGACCGCTACAGCCACACCGACCTGTATGACTTCCAGGGCAACATCGACGGCGCGAAGAAAATCGTCGACCTGTTCCGTCCGCAACTCGAGAAACAGGACAAGGCCTTCGTCGCCAAAGTCGACAAGAACTTCGCCAGCGTGAACACGATTCTGGCCAAGTACAAAACCGCTGGCGGCGGTTTCGAGACCTACGACAAGGTCAAGGAAAACGACCGCAAGGCGCTGGTCGGCCCGGTCAATACCCTGGCGGAAGACCTGTCGACCCTGCGTGGAAAACTAGGCCTGAACTAAGGCCGCGCAATTTATGTGGCGAGGGGGCTTGCCCCCGTTTGGCAGGTCCGCGCTCGGGCGCGGCAGTCGTATATCCGTTGAACGCGGTATTTCTGATCGACCGCGATCGCAGATTCAGGGCCGTTTCACGACCCAACGGGGGCAAGCCCCCTCGCCACAGCCACCCTACAGTCTGAAAAGTCATGCAGTTGACCTCCATAAACCGTTAGCCAGCTTCCTTTTATTTCAGGCCCACGCCATGATGCAGCTCTCTAACCGCCCGCCCGCGAACGAGCGCTCATGTCCGTGCAACAAACGCCTCCCGCCCGCTCCACGGCGATCACCCTGCAGATCGTCTCCATCGTCTTTTATACCTTTGTTGCGTTCCTCTGTATTGGCCTGCCAATTGCTGTATTGCCGGGCTATGTCCATGAGCAACTGGGGTTCAGCGCTGTCATTGCCGGGCTGACCATCGGCTCGCAGTACCTGGCCACCCTGCTCAGCCGGCCCATGGCGGGCCGTATGTCTGACAACATCGGCACCAAATGGGCGATTGTCTACGGGTTACTGGGGATCATGCTCAGTGGCGTGCTGACGCTGCTGTCGACCTTGTTGCAGAGCCTGCCGTTGCTGAGCCTGATGATTCTGATCGGCGGCCGATTGTTGTTGGGGATCGCCCAAGGCTTGATCGGCGTCGGCACCATCAGTTGGTGCATGGGCCAGGTGGGAGCCGAACACACCGCCCGCTCGATTTCCTGGAACGGCATTGCCTCCTATGGCGCGATTGCGATTGGTGCGCCACTGGGTGTGGTGATGGTCAGTCAGTTGGGGTTCGTGAGCCTTGGGATTGCGCTCTCGGTACTGGCGCTGGCAGCGCTGCTGCTGATTCGTAACAAGCCCTCAGTGCCGGTCATTCGCGGTGAGCGGTTGCCGTTCTGGGCGGTGTTCGGGCGCGTCGCCCCCTTTGGCGCCAGCCTGAGTCTGGCTTCGATCGGCTACGGCACGCTCACCACCTTTATTACCCTGTTCTATATCAGTCGCGGCTGGACCGGTGCAGCCTGGTGCCTGACGGTCTTTGGCATCTGTTTCATCCTCTCGCGCCTGCTGTTTATCTCCAGCATCAACCGCTTTGGCGGGTTCAACTCGGCCATCGCCTGCATGAGCATCGAAACCCTGGGGCTGGGCCTGCTCTGGTTGGCCCCGTCGACGGCCGTGGCGTTGATGGGGGCGGGGCTGACCGGGTTCGGTCTGTCGCTGGTCTACCCGGCATTGGGTGTCGAGGCCATCAAGCAAGTGCCAAGCAGCAGCCGTGGCGCCGGCTTGAGTGCCTATGCGGTGTTTTTCGATCTGGCACTGGCGATTGCCGGGCCGTTGATGGGTGCGGTGGCGCTGAATCTGGGGTACTCGTGGATTTTCTTCTGCGCGGCGCTGTTGTCGATCACCGGACTGGGGCTGACCCTGCTGCTGAAACGTCGCTCAGCACTCAGCCCGTCGTAAGACCCTGGCGTCTACGGCAACGTCTGGTCAGCCGTCTGCATTCCCGCCCCGCTTGGCTTGCTCAGGGTTTGAGCAAAGAATCTCCCCGCTTCGGAGATCAGGTTACGGTGAATGCCCTCGCGGTCAACGCCCTCAGCATCGGTGCACAAGGCCGGCATCGCCGCGAGTTGCTCCTGGGTACACGGTGCCATGAACACGAAATGCCCGGCCCCCGCCAGCAGTTTGAAATCCGGAGCAACGGGTAGCTTACGAGCGAGCGCAGCAGCGTTTTTATCGAGGGCGACCAGTTTGTCGCCATCGCCGCTATAGAGCAGCACCGGCACATGCACACCGGCCAAGGTATGACGGCCGAACTTCAGGCTCAATGGCGCCATCAGTAACAGCGCGTGAACCCGTGGGTCAGCGACTGGTTGCAAGTCATCGCGGTCGACAATCAGTTCACCGTTGGTGCTGCAGGCGTCTCCGTCGTCGGGGCGTTCTTTACAGTACAGGCGTAAACGATTCAGGTCCGGCGTGGCGCCCGAAAGAATCAACGCCGTTTCGCCACCGGCCGAATAACCGATCACTCCGACCTCGTCGGGATTGACGAACGGCGACAGCATGGGATCGGCCAGGGTTGCGGTGATGGCTTCGGAAATCTGGATCGGCCGGCCATAAAGGTTGCTTAACGTACCGAGGCGGCTGTGGTCCTTGGAGTTGTCACCGGGATGAATCACCGCCACCACCACAAAGCCTTTGCGTGCCAGCGATGTGGCAAGGTCATGCAACGCCAGTGGGGTGCCGATGTTGCCGTGGGAGAGCATCAACATCGGAAAGCGGCCAATTGCGACCCTTGCGTCTTCGGTCGCCTGGATTTGATAACCCTCGAGCTTTCTTGAATGCTCGATGCCGGTCGACGGGTAAAAGGCGATGGCCCGCATGGGTTGTGAATCCAGCGGATCGAGAAACGTCAGCTCATGGTAGCCAACGCTCCAATGAGGGTGCGGCGCAGGCGCGGCTTGCACTGAATTCAGGCTGCTGAGCAGGCAAATCAGTAACATTGCACAAAGACGCATCATGGGATGCCCCACCTTGTTACCCGATTGGAATACCCGTTTTCCGCCAATCCCTTGGATTAAAGCCTTGCGCCGACGATTGCGGCTTTCAAGGTCTATGCAGAACGGGGCCGATAACCCGAGACTGCATAACCTGGGCCAACAACTAAAACGACAGCGCTTTTGATACAGATACAGAAAGACTCCGTACCCCGATCGTTTTACGACGATCAGAATACAGAGTCTAGTGGGTATTGCCTGAGCTTTTTAACTCTTTACGCAAGCCTTACGCGGCAGCGAACAATTGCTCGCTGATGTGCGCCTGAGCATCGCTCATGGCTTTGTTGCGAACGTCGTCACCGTAAGCCAGGCCATGGGCGCGGACGAACTCGATGTCGGTGATGCCCATGAAGCCCAGCATGACTTTCAAATACTCTTCGTGACCTACGCCAGTCGCTTGACCCACGTGCATCCCGCCAGAAGTCGACACCACCACGACTTTCTTGTTGCCGCACAGGCCTTCAGGGCCGGCTTCGGTGTAGCGGAAAGTCTGGCCGGCAACGGCAATGCGGTCGATCCAGGCCTTGAGCTGGGTCGGGATGGTGAAGTTGTACATCGGCGCTGCGATCACGACGGCATCGGCAGCGAGGAATTCGGCCAGGGTCGAAGCGCTCAATTCAGCTTCGTGCTGTTGTGCGGCGTTGCGCAGCTCGGCGGTGGTACCGGCAGCGACCAGCGTCGCGGCAGAGAAATGGCTGATGGCATCGCTGGCCAGGTCGCGGTAAGTCACCACGGCAGCAGGCTCGGCGGTTTTCCAGGCCTGGACGACACTGTGGCTCAGCTGACGGGAAGCAGAGTTGTCACCAAGGATGCTCGAATCGATGTGCAAGAGTTTCATGTGGGATCTCCAAGTGAGGATCGCCACCGGGCGATCTGATGGAGACAATCCTACAGATGAAACCAATAGCTGATTAGTCAGCAACAATGCGATAGTTTGTCCCACTGATAGGACAGTCGAGTGAAACCATGCAAGACCTCAATGACCTTTACTACTTCGCCAAAGTCGTCGAAGCCGGCGGTTTCGCCGCCGCCGGGCGCGTGTTGGGCATTCCCAAGTCGCGGCTGTCGCGGCGTATCGCCGAACTTGAAGAGCGTCTGGGTGCCCGCCTCCTCCAGCGCACCACCCGCCAGCTCAAGCTGACCGCTGTCGGCGAGCGCTATTTGCGCCATTGCCAGGCAATGCTGCTGGAGGCCGAAATGGCTGACGAGGCCGTCGCCAGCATGTCCAGCGAACCCCGAGGGCGCTTGCGGGTTTCCTGCCCCGTTGGGCTGGCTCATGAGTTTTTGCCATCGGTCATCAGCACGTTTCTGGAACGCTTCCCCCAAGTGCAATTGGAGATGCAGTTGCTCAATCGCCGGGTCGACCTGGTGACCGAAGGCATCGATGTCGCCTTGAGAGTGCGCGATCTGGGTGATGAAGACCCGCTGCTGGTCACCCGACGTTTGCGCCAGGCGCAAATGGTGATGATCGCCAGCCCGGCCTTTATACGCGAGCATCCCATCAACAGCCCGGAAGATCTGAAGCAGGTTCCGGTGCTCGGCGCCCTGGAAGCTGATCGCATGGTGCATGTGCGCATGCTCGACGCTCAGGGCACAACGTGCGACCTGACGCTGGAAGCACGACTGGGGATCGATGATTTCATCGTGCGCAAAGCCTGCACGCTGGCGGGACTTGGCTTCACCCTGCTGCCGATGATGTACTGCGAAGAAGAACTGGAAAACGGCTCGCTGGTGCAGTTGTTGCCCGAGTGGTCACTGCCTGGCGGTTGGCTGCTGGCGGTCTACCCTCATCGGCGCGGTTTGCTGCCGGCGGTGCGCGCCTGGATTGACCATTTGACCGAATCATTCAAAGCCTGCGGGGATCGACTGTTATGAAGGCCAAACCGATGACTGAAGAAGACGTGGCGCGTTTCTGCCTGGCACTGCCCGGCGCGCAAGAAGATTACAAATGGGGTGGCGTGCGGGTGTTTTCAGTGGCTGGAACCAAGATGTTCGCCCTGATAAACCTGCGGGGTGAATCATTGGCGTTCAAGGTCGACAAAGAGCTGTTTCTGGGGCATGTCGACCGCCCGGGTATCGGGCCGGCACCCTATTTGGCAAGGGCGCAGTGGATCATCATGCAAACGCCCTACCCACTTGGCGCCGATGAACTGCAAGGCTTGCTGCAACGTTCTCACCAACTGGTGGTGAGCAAGTTGCCCAAGCGCGTGCAGGTCGGTTTATTGCTTTAGAAGAGCCTGAAGAGGCCGGCACCAAGAAACAACTGGTCGATCCAGAACACCTCGTGCAACAGCACGATGATCCAGAACACCAGTTGATAAGACACTTTGCGGGTCTTGTGCCGAAACACTTGCTGGGCAAGCAAGGCGCCCGGCCAGCCACCGGCCAGTTCGATTGCGTGCAACACGTTTTCCGGTGTACGCCAGCTGTCGGCCCGGGCCTTGCGCTTGTCGTGCCAGTACAGGAGGAACGCCAGCAGGCTGACAATCCCATAGGCCGCGAGCGGAATCAGCGAAATCCCGCGCCACCACATAAGCATCGAGCCAATTGCCGGCAAAGCGCACAGCGCCAGGAACACCAGGCCTTTGAGGCGCGGGTTTTGAATCCCGCGCCCATTGCGTGGCTCAATCATGATGTAGCCGCCGCCCAGTCGACCCAACCGAACTGCCAGGTTGCCAGGATCAACAAGCCGAACACGATCCGGTACCAGGCAAACGCAGCGTAGCTGTGGCTGGCGATGAACTTGAGCAAGCCCTTGACCGCGATCATCGCGAATATAAACGCAGTGACGAAGCCGATGGCGAACACCGGGAGGTCAGCCGCCTGAAACAGGTCGCGATACTTGTAGCCGGAGTACACCGCAGCGCCGACCATGGTCGGCATGGCCAGGAAGAACGAAAACTCGGTGGCGGTTTTCCGCGACAGGCCAAACAACAAGCCGCCGATGATCGTCGAACCGGAGCGCGAAGTGCCGGGAATCATTGCCAGGCACTGGGCAAAACCGACCTTCAGGGCATCTTTCCAGGTGATCTCGTCGACAGTTTCGGCGTGCACGCTGTGCTCGCGACGCTCAGCCCACAACATGATGACCCCGCCCACTACCAGCGCCGTCGCCACGGTGATCGGGTTGAACAGGTATTTGTGGATCATATTGGCGAAGATCACCCCCAGCACCACAGCCGGCATGAAAGCGATCAACAGGTTGACGGTAAACCGTTGAGCATTGCGCTGCGTTGGCAACCCGGTCACCACGTCGAGGATCTTGCGGCGAAACTCCCAGACCACAGCCAGGATCGCACCGAGCTGGATAATGATGTTGAATGCCTTCTCGCGCTCGCCACCGAAGTTAAGCAAATCCGCGACGATAATCTGGTGCCCGGTACTGGAAATGGGCAAAAACTCTGTCAGTCCCTCTACAACGCCAAGAATCAAAGCCTGAACGGCGGTCCAAAAATCCATCAATCCCCCAATGAAACCATGCCTCCAAGGCATGCCTCGTTAATCAAATTCAAGCGTCCACTGCGATCAGCGTCACCGAATGACAATTCGCACGATCCCCACGCGAAGCCGTAAAACCCCGTAAAAAATCAGCGCAACTTCAGGTTTTTGCTGACGCGGCCGAAATCCTATCAGACATGCCTGAATTACGCTGCGCCGTAATTGGACTTGAGTAGGGTTGGCTCAACAGCAAAAGCGTGCCTGAATGCTGGCGGTCGTTTATGACAAGAACAAGAAAAAACCAGGAGTAACACGGTTATGAATAGCTTGCGCAGTGTGTCGATCAGCCGCCGTCTGTGGCTCATCCTGATTGTGGCTGTGCTGATGCTGTTGACGTTGGGTGTGCTGATGCTCAATCAGATCCACGATGACCTTTATCAGGCCAAGGCCCAGAAAACCCAGCATGTGGTGCAGACGGCCAGCGGCATTCTGGCCTTTTACCACGACCTGGAAACCGCCGGCACCCTGACCCGCGAAGCGGCGCAGAAACAGGCATTGAGCGTGGTGCGCGGATTGCGCTACGACCAGAACGACTACTTCTGGATCAACGACCTGACACCCGTGATGGTCATGCACCCGACCAATCCGAAACTCGAAGGCCAGAACCTTTCCACGATCAAGGATCCGGACGGCTTCGCGTTGTTCAACGAGATGGCGGCCCTCGCCAAGGCCAAGGGCGCCGGCATGGTTGACTATCGCTGGCCAAAGCCGGGTGCCAGTACACCGGTCCAGAAGACCTCCTACGTGAAACTCTTCGAGCCTTGGGGCTGGGTCATTGGTTCGGGTGTGTACATCGATGACATGCAGGCCGAGTTTTACGCACAAATGTGGCAGACATCGCTTGTCGGGCTTGCCATTGCTGTCCTTATGGCACTGCTGGTGATCCTGATTGCGCGCAGTATCGTGCGCCCACTCCAGGAAACCGTGCACGCCATGGCCAATATCGCCAGCGGTGAAAGCGACCTGACCCGTAGCCTTGATACCCATGGTCAGGACGAAGTGACCGAATTGGCGCAGCATTTCAACGCCTTCACGGAAAAACTGCGCCGGGTCATCACTCAATTGCAGCTGTCCGCCAGTGCCCTGGGGCAGTCATCCAGCGACTTGGGCAACGATGCGGCCCAGGCCCAGGCGCGCAGCCAGCAACAGTCCCAACAAATGGAGCTGGTGGCGACCGCGATCAATGAAGTGACCTATGGCGTGCAGGACGTGGCCAGGAATGCCGAACACGCCGCCAGCGAAATGCGCGATGCGCAAGCGCAGGCACAACAGGGGCAAGTGAACATCGATGGGAGCTTGCAGCAGATCGATCAACTGTCGAGCACCATCGATCAAGCCGTTGAGGTTATCCGCACCCTGGCCACCGAAAGCACACAGATCGGCAGCGTGCTCGAAGTGATCCGCTCGATCGCCGAACAGACCAATCTGCTGGCGCTCAATGCGGCCATTGAAGCGGCCCGTGCCGGTGAGCAAGGACGGGGCTTCGCCGTGGTGGCCGATGAAGTCCGGTTGCTGGCACAGCGCACGCAAAAGTCCACGGCTGAAATCCAGTCGATGATCGAGCGCTTGCAGAGCCATTCCGAGGCGGCAGTCAAAGTGATCGGCGACAGCAGTCGCGCCTCGCAACTGACCATTGAACAGGCCGGATTGGCGGGTGCCAGCCTGAACGCGATCGGCCAGGCCCTGAACAATCTCAACGGCCTGAACGCCTCGATTGCCAGCGCAACCCTGCAACAGGCGCATGTGGTCGAGGACATCAACCAGAACGTCACCCAGGCCGCGGGTTTGTCCCACAGCACCGCCTTGGCCGCTGAGCAGTCGAGCGTCGCAAGCGTGCATTTGAAAGAACTCAGTGAGCAGTTGAATGGCCTGCTCAAGCAGTTTCGGGTGTAGACGAACCTTGCGCTGAAACACTGCCCATGTGGGAGCGTGGCTTGCCCGCGAAGAACGATAACGCGCAATGCCTGAAAAACTGCGGTGTTCGCTTCGCGGGCAAGCCACGCTCCCACAGGGTCCGCGTCTTAACTGACCGGCTTCGGGCAAGCCCCCCCTCGCCACAATCCCCACCTGCGTTACAATCGGCGCCCTTTTCAACTTCACCAAGGATCCTTCATGTCCGGGCTTGAACTGTTTGCCGCCGCACTCGGCGTGATTGCCGTCTGGTTGACGGTCAAACAGAACCCTTGGTGCTGGCCGATCGGACTGGTCATGGTGCTGCTCTATAGCTGGATCTTCTTCGAGGTAAAGCTGTATTCGGACATGCTGCTGCAGGTGATTTACGCCGGCTTGCAGCTCTATGGCTGGTGGCAATGGACCCGTGCCGGCGAAGCGCAACATGGCCGGCAAGTTACGCAACTGGATGGCCGCTCGATGTGGGCAGGATTGGCCGTCGGTGCCGTCGGCAGCTTGCTGCTGGGCGCGGCCATGGCTCATTGGACCGACGCCGCGCAACCCTGGCTGGACGCAGCATTGACCGGTTTCAGTCTGGTGGCGCAACTGTGGATGGCGCAAAAGCGCCTGCAATGCTGGCCGCTGTGGATTGCCGTCGATGTGATTTTCGTCGGGCTGTTTATCTACAAGGGCTTGTACCTGACGGCTGCGCTCTATGGTCTGTTTACGCTGATCGCCGTGCAAGGCTGGCGCGAATGGCAGGCCGATCCGGCGTTGCGCGCATGAAGGTCCTGGTACTCACCGGCCCGGAGTCCAGTGGCAAAAGCTGGTTATCGGCAGAGCTTCAACGCCACTTTGGTGGGTTGCTGGTGGGTGAATTCGTTCGTTACTTCATTGAGCAGAACCCTCGTGATACCTGCCTTGCCGATATCCCGCAGATAGCTCGTGGTCAAATGGCCTGGGAAGACAGCGCCCGAGCCCAGCGACCCGCGCTGCTGATTCTCGACACGCACCTGTTAAGCAATGTGTTGTGGAGCCAAACCCTGTTTGGCGAATGCCCCGCCTGGATCGAAGACGCGCTGCTGGCAAGGCACTATGACTTGCACTTGTTGCTTTCCCCTGAGGTGGTGGACTGGACGGATGACGGCCAACGCTGCCAACCGGATCTGAACCAGCGCCTGGCGTTCTTCAACGCAACAAAAGCCTGGCTGGAACAACACCAGCAACGACTACAAGTCATCAATGGCGATTGGGCCGAGCGCCGTCGTCAGGCCTTTGCTGCCGTGGAGCAATTGCTCACGCCGTGAAAGCACCTGCATTTGAGGGAGCACATGTCCGTTCTTGAAACACTCCAGTGCCGTGTAACAGGCCTGTTAACGGTCCTTATACCCTTGTCATGCTGACTGTTAAGTCATTGGTACACTCGCCCGCAAACACTTGATTTAGAGCTTTTCGCCAGATAGGAGCGGCTCGCGATGGCCGGTACCGTCTCACGGTTGATACAGCTCATACATCTCCCCGCCCGAAATACCACGTAACCCATTGAATTAAATCAACAAATAAAAAGCGGCACGGCTTCTGCTCTCTCCTTCACAACGCTGACCAAGGCCAGCGCACAAAAGACGAGGGAGTGCCGACGTGGAGACAATCGATAAAGGCTTTATCCGCCTCCTGCTGATCGGATGTGCGTTCAGCTCTGTCATCAGTCTGCCTGTCCGGGCCGCCGATGGAATCATCGTCATCCAGCGGGAAGTTCAAACGCGTAACGCGACTCGCCGCCCCATGGTTCCCGACCCCACCCCCCTGACCGTCAATGCCAACCCGTCCAAACAAGTCATCAGTGCAACCAATGAACTGTCGGACAGTGACATTTCCGGCATCAGCAGCGGTGCAAGCATCGCCGGCACGATCACTCAAGCCACCGGCACGCTGAGCGGCAACATCAATGGTCAGACACAGTTGCCCGGTTTGTCCGCAGGACATTCCGCGGGCTCCGGCAACGGTATTGCCAACAGGATCGACGGCACCATCCAGCAAGGCCTGGGCAGTCTGAATGTTATCGGGGGGACAATGAAATGAATCGCACTCTGCTGATTCTGGCCATGTTTTGCAGTGCGCCGACCTTTGCCCAACCGCCTGTCATCGATACGGCCACCATCGACAACTCCGGCAGTCAGTACCAGGGCAACTTCTCGGTCAACCAGGCTGCCGGCGATCAGCAACAACAGGCCAACGCCCGAGCCATCGCCATTGACACCGACGCCAGCGCCACCACGCAGATTCGCCAACGGTTGCGTACTCAGGTCGATCCCAGGATCGATGCCCAGTCAGCCATTAAAGGCAACGCCTTCAGTAACGGCAATGGCGTACTGGGGGTCAACCAGAGTTCGGGCGCCAGCAATCAGCAAGCCAACGCCCTGCGGATAAGCATCAGTGCTACGCCGCAAAGTATCGACGACAGCGTCCTCAAGCAACAGAACGTGGCGCTGCTCAACAGCTCCGATTCAACGGATCCTACTCCTGGCCATCGCCAGGTCGCTGCCAGCGACCAGGCCTTCACCGGTAGCCGTGGGGTGATCCAGTTGAATCAGAGCGCCGGGGTGGGAAACCGAACGGCCAACACCCTGAGCGTACGGGTCGCGGATTGACCCAAAAGGTAAAAAAACAACACTTAACCTAAAAATAAAGTACGGAGAATCAGCATGAAACCCTCAATGGCACTCAAGCCTCTGGTTTTCGCAATCGCTGCGGTAATGGCTATTGCAGTACAAGCTGGCCAGCGTGATGACGAGCATCATCATCGTCATCACGTAAATCCAAAAGACACCACCAATGCCGGCGCCACTGCCAACGCCACGGACAAACAAACCAGCACTGGCAACTACATCAGCAATGAAGGGACTAAAAACACTGCCAACATGACCAATTCGGCCACGGGCGCCTCCGGTAACGTGGGTGTCAACGTTGCAGCAGGCGACGGCAACCAACAAGACAACGCTGCCGCCATCGCCAGCGGTGACGGCTCGTTTGTCTTCGGGTCTGTGGTAGCAACCGCCAAAGTCACGCAAACCCAAAGCAACAACGAGGTCTACAACCAATCCACCAACAACAGCGCCAATATGAGTGGTTCGGCTAACGGCGGCAGCGGCAACATGGGCATCAACATGGCTGCTGGCGACCTTAACCAACAGAAAAACACCATGGCGATCGCTGTGTCTGGCGGCAAGCACGCGACTGCAACCGCGAGTGCCGACCAATCAGGCCCAGGCCTGAGGGTGGATAACGACGCCGATCGGACCTACCGCCTGGATACGCTGTCGCGTACCGTCTCAGCCAGCGGTCATCAGTCTTTCAGCGAGGCATCCAAATCGCACTCTGCTTCGGACTTTACCAAGCGCTTGGATACCGCCTTTGCTACGCACGAAGCTACGAAATCTGCTTCGAGCTCTGCCAGCGCCTCTGCCAGCGCCGATGCCAGCGCCGCCGCCAGCGCCGCTGCTTCGCATGCTGCTTTGAAAGCTAGTCTGGATGTGGACGTGGATGTGGACGTTAGCTCTAGCAGGACTAATGGCTGGCACACCAGCAGCAGGAGTGCGACTTTCGACGCCGATATCGACGCATCGCTCGCCGCATCGATCGACAAATCGCGCAGCGCATCGAACAGCGCATCGCACAGCGCATCGAGCAGCGCATCGCGCAGCGCATCTAGCAGCGCATCGCGCGACGCATCGGGCAGCGCATCGTTCGCCGCTTCTGGCAGTGAATCGAAAGATAAATCGCAAAGCTTCAGCGAGTCCAGCGCCTTTGACTTGAGCAACACCGTGTCCTGGCAAGTGCTGACCCCAACTGGCTGGGCAAACCCTGTGACCAACACTGCTAACCTGAACGGTTCGGTGAATGGTGGCAGTGGCAACCTGGGCGTCAACGTGGCTGCCGGTGCTGGCAACCAGCAAAGCAACTCGCTGTCCATTGCATCCGGTTGCAGAACCTGCCTGTAAACCTGGCTCCAGAGTCTGGAGAGCCCCCTTCGGGGGGCTTTTTTTCACTCTTGCACGAGGGCTTCCGATCATGCGCATTTTCGCCCTGGCGTTCCTGGTTTTTCTGGCTGGTCTGAGCGAAGCGGGACAAATGCCGCTTTCCGTCTTGCCCGGCGGAGCGGTCGTTTTCAAACCGGTCCAGAGCATGCGTGAGCGCAAATTTGCCGACCTGGTCCAACAGAAAACCGACTTCAGTTGCGGTGCAGCTTCCCTGGCGACCATATTGCGCCAGGCCTATTGGCTGGACGTAACCGAGGCACAAATCATCGAAGGCATGCTGGCTCACTCCGACCAGAATCTGGTCCGCGTCCAGGGCTTCTCCATGCTCGACATGAAGCGTTACGTCGAAAGTATCGGCATGCGGGCCCGTGGTTATCGGGTAACGCCGGAAACTCTGACCAGCGTCGCCATTCCGGTCATCGTGCTCATGGACATCCGCGGCTACAAGCACTTCGTGGTCATGCAAAAAGCGGAGAAAGACTGGGTGTATATCGGTGATCCGGTACTCGGTCACAGACGCTTCAAGTTCGACGATTTTGTCAAAGGCTGGAACGGCATCATCTTCGCCGTCATAGGCCAGGGCTACGACAAGACCAACGTCTTGCGCGATCCGCCTTTGCCACTGACCGCCAAGAACCGCATCAACACCTTCAGTCCGGTGCGGGACACAGAATTGATGGATTTCGGATTCATCCAGAGCGACTTTTTCTAATGACAAGGGAGCACGAAGCTCCGGGAGTATCCAATGAAGACTCCATACTGGCTGGCCGTCGTTTGCCTGGCCGCCAGCCTGCCAACACAAGCACTCACGTTCAAACCGATTGAACTCAAGGATCAGGAGTTGGCGACCCTTCGCGGCCGGTATGTCATGCCGGGTCGGATCATCAGTTTCGGGATTGTCATGACCAGTACCTGGCAAAATGCCAGCGGCGAAGTGATCGGGGCAACCTCCTCGATGCAGATTCAGGAATCGACCATCAAGCCACAGTTCTATGTGTCGATGATCGACAAGAAAGGTGATGGTTCACCGGTCTCCCAGGGTTCCGGCAATGTCAGCGGCGGCGCCGGCCTCAGCACCACCCAGGGCGTAACCCAGGTCGTGCGCGCCGCTGGCGACTACAACAGCGCCTACAACAATGTCGACATCAACGTCAAAGAAGCCAACCAGGCACCACAAATGGATACCCAGGGCCAGCCATTGGCCGCCGGTACGACCCTGTCTGCGTCCAACGCTGCCGGCACCTTCAGTATGTCGTCAAGTAACACTGGCGTGCAGTTGAGCATCCAGGCCAACAACAATCAGGGCAGTACCGTGCAACGCCTTGCCCAGGGCGGCCTGATGCAGAACGCGACCTTGCTCGGCGGAAGAAACCAGGTGAACAACCTGACGTCCCTCAATGTTGTCCTGCGCAATAACCTGCCGACCGTCGGGGCGCTGGACTGCAATCTGGACCAACTAAAAGGCCTACGCACTCTAGGATACTGATCTACGCTGAGTCTCATTGAATGTAGTCAGAAGGGACGACAAACCCATGCACAGATCTTTTACGTTCAGAGCTGTCGTTTGTTTGAGTACCTTGGTCCCGGCCACTTTGCTGCAAGCCGCACCGGACCCCCAGGTAGAAGCCTTAAAACAAGAACTCATGGAGCTGAAACAGCGTTACCAAGAACAACAAAACGCGCTGATGGTACTTGAGCAGCGCGTTAAACAAGTCGAAGAAACACCAGCAACACCTGCTCCCAAGCGCCTGACCCGCTCCCCTGCCGAGAAGACCGCAGGCGCCAAGACCGTGGCCACGGGTGCCCCGGGGACCAGTTCGTATGGGCAGTCGCTCAAGGACGACTCGGGACCGGCGCAAAGCGTGTCCAACCTGTATGACGAAGCCAGCGGTTTCTTCGGTGGTGGCAAGTTCAGTTTCGAAACGGGCATGACCTATACCCACTACGATACCCGTGCATTGGTGCTCAATGGCTTTCTGGCCCTTGACTCGATTTTTCTCGGCAACATCAACATTGACCGCATCAAGGCCGACAACTGGACCCTGGACCTGACAGGCCGCTACAACGTGGCGCAACGCTGGCAGTTCGATATCAACGTCCCGGTTGTCTACCGAGAATCGACATACTCTTCTGGTGGTGCAGGAGGCGCAGCCCCGGTCTCATCCGACGCCACCGTCAAGCGCGATCCGACCATAGGCGATGTCAACTTTGGTGTTGCCTACAAGTTCCTGGATGAATCGGAAAACCTGCCCGACGCGGTCGTCACTCTGCGAGTCAAGGCGCCGACCGGCAAAAATCCGTACGGAATCAAGCTGATCAAGGACCCGGGCAACGACAATTTGTCGGTACCTCAGTCACTCCCTACCGGCAACGGTGTCTGGTCGATTACCCCGGGTATCTCACTGGTCAAGACCTTCGACCCTGCCGTGCTCTTCGGCAGCCTGTCCTATACCTACAACATGCAGGACTCCTTCAGCGATATCAGCCCCACTGTAAATTCTACGGTTCCGGGAGACGTGAAACTCGGCGATTCCTGGCAGATCGGCGCCGGCATTGCGTTTGCCTTGAACGAGAAAATGAGTATGTCGTTTTCGTTTTCCGACCAATTCGCCCGCAAAAGCAAAGTCAAACCCAGCGGCCAGGACTGGCAATCAATCCCGGACAGCGACTACAACGCTGCCAACTTCAACATCGGCCTGACCATGGCGGCAACCGACAAACTGACGATAGTCCCCAACCTCGCCATCGGCTTGACCCAGGATGCACCGGCCTTCTCCTTCAGCCTGAAATTCCCGTACTACTTCTAAACATCACGCAAGGAAAAGGCCCGCTGCGACGTAAATCGCAGCGGGCCTTTTCGTTTCTCCGCGCCCTAGCGGATCTGGTGCTTATGCAGCAATCGGTAAAAAGTCGGCCGGGAAACGCCCAGTACTCGAGCGGCCACACTGAGGTTGTCACTGTGGCGGTTCAATACGTCGCACAATGCCTGGCGTTCGGCGCGGGTCTTGTAGTCTTCCAGAGTGCCCATTGGCGTGGTAATCACCTGTTGGCCAATCAACCCCAGGTCCCGTGCCTCGATCTGTCGGCCTTCAGCCAGCACCAACCCTCGACGCACCCGGTTCGCCAGCTCACGGACATTGCCCGGCCAGTCGTGCTTGCCCATGGCGATCAGCGCGTCTTCGCTGAAACTGCGCGGCCGACGTCCGGTTTCCTGGCTGTAAAAGTGGGAAAAATGGTTGGCCAGCAACGCCAGGTCGCCATGACGCTCGCGTAGCGGCACAGTGACCACCTGCAGGACGTTGAGCCGGTAGTACAAATCCTCGCGAAAACTCTTGGCCTCGATCGCAGCTTCCAGGTCCACGTGAGTGGCTGCCAAGACCCGGACATCCACCGGAATAAGCTGACTGCCCCCCACCCGTTCGATGTGCTTTTCCTGCAGGAAACGCAACAGGTTCGCTTGCAGTTCAAGGGGCAGATCACCTATTTCATCCAGAAACAGGGTGCCACCATTGGCGGCTTCAATGCGTCCGACTTTACGTTGGTGTGCACCGGTAAAAGCGCCCTTTTCGTGACCAAACAGCTCGGACTGAATCAGATGCTCGGGAATCGCCCCGCAATTGATCGCGACAAACGGTTTACTGTGGCGTTGCGACTGACGGTGCAAGGTTCTGGCGACCAGCTCTTTACCGGTACCACTTTCCCCTCGAATCAACACCGGCGACTCGGTAGGCGCCAATTTGCTCAGCAATTTGCGCAGTTCGCGGATCGGCCGACTGTCGCCCAGCAGTTCATGCTCGGGCTGGTGGACGTGAATCGTGCCCTGGCCGCGCAAACGGGCCATGCCAAACGCCCGCCCAAGGGTCACTTGAACCCTGGAGACGTCAAACGGCAAGGTATGGAAATCGAAAAACCATTCGCAGACAAAATCGCCGGCATTCTGCAACCGCAGGACTTCCTGGTTGAGAACAGCGATCCATTCAGTGCCGCTACGGCTGATCAGTTCCTTGACGGCTTCAGGACGCTCAAAATGAACAGGTTTAAGGCGCAGCAGGCCGACATCACAGGAACGATGGGAAGCGTTCTCCAGGGTACAACTGTCGACATCCCAGCCGATCGTACGCAGGCCGGGTAATAAGCGATGGCAGTCGTCACACGGATCAACCACTAGCAAACGTCGCAATGCAGGCGTTTCGGTCATGACTGTTCCTTGGCGCCAAAAATTAGAAAATTTATTAGAAACAGTCGTTTGGCGTCCCTGAATGTAACGTTAGCAAGATCTTGACGCGGCCTTGTATCGTTTAATAATAAGGTCAACGTTGTTTACGTTATAAAACCTGCCCATATTAGCGACCTGATACGTTTGAACCTTTCATCCAGCTTTCAACGCGCCCCTTGTCATTGCCTTTATAAAAGAAAGTTGAAAATTCTTTTGAATGTGTGTGACCCGCCCCCCCATTGCGCGCATCAGTACAAGTAACCAGCCGAACGGTAAGCCCAACCGACGGCACATCACTTGATTGGGCACAGACGAGAGAAGACCCCATGAACGCCCCGCTCCGTATCAACGAAGCTCTTTTGATTGCCGACCGCGCATTTACCCCCTTCCAATGCGTGGCCTGGGCTCCACAGGACGGCACCGGCGAACTCAGCCTGACCGTCATCGACCGCACCAGCACCCCTATCGGCCGCAAACAGATCCCCAGCAGCACCTATACCGACCCGGCCCAACTTGCATCCTTGCTGGAACAAGTTCGCGCCGAATTGAGCGAGGAAGGTTATCAGTTGCAATCCTGGACAATGCCGCAGTAAACAAAAAGTGCGGATCACTGCGCCGTGATCCGCACTTTTTTATCGATACCTCTCAAGATATCCCCTCCTCTTCGACCCTCTCGGTTAAGGCTTTATTGCGATAGACGGTCGTATAAGCCAGACCAACTTGTCAGCGGTTCGCAAAGACATTGTTCTGGCACAGAACGACGCTCCGTCTGTGATTTCAGACCGTTGTGCATTGCATCAATCAGGGATTGAATATTTCCTTCAAGGTCTTCCTCCGAGGTTCTGGATCTGGTCGACTCGCAAGGAGATGCGACATGCCCATCCATAACGCTTTTGCCTTCGCGGCCCCTCTCGGCACAGCGGGACAACTCGACTCAAGTTTTGCATCATCCGGCAAGGCCTGGGTGCAGTTCGCGGGCAGCCTTTCAAGTATGGCCAACGATGTGGCGGTCGATTCGATGGGCCGCTTGCTGGTCGCGGCCAAGGTCGGAACCTGGGACGGTTACGGTTATGGGCTGGCCCGATTACTTGAGGATGGCTCAGCGGATCGGAGCTTCGGCATGGAGGGCAGCATTACCGGACAGTTCGCAAGCGGCTTCGAAGCCACAGGAGGCAAGGTTCGAGAACTGCCCGATGGAAAAATCCTGTTATCCGGCCTGCATTACGAAAGCCCCCACCGCACACTCCCGGCACTGGCAATGTTTGACTCGCAGGGACACCCGGTTCTGCAATTTGGCGACCGGGGGGTACAGATCGTGCGTTTGCCCGGTGATTTGTCCAGAGGCCTGCGTGACGACTGGTTACCACCGGGAGTCTCGGGCGCCGAAGCCTGCGACTTTCGGGTACTGGCCGACGGCCGAATCCTGCTGTTGGCCAACCATCACTACAAATTCGCGGATCACGTCGGCATCCTGATACGGCTCAATCCGGACGGGACACTGGACGAGACATTCAACGGCCACGGATTTGTCATGGTCAGGCACCTGCTGATGAATACCTGGCTGAGCAGCCTCCTGTTGCAGGCAGATGGTCGGATTGTGGTCGCCGGATCGATCAACCTGCCGCAGGAAGGTTTGCTGGCACGCTTCGACAGCACCGGCCGGCTGGACGAAGACTTCGCTGAAGACGGCTTTTTAAGCTTCAAGGTCCAGGGGCGCAGTGCCCAGGTGAGTCAGGTGATCGAGCAACCGGATGGGCGCCTGCAGTGTTTCGGTAGCAGCCGCGACCCGATGCAATGCCTGTCGCTGACCGTGCGCAACAATGGTCGGCCGGACACTCATTGCAATAACGGTCACGCGCGACTCACTGAAATAGGTAACAGCGGCTGCCAATGGACAGCCGCCCAGGTGCTCGCCGATGGCCGGGTGCTCAGCGTCGGAGCAACCATTGGCGGCATTGCAGCGGATTTTCTTTTGGCGCGGCATCTCCCGGACGGACGCCTGGATCGCCATTTTGCCAATGGCCAAGGGTGGGTTCGTACTCGCCTGGGGCGCAGCCTGGACACCGCAACCTCGCTGGCCGTGCAGGCTGACGAGCGAATTGTGGTCAGCGGCTACTCGCTGGACGGCCACTACCGGGCGGTATTGGCGCGCTATCTGGGGTAGTGCTGTGTCGTTGTTGCGCTGCAGGTGCGCCGTCACCTATTGATAATGAAACTCAAGAGCTTGATCTTCCGGGACTGTTACGGCAAGTTGCGCGCTTCTTGATAGAAGGAGCAACTGATGTCCGGCTCAATGGCCCAGGCGTTTACACACAATTTCCTCGGGCATTCACCGCGCTGGTACAAGGCAAGCATTCTCGCCTTCCTGATTTTCAACCCGCTGGTGCTGTGGACGGCAGGTCCGGTAGCGGCTGGCTGGTTGCTGGTGGCTGAGTTCATTTTCACCCTGGCCATGGCACTCAAATGCTACCCGCTGATGCCGGGCGGCCTGTTGATGGTCGAAGCGCTGCTATTGCGCATGACCACACCTGAAGCACTGTATGACGAGCTGTTGCATAACTTTCCGGTGATCCTGCTGCTGATGTTCATGGTGGCGGGCATTTACTTCATGAAAGACCTGCTGCTGTTTCTGTTTTCGCGGCTATTGCTCGGGGTTCGCTCCAAGGCACTGCTGGGGCTGATGTTCTGTTTTCTGTCGGCGTTTCTGTCGGCGTTTCTCGACGCCTTGACGGTGACCGCCGTGATCATCAGCGCGGCCGTAGGGTTTTACTCGGTCTATCACCGTGTGGCATCGGGCAACGATCCACGGCAGGACAGCGAATTCAGCGATGATCAGAACCTGCCGGTCCTGCATCACGAAGACCTTGAACAATTCCGTTCATTCCTGCGCAGTTTGTTGATGCACGGCGCAGTGGGCACCGCGCTCGGTGGTGTCTGCACCTTGGTGGGTGAGCCGCAGAACCTGCTGATCGGCCATGAAATGGGTTGGCACTTTGCAGACTTCTTCCTGAAGGTCGCCCCGGTCTCGCTGCCAGTACTGGTCGCGGGCCTGGTGACCTGTGTGTTGCTGGAGAAACTGCGCTGGTTTGGTTATGGCACCTTGCTGCCAGACAACGTTCGCGCGGTGCTGGCCAACTATGCGGCACAGGACAACGCCGAACGCACCGCCCGCCAACGCGCTGCACTGCTGGTACAAGGCGCGGCCGCGCTGATTCTGATTGCCGGGTTGGCGTTTCACATTGCCGAGGTCGGGCTGATCGGCTTGATGGTGATCGTCTTGATCACGGCGTTCACCGGCATTACCGAAGAGCACCGGATCGGCAATGCCTTCAAGGATGCGATGCCGTTTACCGCCTTGCTGGTGGTGTTCTTCGCCGTTGTGGCAGTGATTCACGATCAGCAACTGTTCACGCCGTTGATCCAGTGGGTGCTGTCCCTGCCGGCAGATCAGCAACCGGGCATGTTGTTTATCGCCAATGGCGTGTTGTCGGCCATCAGCGATAACGTGTTCGTGGCGACGATCTACATCACCGAGGTGAAACAGGCATTCATCTCCGGCCATATGAGCCGCGAGCATTTCGAAACGCTGGCGATTGCCATCAATACCGGCACCAACCTGCCTAGCGTGGCAACACCCAATGGTCAGGCAGCGTTCCTGTTTCTGCTGACCTCGGCAATTGCCCCACTGATTCGGCTGTCCTACGGGCGCATGGTCTGGATGGCATTGCCGTACACCGTGGTGATGGGCGTGCTGGGCTGGTATGCGGTGAGCTACTGGTTGTAACACTTACCTTGTGGGAGCGAGCCTGCTCGCTCCCACAAGGGGTTTGTATGAAGTATTGCCTGACTCAGCCGAGGCTGTGCCAGACGCGACCGTCACGGGTCAGTAACTCATCGGCAGCCGTTGGACCATTTTCACCTGCTGCATAGGTTTGCACACTGGCATCCTCTTTCCAGGCATCGAGGAACGGCTGAACCGCACGCCAGCCATTTTCGATGTTGTCAGCGCGCTGAAACAGCGTTTGATCACCGGTCAGGCAGTCGTAGATCAAGGTTTCATACCCAGTGGACGGCTGCATCTCGAAGTAATCCTTGTAGGCAAAGCCCAGCTCGATGTTAGCCATGTTCAGTGCCGGCCCGGGACGCTTGGCCAGCAGGTCGAACCACATCCCTTCATTGGGCTGAATCTGGATCCTGAGGTAAGTCGGTTGTAGCTCATCGACTTCGGTGTCGCGAAACTGCGCGTAGGGTGCAGGCTTGAAGCAGATGGCGATTTCGGTGTCGCGTACGCTCATGCGCTTGCCGGTGCGCAAGTAGAACGGCACGCCGACCCAACGCCAGTTATCGATCATCACCTTGAGCGCAACGAAGGTTTCCGTCGTGCTGTCTGGCGCGACATTGGGTTCTTCGCAGTAACCGGCCAACGGCTTTCCGGCGATTTCACCGGCAACATACTGACCGCGTACCGAGTTGGCTCGCGCCTCTTCGGTGGACCAGGGACGAATCGCCCCGACCACCTTGGCTTTTTCACCACGCACCGCATCGGCACCGAAGGCCGCCGGCGGTTCCATCGCAACCATCGCCAGCAACTGGAACAGGTGATTAGGCACCATGTCCCGTAGCGCCCCCGTGTGCTCATAAAAACTGCCACGGGTTTCGACGCCAACGGTTTCTGCCGCGGTGATTTGTACGTGGTCGATGTAATGGTTGTTCCAGAACGCTTCAAACAGGCTGTTGGAGAACCGACTGACCAAAATGTTCTGCACGGTCTCCTTGCCCAGATAATGGTCGATCCGGTAAATCTGTTTCTCCGTCATGACCTTGAGCAAGCATGCGTTCAAGGCTTCGGCGGTGTGCAGATCGGAACCGAAGGGTTTTTCGACCACGACCCGGCGGAAGGCGTCGTCGCCCTCTTCCAGCAGCCCGGACGAGCCCAGACGACGCACCACTTCACTGAAAAAGCGCGGCGCGGTGGCCAGATAGAACACCGCGTTGCCGGTACCACTCTCGGCGATTTTTGCGTCGAGCGCCTGATAGGTGCTGTCGTCGAGAAAATCGCCCTGGACATAGCTGATGCCCTTGGCCAGCTTGGCCCAGAGCACCGGGTCCAGAGAGTCATGGCCGACCTTGTTGGCCGCCTCGGCGCGAATGAAGTCTTCAAGCTTTTTGGCGAAGTCCGCGTCGCTGATCGCATTGTGGTCGACACCGATGATCCGCAATCCATCGCCAAGCAAACCGTCACGACTGAGGTTGTACAGCGCCGGCATCAGCAAGCGCTTCACCAGGTCGCCGTGAGCACCGAACAGGAACAGCGTGGTGGGTGGTGCGGGGTGTGCCTTGGATTTCTTGCGGATCGAAGTCATTTTTTCGGCGTCTCGACATGGCCGCCAAAGCCGAAGCGCATGGCCGACAGCAGCTTGTCGCCATAGGTACTTTGCTGGCGCGAACGGAAACGGGCAAACAGCGAGTTGGACAATACCGGCACCGGAACCGACTGTTCCATGGCCGCTTCGATGGTCCAGCGACCTTCGCCGCTGTCAGCCACGGCACCGGAGTAGCCATCGAGCTTCGGATCGCTGGCCAAGGCATCGGCCGTCAGGTCCAGCAACCAGGACGAGACGACGCTGCCACGACGCCAGACTTCGGCAATATCGGCCACATTCAGATCAAAGCGCTGATCTTCCGGCAGGTTTTCCGAGGCTTTGGTCTTGAGGATGTCGAAACCCTCGGCAAATGCCTGCATCATCCCGTATTCGATGCCGTTGTGAATCATCTTCACAAAGTGCCCGGAACCAGCAGGGCCGGCATGAATATAGCCGCGTTCGGCACGATCATCTTCAGCCACCCGGTCCTTGGTCCGCGGGATATCACCCAAGCCCGGCGCCAGTGCGTCGAACAGCGGGTCGAGGCGATCAACCACGTCAGCGTCACCGCCGATCATCATGCAGTAACCGCGCTCCAGCCCCCAAACTCCGCCGGAGGTGCCGACATCGATGTACTTCAGGCCCTTTTCCGACAAGGTTTTCGCCCGACGGATATCGTCCTTATAGAAGGTGTTGCCGCCATCGATGATCACATCGCCGGCGTCCAGCAACTGGCTCAGGGTGTCGATGGTTTCTTCGGTTGGCGCGCCTGCTGGCAGCATGACCCAGACCGCTCGGGGTTTATCCAGTGCCGCGACCAGTGCCGGCAAGTCCGCAACGCCAGTGGCGCCCTCTTCACTCAGGGTCTCAACAAACGCGGTGTTACGGTCATAGACCACAGTGGTGTGCCCATTGAGCATCAGGCGCCGCGCAATGTTGCCGCCCATGCGGCCCAGTCCGATAATCCCCAGTTGCATGTGCTGATGCTCCTTACTACAAATAAAGGTGTGCCAAAGGTTATAGCGCAATGAGCCTGATTAAGGTTAGTCCAGAGCGCTGCAACATAGTTTCCGGACGATTTGCCCGAGCTATAGGGATAACGTCCAAAACGTTGGCGAAGACACAGGGACCGCAAAAAATAAAAAAGTTCCATAAATAACAAAAAGAAACCAGAATCGGCGCCGACAGTGGTTCGGCCTTGGCTCCAGAGCAATCCAACCACAGATGTGACACGCCATTTGCGAGGTGAGCAATGGGCACCGTAGTAAACGCACTGCCTCCACAGACCCTTTACGTCACTATTCGTCGTGACGAATTGCGCCAGCTCAAAGCCGAACGCGAACAACTGCTCGACCAGGTCGCGCAATTGCGCCTGTTGCTTGCCCAGGCACAACTGCCTGCACAGCCGGTAACGCGCTGAAATCGAACAACAGCCACTACACAAGCTGTCAGTTAGCTGAACGACACTCACAAATTTTTCACATCTGCCTGATGATAATTCATCGGTTATAGCCGCTCACTTTGTGAGCGGTGCAATTGTTGGTGTCTGGAAATGCTCCAGTATCCGCAGTAATTAATCGGATGGAGCGCTGAATGGCGATGTTTAAACGCAGCAATACGTCTGCGAAAGGTTTCGACTGGGCAGGACTTGGCTGGCTTTTCCTGTTCTTCTGGTATTTCTCCGGCATCACCCAACTCCTCATCCTCTTGTCTGACACCGCGGGTTTCGCCGGTTTCCGCCAAGCCTTCATCATGAGCGCCATCTGGCTGGCACCGATGCTGCTGTTCCCAGCGCGCACGCGCTTGCTGGCGGCAGTCATCGGTGTCGTGCTCTGGGCCTGCTCGATGGCGAGCCTGGGTTACTTCTTCATCTATCAGCAGGAATTCTCGCAAAGCGTCATCTTCATCATGTTCGAATCGAACGTGTCGGAAGCTGGCGAATACATGACTCAGTATTTCGCCTGGTGGATGGTCCTGGCCTTCCTGGCGCATACCGCCGTTGCAGTATTGCTGTGGACGCGTCTGCGCCCGGTTTACCTCTCTCGTGGCAAAGCCCTGCTGACCGCGACTGCCATTCTGGTCGCCATTATCGGTTATCCGCTGATCAAGCAGACGGCCCGTACCGGCAGCTTCGCCAGCGGCCTCGAAAAATTCGAAACCCGAGTCGAGCCAGCGGTGCCGTGGCAGATGATGGTTGCCTATCGTCGCTACCGTGAAACGCTCGGCAGCATGCAAGGCATGCTCGACAACGCCAGTCAGATCCCGCCGCTGCACAACTTCAAGGATGCAATGGCGAACCAGCCCGCGACCCTGGTGCTGGTGATTGGCGAATCGACCAACCGTCAGCGCATGAGCCTGTATGGCTACCCGCGTGAAACCACGCCGGAACTCGACAAGCTCAAGGATCAACTGGCAGTTTTCGACAACGTCGTTACCCCGCGCCCTTACACCATCGAGGCGCTGCAACAGGTTCTGACCTTCGCCGATGAAGAAAATCCAGACCTGTACCTGAAGACGCCATCCCTGGTCAGCATGATGAAACAGGCGGGTTACAAGACCTTCTGGATCACCAACCAGCAGACCATGACCAAGCGCAACACCATGCTCACGACGTTCTCCGAGCAGGCTGATGAACAGGTCTACCTGAACAACAACCGCAACCAGAACGCCCGCCAGTACGATGGCGATGTATTGGAACCATTCTCCAAGGCCCTGGCCGACAGCGCTCCGCGCAAGCTCATCGTCGTGCATTTGCTCGGCACGCACATGAGTTACCAGTACCGTTATCCGCCAACGTTCGACAAATTCAACGATCGTCAGGGTGTACCGGCAGGCATCAGCGATGATCAGTTGCCGACCTACAACAGCTACGACAATGCGGTTTTGTACAACGACTTCGTGGTGTCGAGCCTGATCAAGGACTACGCCAAGACCGATCCAAACGGCTTCCTGCTGTACCTCTCCGACCACGGTGAAGACGTTTTCGACTCCGCAGGTCACACCACGCTGGGTCGTAACGAAGCCAAACCGACTGCGCCGATGTACACGATTCCGTTCATCGCCTGGGCTTCGCCAAAATGGCGAGAAGCCCACGACTGGAGCTTTGCCGCGGACCTGCAACGGCCTTACAGCAGTTCGCAGCTGATCCACACCTGGGCAGACCTTGCAGGCTTGAGTTTCGATGAACTGGACCGCAGCAAGAGCCTGGTCAGCGACAGCTTCAAACCGCGCCCGCTGTTGATCGGCAACCCTTATGAGCGCGAACAGAAAGCGCTGATCGACTTCAGCCTGATGAAACCCAAGGCTGCTGCTGTCAGCGCCTCAACCATCAAGCCGTAATCTCTTCGGGGGCTGGTTCCAGCCCCCGCTTTCTGCGCAGCATTGATGTGCACGCCCCCAGAGGCGCCCTTCTTGTTTAAAGCGACTTGATCCAGAACAGCATCCGGCCATGAGCGGGATCGAACATCCCCGCCGAAAACCCGAACTTGCTATAGGAACCCTGTGCGACGGCATTGCCTTCCAGCACTTCCAGAGTGATTTTGCAGCAGCCACGCTGACGGGCAATGTCCTCGACCTTTTGCAGCATTTTCTGGCTCAGGCCCAGCCCGCGAAACTTTCCGACCACCATGACGTCATGGACATTGACCAGTGGACGGCAAGCAAAGGTCGAGAAACCTTCGAAGCAATTCACCAGCCCGGCAGGCTCCCCGTGAACGAACGCCAGGACACTGAACGCATGGGGTCGCTTGGCCAGCTCGCCGGGCAACTGCTGCAAGACATCGGCCGATAACGGTGTGCCACCGCCCATCGGGTCTTCAGCGTATTGATTCAGAACCAGACTGATCGCTTCGGCGTGTATCGGATTGCTGTAGCTGGCCTGGAGTACCAGGATTTCTGCGGATTCCATTTCCATCCTCGATCAAACAATGAGTGTGCATCCCTGCGCGCATCGTCTTCCTGCGCCTGGGTCAGACGACATTAGCGTGACTGGAACGCTTCGGACAACCGCCAAATCATCACAACCCGGTGTTTTTAGCGCAATGCGCTATAGGGCAACGTCCTTCGTCACTCGTACGCACAAAAAGCAGGACCTTTCCGATTTTTACGAAAGCTAAATACACAGAATATAAACAACACAGCCGGCGACACGTTTTAAACATCGCTACACCACTGATAAACAGGGCCTTTGCGCACACAACGCACTCAATAGCCCACTGTAGGATTCCTACAACAAGGTTTTATCGGTCACCCAAAAGCATTGACAGTCCGTTTATATCCGGCAACTCTTGTACCCAGCGCAAACAAAAAACATGAGATTGCCAACTATGAACCACTCCCCTTTCCCTCTCGTCGAGATCAGCGGCACCCCCTTCGACCGCGGCCTCCAATACGGCCAAGCGGTCAGCCAGCGCATTCACAAAAGCATCGAGATCTACTCTGTCCAGCTGCTGAAGATGGGCTACACCTGGGCCGACATCCGTGGCTTTGCCAATGAGTTCGTGCCCAGCATCGAAGCATTCGAGCCGGAGTACGCTCAGGAAATGCGCGGTATCGCCGAGGGTGCAGGCTGCGATTTCGAAGCTATCGTGCTGATCAACGCCCGCACCGAGATCATCCAGCTGGGCCGACGCAAGGCTCGCCTGCCAGATCCGGATGGCTGCACTGGCGCGGTGATTCTGCCGACGGCATCGGCCGCCAACGAAGTGATTCACGGACAAAACTGGGACTGGCGCGCGGAATGTGCCGAGAGCGCCATTGTGCTGAAAGTCCTGCGCGAAGACGGCCCGGATGTACTGACCTTCACCGAAGCCGGCGGCCTGGCCCGCAACGGCTTGAACTCGATCGGCACCGCAATCACCGCCAACTACCTGGAGTCCGAACGCGACTACACCCAGGTCGGCGTGCCACTGCCATTCATTCGACGCAAGGCGCTGGAGGCCGCGCATTTTGCGCTGTCGATCAAGGTGGTCGCCACCACCGCCAAATCCACCTCCAACAACATGATGCTCAGTCACGCTGGTGGCTATGCGATCAACTTTGAATGCGCCCCGGATGAAGTCTTCCCGATTCAGGCCGAACAGGGGTTGCTGGTACACGCCAACCATTGGCAGAGCCCGGTGGCATTGGGCAAGTTGCGTGAAGCCGGCTTGAACAGCGTTCCCGAAAGCCTCTATCGCGACGTGCGTGTGCGGCAAATCCTCAGCGAAACGCCCGGGCAATTGACCGCCGAGCACCTGAAAAAAGCTTTCTTCGATGACTTCGGCACGCCGTGGGCGGTGTGTCGCCCGCCGCTTTCCAACATGGCCGGCAACCTGTCGGCTACCGTTGCCATGGTGGTGATGCGCCCGGCCAAGGGCTTGATGGAAGTCGCACCGCTGCCGGCCGTGAACCGAGAATTCACCGCCTATTCGCTGGCCATGGAGGGCGACATCAACCGCTACCTCAAGTAACTCACGCGACACCCTGCCCTGCGGGCGGCACGACAAGAACAATGACAATAAACAACTAACGGTTTGCGACGCTTGCCGGCTCTCACCGTCGCAAACCGCCCATGGAGAATCACTCCCGTGCATACATTCACTCGTATCGCCCTGACGCTAGGGTTCAGCAGTCTCGCTCTTGGCAGTCTCAACGCCACCGCCAACACCTTGCGTGTAGCCCTCAACGCGGATATTCGCAGCACCGATCCCGGCGTCAATCGCGACGAAAACACCGACGCGGTGATCCTGCACATTGTCGAAGGCCTGGTGGCTTACCGCGAAGACGCCTCGGTCGGCATGCTGCTGGCCAGCAAGGTCGAGGTGTCGGCCGATGGCCTCGAGTACCGCTTCACCCTGCGTGACGGGGTGAAGTTTCATGACGGCGCCGCCCTCACGTCCGCCGAGGTGCTGTGGACCTGGAAACGCTATCTCGACCCGCAAACCCAATGGCGCTGTCTCGCAGACTTCGATGGCCGCGGGGTGGCAAAAGTCGCCGACATCAGCGCGCCGGATCCGTTGACCGTGGTCTTCACGCTGGACAAACCCAATGGCCTGTTCCTCGCACAAATGGCCCGTTCCGATTGCGGCGGCACCGGCATCCTGCACCCGTCCTCTGTCGATGCGAACGGCAAGTGGCAAGCGCCGATCGGTACCGGGCCGTTCAAGCTTGCCGAATGGAAACCGGGGCAATATGTCGATCTGCAACGCTTTGCCGACTACAGCGCCCGCCCGGAGACGGGCACCGACGGCTACACCGGCAACAAGCAGGCGTTTATCGATAACCTGCGCTTCATGGTCATCCCCGATGCGGCAGCCGCCAAAGCCGCGCTGCAATCGAAAGGGGTCGACGTGCTGCCCGATGTCACGGTGATGGATGCCCACGAACTCGGCACCTTGCCAGGCATCAAGACCTCCAGCAGTGCCAACATGTCGCTCAACGCCCTGCTGTTCCAGACCCGCGATCCACTGCTCAAGGACGTGCGTATTCGGCGTGCCATCGCGCTGTCGCTGGACAGCGAACAAATGGTCCAGGCACTCACCGAAGGCACGTCCCACGCCAACAACTCGGTGGTGCCAGACACCAGCCCCTACCACAAGAACGTTCAGAAGCTGGGCTACAAAGCCAACATCGAAGAAGCCAAGCGTCTGCTCAAGGAAGCCGGTTACAACGGCCAGCAGCTGAAAATCATCACCAACAAACGCTACCAGAGCGTGTTCGACATGGCGGTACTGAGCCAGGCCATGGCCCAGGCGGCCGGGTTGAACATCGATATCGAAACCCTCGAATGGGGTACTCAACTGGAGCGCTACCAGAGCGGTGCGTACCAGATCATGGCGTTCTCCTATTCGGCGCGTTTTGACGCAGCGCTGAACTTCGAGTCGGTGATGGGCGACAAAAACCAGCAACCCCGCAAGGTCTGGGACAACCCCCAGGCGCAGGGCTGGATGCTTGAGTCCATGCGCGAAATCGTACCGGGCAAACGTCAGGCCCTGTTCGATCAGTTGCACCAACAGATGCTTGCCGATGTACCGATGGTGGTGATGTACAACGGCAGCACCGTCGGAGCCTTTCAGGATCGGGTCGAAGGTTACCGCTCCTGGCCCATCGCCAAACCGCGCCTGTGGGGCGTGAAACTGGCCGACTAGGAGATCGATCATGCTGCGATTTATCGCTCAACGCCTGGCACTGTCGGTGCCGACCCTGTTGCTGATCTCCGTGGTGGTGTTCGCGCTGATCCGCTTCATCCCCGGCGACCCGGCGCTGCTGATGCTCGGCGATATGGCCGACCCGCAAAGCCTGGCCAGCACCCGCGCGGCATTGGGGTTGGATCACTCGATCGGCGTGCAGTTCGCGTATTGGTTGCAATCGGTGCTCAGTGGCGACCTCGGCGTGTCGATCACCAGCAAACAACCGGTGCTCGAACTGATCCTCGACCGCTTCTCGGTCAGCGCCAGCATCGTGCTGGTGGCGGTGCTGCTGGCGGCGTTGATTGCCGTTCCAGCAGGCCTGTTCGCGGCCTGGAAACAGGACAGCGCGCTGGACCTCGGGCTGGTCACCGGCGCAACCCTGTTGCTGTCGATTCCCAGCTTCTGGCTCGGTTTGCTGTTGCTCTACGCGTTCGGGATCAAGCTCAACTGGCTGCCCGTGGTCGGTTATGTGCCGTTCGCCCAGAATCCCGGTGAAGCCGTGACCTATCTGGTGCTGCCGATTGTCACCCTGACGCTGGTGGAATTGGGCGCCATTACCCGGATGGCCCGGGCCAGCACCATCGAGGTGCTGCGGCTGGAATACATCGCCCACGCCAGAACCAAGGGTTTATCGGAACGCGCGGTGCTGTGGCGCCACGCACTGCCGAATGCCTTTGCGCCGACCTGGACCTTGATCGGCCTGATCCTCGGCAATTTGCTGGGCGGCATCGCAGTGCTGGAAACAGTGTTCACCCTGCCCGGCATCGGTCGCTTGATGGTCGACGCTATCTACGCTCGCGACTACCCCGTGCTGCAAGGCTGCCTGCTACTGATCACTTTCATCTACGTGGCGGTCAACCTGCTGGTCGACCTGCTCTATCCACTCTTCGACCCAAGGGTGAAATTATGACCGTCTCCCGGCTTTCCGTGAGCGCTACACCGGCGCGTCGCCCACTGCGCTGGCCACCGGCGAATGCCTTGATTGGCGGCACCTTGCTGGCTCTGCTGATCAGCATGGCCCTGCTTGGTGTGTTCTGGACACCTTACGACCCGCTGAAAATCGATCTATTGTCTCGCCTCAAGGCACCCTCGGCGCTGCATTGGCTAGGCACCGACGAGTTTGGCCGTGACGTGCTCAGCCGCTTGATCATCGGTGCGCGCACCAGTTTGTGGATCAGCTTGCTGACCGTGTGCCTGGCGCTGTTTTTCGGCAGTGTGATCGGCATGCTCGCCGGTTACCTGCGGGGCTGGACCGATCGAGTTCTGATGATGATCAACGATGCATTGCTGGCGTTCCCCGGCATCCTGATGGCGCTGGGCTTGATGGCGATCATCGGGGCCAGCCAGTACGGCATCGTTTTGGCGTTGAGCATCGCTTATACACCGTCGGTGGTTCGGGTGGTGCGCGGCAGTGTGCTGTCGCTGCGTGAACGCGAGTTCATCGAAGCCTCACGGGTGATCGGCAATTCGGAGTTCTACACGCTGTACCGCCACGTCGCCCCCAACTGTGTTGCGCCGCTCTGCGTACTCGCCACCAGCATGTTCGGCTGGACGCTGCTGTCGGAAAGCGCCTTGAGCTTCCTCGGTCTGGGTGTTCCGCCACCCGCAGCGACCTGGGGCAACATGCTCGCCGCCAGCCGCCCGTACATTGCCAACGCCTCCTGGCTCGGCCTGTTCCCAGGGTTGTTCATCGCCTTGGCGCTGGTCGCCATCAACCTGTTCGGCGACGCCCTGCGCGACCGCCTCGACCCTCGAATGAGCCGTTGATCATGCCCAGTCCAAAACTGTTGCTTGAAGTCGACCATCTGCTGATCCGCGCTGGTGCCGAAGGCCCGTTGGCGGTCAACGACCTGAGTTTTACCGTCGCGCCCGGCGAGATTGTCGCGCTGGTGGGCGAATCCGGGAGCGGCAAGACCATGGCCGCACGCGCAGCGATTGGCCTGCTGCCACTGCCGATGGAAGTCTGTGGTGGTGCGATCCGCTTCGAAGGCCAGGACCTCCATCAGCTGAGTTGTGCGCAATTGCGTGATATCCGCGGTGCTCGAATCGGCATGGTGTTCCAGGAACCGATGGTTTCGCTCAACCCGGCCATCCGCATTGGCGAGCAAATGGCCGAAGGTCTGCGCCTGCACACCGACCTGAACAAGGCACAGATTCGCCAACGCTGCGTGGACATGCTGACGCGCATCGGCATCACCGACCCCGAGCGCTGCCTGAGCGCCTATCCCCATGAGTTTTCCGGCGGCATGCGCCAGCGGATCATGCTCGCCTCGGTGATGCTGCTGCGCCCGGCGTTGCTGATTGCTGACGAACCCACCACCGCCCTCGATTGCCTGGCGCAACTGGACGTGATCGAGCTGATGCTGGAGCTGACCCGCGAGCAAGGCACGGCGATCCTGTTCATCAGCCACGACCTGTCGCTGGTGGCGCGTTACGCCCACAAGGTGGTGGTCATGCGCCACGGTCAGGCCGTGGAGCAAGGTTCGATCAATCACATTCTGCTGGCCCCGCAACACGCCTACACCCGCCAATTGCTCGAAGCGCTGCCCAAGCGCGGCGAACTGGCCGCGTTGCCAGCGACCGACAAACCGCTGGTGGAAATTACCGGCGTCAGCATCGAGCATCCGGGGCATGCACGGTTCTGGGGTAAATCTCAGCCCAAGCGCGCCGTGCACAGTGCCAACCTGAGCATCGCCCCCGGTGAAACCCTGGCGTTGGTCGGCGGCAGTGGCTCGGGTAAAACCACACTGGGCCGCGCACTGGTGGGACTGGTCAAACCCTGTGCCGGCGAGATTCGCTTCAAGGGCATCGATATCCTCAAGGCCGGTCAGCGAGATCATCGGCTGCAATGCCAGATGATCTTTCAAGACCCCTACTCGTCCCTCGATCCGCGGATGCGCATTGGCGAAACCCTCGCCGAACCGTTGCGCCATCTGCCGGAGCTAAGCGAGGAGCAAAAACGTCAGCGTGTCGCCACCACGCTGGTGGATATCGGTTTGTCGGAAGCGTTCATGGAGCGCTTTCCCCATCAACTGTCGGGCGGTCAACGCCAGCGAGTGGCCATTGGTCGAGCGCTGGTACGGCACCCGCAATTGGTGATCGCCGACGAACCGATTTCGGCGCTGGACATGACCATCCAGAAGCAAATCCTTGAACTGTTCGAGCGCTTGCAGGCGCAGTACGGTTTTGCCTGCCTGTTCATTTCCCATGACCTGGCGGCCGTCGAACGCATCGCCCATCGGGTGGCGGTCATGCACCAGGGCCATATCGTGGAAATCGGCAGCCGCGAAGCGGTCTTCGATAATCCCTTGCACCCCTACACCCGCCAATTACTGGCAGCCGCAAGCCCATTGGAACAATTGGCAAGCGGCGGTTACCGGCTGCGACCAAAACCCGAAAACCTGCAGCCCACACCTTAATCATCACTGACTTTGCCTCGGACGCCTTCAGACATCACTGAATGCGTCCATGGCGAAGCCATGCCCGAAAAACAACAACGAGCCCTCACAGGAGCCAACACCATGAACGCCAGACTCATGCAGCACTTGACCTTGATCGGCGGCACCAGCCTGCTGCCGATGGCCGCCGAAGCGGAATTCCTCAAGGACAGCAAGGCCACGCTGGACTCGAAAAACTACTACTTCAACCGCGACTACCGCGAAGGTAATGGCCAGTCCAAGCGTGATGAATGGGCCCAGGGATTTCTGCTGAACCTGCAATCGGGCTACACCGAAGGCACGGTCGGTTTTGGCCTGGATGCACTCGGCATGCTCGGGCTGAAGCTCGACTCCAGCCCGGATCGCTCCGGCAGCGGTTTGTTATCCCGAGAAAGCACAGCCGAACCGGGCAAACCGAGTTACGCCAGACGTGCCCACGACAGCTATTCCAAGGTAGGCCTGACCGCCAAGGCCCGCGTTGCCAAGAGCGAGCTGCGAGTCGGCCATTTGCTGCCCGACTTGCCGCTGCTGCAACCGAACACCAGCCGAGTCCTGCCGCAGAGCTTCGAAGGCGCCCTGCTCAGCTCCAGCGACATCAAGGGCCTGACCTTACGCGGCGGGCAGATCGATCAGGTCAAACAGCGGGAATCGACCAACTACGAAAAGATGGGACTGACCAGCCAGAACGGCGCTTACAAGAGCTCGGCAAAAAGCGATGAGTTCCGTTTCGGCGGCGCTGATTACCGGTTCAACCCAACGCTTACCGGTAGCTATTACTACGCGCAGCTTGAGGACATATATCAGCAGCACTACGTCGGCCTCAAGCACAGCCTGGCGCTGGGCGGCGGTACGCTGAAGAGCGATATTCGCTATTTCAGTGCTGACGCTGCCGGTGCAGGCCTGGCCGGCACCGTCGACAACCGCGCATTGAGCACGCGCTTCATGTATGCGATTGCCGGACACTCCATCGGTGGCGGCTTCCAGCAGCAGTACGGTGAAACACCGTTTGCGTATGTCGACGGCAGCAACACTTACCTGTTCACCGAATACCAACTGAGCAACTTCTCGCAAACCAGGGAACGCGCGTGGCACGCCCGCTACGATTTTGACTTTGCTACGGTGGGCATTCCGGGGCTGCTGTTCTCCACACGCTACGCCAAGGGCGATCAGGCGCAGATCAAAAAATTTCTCGGCGAAGGCCGGGAGTGGGAACGAGACATCGACCTCGGCTACACCATCCAGAGCGGACCGCTGAAGAACGTCAGCGCCCGCTGGCGCAACGGTATGAGCAAAAGCAACTACCAACGCGACACCAACGAAAACCGCCTGGTCCTCAGTTACAGCGTCAAACTTTGGTAAGAAAACATTAAAAATCGCAGGCTGCGCCGTCTCCAACAAAGGGCTGGCGTAGCCTGCGATCTTTCCATGTGCAAAAAAGTATCAGTGCAAGTGCTACCAATGATTTGTCATCGCGTGTGTTGAGGGCTGTAATCAGCCTCAGATTCTTCCTACCTCCGGAAGACACAAAAACAATAACTGTCCTTCTGCTGCCCCCTGGGCTCAGAAGAGGAGTGCGCGATGAAACCCACTGTAAAAGCTCTGCTTGCCTGCACCTGCATGACCCTCAGCAGCGTCAGCCTTGGCGCACAAACCTTGACCATTGCCACCGTCAACAACAGCGACATGATCCGCATGCAAAAGCTCTCGAAAACCTTCGAGGCCGAGCACCCGGAGATCAAGCTCAATTGGGTGGTACTGGAAGAAAACGTCCTGCGTCAGCGCCTGACCACCGACATCGCCACCCAGGGCGGCCAGTTCGATGTGTTGACCATCGGCATGTACGAAGCTGCACTGTGGGGCGCCAAGGGCTGGCTGGAACCGACGAAGGATCTCCCCGCCGGTTACGCGCTCGACGACGTATTCCCTTCCGTGCGTGAAGGCCTGTCGGTCAAGGGCACGCTGTACGCCCTGCCGTTCTATGCCGAAAGCTCCATGACCTATTACCGCACCGACCTGTTCAAGAATGCAGGCCTGGCGATGCCCGAGCATCCGACCTGGGAGCAGATCGGCGAATTCGCTGGCAAACTCAACAAACCCGACCAGGAACAGTACGGTATCTGCCTGCGCGGCAAGGCCGGCTGGGGCGAGAATATGGCGCTGATCACCACCATCGCCAATGCCTATGGCGCTCGCTGGTTCGATGAGAAATGGCAGCCGGAATTCAGCGGTCCCGAGTGGAAGAACGCGCTGAGCTTCTACGCCGACACCATGAAAAAGTCCGGCCCGCCGGGTGCTTCCAGCAACGGTTTCAACGAGAACCTCGCGCTGTTCAACAGCGGCAAGTGTGCGATCTGGGTCGACGCCAGCGTCGCCGGCTCGTTCGTCACCGACAAGACTCAAAGCAAAGTCAGCGAGCACGTCGGCTTCACTTACGCGCCCCATCAAGTGACCGACAAAGGCTCGGCCTGGTTGTACTCCTGGGCGCTGGCGATTCCCACCAGCTCCAAAGCCAAGGACGCGGCAAAAACCTTCAGTGCCTGGGCCACCTCCAAAGAGTACGGCGCGCTGGTGGCCGAGAAGGACGGCATCGCCAACGTGCCGCCTGGCACTCGCGCCTCAACCTACAGCGAGGCCTACATGAATGCCGCGCCGTTCGCCAAGGTCACGCTGGAATCGCTGAAGGTTGCCGATCCGGGCAAACCGACCCTCAAGCCGGTGCCCTACATCGGCATTCAGTTGGTGACCATTCCCGAGTTCCAGGCCGTTGGCACCCAGGTCGGCAAGCTGTTCTCTGCCGCGCTGATCGGCCAGACCACCGTCGACCAGGCTCTGGCGGCCGCCCAGCAAACCACCGAACGTGAAATGAAGCGCGCGGGTTATCCCAAGTAACCGGCAGACCTCTAATTGTGGCGAGGGAGCTTGCTCCCGCTGGGCCGGTCCGCGTTCGGGCGAAGCGGCCCCAAAACCGGCGAATGCGATTTGTCAGCGAACGCATCGACGAGATTGGCGTGGGCTTCGCCCACGAGCGGGAGCAAGCTCCCTCGCCACAGGGAACTCGCTGTACAACGAGTAAGTGATCGCCATGAATACCTCGACTCTCAAAGCACAAATGGACATTCCGGCGCCGCTGCGTAAAAGCCGGCTGGCCAACCCGGGCTGGTTTCTGGTCAGCCCTTCGGTGGCGCTGTTGCTGCTGTGGATGATCGTGCCGCTGGGCATGACCCTGTACTTTTCGCTGATCCGCTACAACCTGCTGTACCCCGGCGACAACGCCTTCGTCGGGCTGGAGAACTTCAGCTACTTCCTGACCGATTCGGGCTTCCTGCCCGGCGCCACCAATACCTTGTTGCTGGTCGGCAGCGTGCTGCTGATCAGCGTGGTGTTCGGGGTGTTGATCAGTGCCCTGCTGGAGGCCAGTGAGTTCCTCGGCCGCGGCATCGTGCGGGTGATGTTGATCTCGCCGTTCTTCATCATGCCCACCGTCGGTGCGCTGATCTGGAAGAACCTGATCTTCCATCCGGTCTCGGGGATTCTCGCGGCCGTGTGGAAGCTCTTCGGCGCACAACCGGTGGACTGGCTCGCGCATTACCCGCTGCTGTCGATCATCATCATTGTCTCGTGGCAATGGCTGCCCTTCGCGATCCTGATCCTGATGACCGCCATGCAGTCACTCGATCAGGAACAGAAAGAAGCCGCGCGCCTGGATGGCGCCGGCCCCATCGCGATCTTCTGGCACCTGACCCTGCCGCACCTGGCACGGCCGATTGCAGTGGTGGTGATGATCGAAACCATCTTCCTGCTCTCGGTGTTTGCCGAAATCTTCACCACCACCAACGGTGGCCCCGGCTACGCCTCGACCAACCTCGCCTACCTGATCTACAACCAGGCGCTGGTGCAGTTCGACGTCGGCATGGCCTCGGCCGGTGGCTTGATTGCGGTGGTGATTGCCAACATTGCGGCGATCATCCTGGTGCGGATGATCGGCAAAAACCTGACAGATAAAGCCTGAGGCCTGCGCCATGACTCTTCAACAAACCCGCCGCCTGCAAAGCCTGTTGCTCGGTACCCTGGCCTGGGCCATCGCGATCCTGATTTTCTTCCCGATCTTCTGGATGGTGCTGACCAGTTTCAAAACCGAAATCGACGCGTTCGCCACGCCGCCGCAGTTCATCTTCACGCCAACTTTAGAGAACTACCTGCACGTCAACGAGCGCAGCGGCTACTTCAGCTTCGCCTGGAACTCGGTGGTGATTTCGTTCAGCGCGACGGCCCTGTGCCTGCTGATCGCGGTGCCGGCGGCGTACTCCATGGCGTTCTACGAAACCCAGCGCACCAAGGGCACGCTGCTGTGGATGCTCTCGACCAAGATGCTGCCGCCAGTCGGCGTGCTGATGCCGATCTACCTGCTGGCCAAGAGTTTCGGCCTGCTCGATACGCGGATCGCGCTGATCATCATCTACACGTTGATCAACCTGCCGATTGTGGTCTGGATGATTTACACCTACTTCAAGGACATTCCCAAGGACATCCTCGAAGCCGCGCGCCTGGATGGCGCCACGCTGTGGCAGGAAATGGTCCGGGTGCTGCTGCCGATTGCCAAGGGCGGACTGGCATCGACCGTGTTGCTGTCGTTGATCCTGTGCTGGAACGAGGCGTTCTGGTCGCTGAACCTCACCTCCTCCAAAGCCGCGCCATTGACTGCATTGATCGCCTCGTACTCCAGTCCCGAAGGGTTGTTCTGGGCCAAGTTGTCGGCGGTCTCGACGCTGGCCTGCGCACCGATCCTGATCTTCGGCTGGATCAGCCAGAAACAACTGGTCCGCGGCCTGTCCTTCGGCGCCGTGAAATAACGCCCCTTTCGAATCATTAAAAGCGGAGGCCCGTCATGGCCCATCTGAAAATCAAGAATCTGCAAAAAGGTTTCGAAGGCTTTTCCATCATCAAAGGCATCGACCTTGAAGTGAACGACCGCGAGTTCGTGGTCTTCGTAGGCCCGTCCGGGTGTGGTAAATCAACCTTGCTACGGCTGATCGCCGGGCTTGAAGAAGTCAGCGCCGGCACCATCGAACTCGATGGCCGCGACATCACCGAAGTCAGCCCGGCCAAGCGTGACCTGGCGATGGTATTCCAGACCTACGCCTTGTATCCGCACATGAGCGTGCGCAAGAACATGTCCTTCGCCCTCGACCTGGCCGGAGTGAACAAGGCCGAGGTGGAGAAAAAAGTCAACGAAGCGGCACGGATTCTCGAACTCGGGCCGATGCTCGAACGCAAGCCGAAACAGCTCTCCGGTGGTCAGCGTCAGCGCGTGGCGATTGGCCGGGCGATTGTGCGCAACCCGAAAATCTTCCTGTTCGATGAACCACTGTCCAACCTCGACGCCGCCCTGCGAGTACAGATGCGCCTGGAGCTGGCACGACTGCATAAAGAACTGCAGGCAACGATGATCTACGTGACCCACGACCAGGTCGAAGCCATGACCCTGGCTGACAAGGTCGTGGTGCTCAACGGTGGCCGGATCGAACAGGTCGGCTCGCCGCTGGAGCTCTATCACCAGCCGGCCAACCTGTTTGTCGCAGGCTTTCTCGGCACCCCGAAAATGGGCTTTCTCAAGGGCAAGGTCACCCGTGTCGAACGCCAGAACTGCGAAGTGCTACTGGACGCCGGCACTCGCATCACATTGCCGCTGAGCGGTGCCAACCTGAGCATTGGCGGCGCGGTGACGCTGGGTATTCGTCCGGAACACCTGAACCTCGCGTTACCCGGCGACTGCACCTTGCAAGTCACCGCCGACGTCAGCGAACGCCTGGGCAGCGACACCTTCTGCCACGTGCTGACCGCCTCCGGTGAAGCCCTGACCATGCGCATTCGCGGCGATCTGGCGAGTCGTTATGGCGAACAACTTAGCCTGCACCTGGACGCCGAACACTGCCACTTATTCGATGCCAACGGGGTGGCAGTGGCCAGACCGCTGCGTGCCGCTGCCTGATTGCCGAGATCCGACATGAAACTGAACAAGCCCAACCTTACCCGTCTGGCACCTGAAGTGGCTCTGCCCGCCTACACCCTGAGTGCGACTCGCCAAGGTATCGCACACATCGGCGTCGGCGGTTTCCATCGCGCCCATCAGGCCTATTACACCGATGCCTTGATGAACACTGGAGAAGGCCTGGACTGGAGCATCTGCGGCATCGGCCTGCGTGCCGAAGATCGCCGCGCCCGGGATGACCTGGCCAGCCAGGATTACCTGTTCACGCTGTTTGAACTGGGCGACAGCGGCGACACCGAAGTACGGGTCATCGGTGCCATCAGCGACATGCTGCTGGCCGAAGACGACACCCAGGCGCTGATCGATAAACTCGCCAGCCCGGACATTCGCATCGTCTCGCTGACCATCACCGAGGGGGGTTATTGCATTGACGACAGCACGGGTGAGTTCATGGCCCAGCTGCCACAGATCCAGCATGACCTGGCGCATCCGAACGCACCGAAAACCGTGTTCGGTTTCCTCTGTGCGGCCCTGGCCAAACGCCGCGCCACCGGCATTCCAGCGTTCACCCTGATGTCCTGCGATAACCTGCCACACAACGGCGCGGTCACCCGTAAGGCCCTGCTGGCCTTCGCCGCCCTGCGCGATGCCGATCTGCGGGACTGGATCGGCGCAAACGTCAGTTTCCCCAACGCCATGGTCGACCGCATCACACCGATGACCAGCTCGGCTCACCGCTTGCACCTGCACGACGAACACGGCATCGACGATCTATGGCCAGTGGTCTGCGAACCTTTCGTGCAATGGGTGCTGGAAGACAACTTCGTCAACGGTCGTCCGGCCTGGGAAAAAGTCGGTGTGCAGTTCACCGACGACGTCACGCCTTACGAAGAGATGAAAATCAAACTGCTCAACGGCAGTCACCTGGCCCTGACCTACCTGGGCTTTCTCAAGGGCTATCGCTTCGTCCACGAAACCATGAACGATCCGTTGTTCGTGCGTTACATGCGCGCCTATATGGACCTCGACGTAACGCCGCAATTGGCGCCGGTGCCGGGCATCGACCTGACGCAGTACAAGAACACCCTGGTCGAGCGTTTCTCCAATCAGGCGATTGCCGATCAACTGGCGCGGGTTTGCTCCGACGGCTCATCGAAGTTTCCGAAATTCACCGTACCAACCATCAACCGCTTGATTGCCGATGGTCGCGAGACCAAGCGTGCGGCATTGGTAGTGGCCGCGTGGGCGATTTATTTGAAGGGCGTGGATGAGAATGGCGATACCTACCCGATTCCCGACCCACGGGCAGAGTTCTGTCAGGCGCTGGTGGCCGATGATGCGTTGATCACTCAGCGGATGCTGGAGGTTGAGGAAATCTTTGGCACGGCGATCCCCCACTCTGCGGAGTTTGTTGCAGCGTTTGAATGGTGCTGCAACAGCTTGCGTGAGCATGGCGTGACGCGGACGCTGGAGCGGGTGTTGGCCGGTTGATCGTTCCCACGCGCAGCAAAGGAATGCAACCCGTGACGCTCCGCGTCACATCCAGAAGCGGACGCAGAGCGTCCATTGAGGTATTCCCGCGCGGAGCGTGGGAACGATCTTTGGCAGGGTGTTTCCATGACAAACCGATTATTCCTCGGCATCGACTGCGGCACCCAGGGCACCAAAGCGCTGATCCTCGATTCGCGCAGCGGTAAAGTTCTCGGTCAAGGCGCCGCCGCCCACAGCCTGATCAGCAGCGCCAATGGCCGTCGTGAACAAGACCCGGCCCAATGGCTTGAAGCCTTGACCCTCGCCACTCGCCAGGCCTTACTCGCCGCCAACATCAGCGGTCGGGAGATTCTCGGCATCGGCGTCTCAGGCCAGCAACATGGCCTGGTCCTGCTCGATGAACAAGGTCAGGTCCTGCGCCCGGCCAAGCTCTGGTGCGACACTGAAACCACCGCAGAAAACCAGCGATTGCTGACTCATCTGGGCGGCGAAAGTGGCTCGTTGGAACGCCTCGGCGTGGCCATCGCACCGGGCTATACCGTGTCCAAACTGTTATGGACCCAAGAGCAGCATCCGCAAATTTTCGCCCGCATCGCTCACATTCTGTTGCCCCACGACTACCTCAACTATTGGCTGACCGGGCGCTGCTGCAGCGAGTTCGGCGATGCTTCGGGTACCGGCTACTTCAATGTGCGAAGCCGCCAATGGGATCTGCAGCTACTTCGTGACATCGACCCCAGTGGGCGCTTGCAAGCGGCGCTGCCCGAACTGCTGGAGGCGCATCAGGCGGTCGGCACGATTTTGCCGGACATCGCCGAACGATTGGGCATCAACCCAAAGGCGCTGGTCGCCAGCGGTGGCGGCGACAACATGATGGGCGCCCTCGGCACCGGCAATATCCAGCCCGGTGCAATCACCATGAGCCTGGGCTCTTCGGGCACCGTGTATGCCTACGCCGAACAGCCCAACGTCAGCCCGGACGCGGCAGTCGCAACGTTCTGCTCCTCCAGTGGCGGCTGGCTGCCGTTGATTTGCACAATGAACCTGACCAACGCGACCAGCGCCGTGCGTGAGCTGTTCGATCTCGACCTCTCACAATTCAATGCCCGGGTCGAGCAGTCACCGATTGGCGCCGAAGGCGTGAGCATGCTGCCGTTCCTCAACGGCGAGCGCGTCCCCGCCCTGCCCCATGCCACCGGCAGCCTGCTGGGGCTGAACATGAGCAACCTGACCCAGGCCAACCTCTGCCGCGCGGTGGTTGAAGGCACCACTTTCGGTTTGCGTTATGGTCTGGACCTATTGCGTCACAACGGATTGCAGAGCCGCAGCATTCGCCTCACCGGTGGTGGCTCAAAAAGCCCGGCATGGCGGCAGATGGTCGCCGACATCATGAATACCCCGGTGGTGTGCACCGAACACAGCGAGGCCGCAGCCCTCGGTGCAGCGATTCAGGCGGCGTGGTGCGAGTCGGCCGCCGGTACCCAGCAAAGTCTGTTGGCGTTGTGCGAGCGCTGTGTCAGCCTCGACCCCAGCAGCGAAACCCAACCCGTTGCGGTGAATGTAGCGGCCTACCAACAGGCCTATGAGCGTTATCGCCAACAGGTCGCAACCCTTTAAAGAGTGAACAACTATGTATCTGGTGTGTGGAGAAGCACTGTTCGATTTCTTCAGCGAAAACGCGGCCAGCAGTCAGGCTTCGACCGTGAATTACAAGGCAATTGCCGGCGGATCACCATTCAACGTGGCGGTCGGCTTACGTCGATTGGGGGTGGACTCGGCGCTGTTCGCCGGGCTGTCCACCGACTACCTCGGCCGTCGCTTGCAGCAGGTGTTAGCTGATGAAGGGGTACGTGCTGATTACTTGCTGGACTTCGACGCGCCAACCACCCTGGCGATGGTCGCGGTCGGTGCCAATGGCTCGCCACATTACAGCTTTCGCGGTGAAGGTTGCGCTGATCGCCAGCTCACGCTCGCCCATCTGCCAGAGTTGAGTGATGAGGTGCGCGGTCTGCACATCGGCTCGTTCTCGCTGGTGGTGCAACCGATTGCCGACACACTGCTGGCGCTGGTACGTCGGGAAAGCGGTAAACGCCTGATCAGCCTCGATCCGAATGTACGGCTTAATCCCGAGCCGGACATCGAATTGTGGCGTTCGCGGATTGCCGAGTTGATGAAATACGCCGACCTGATCAAGGTCAGCGACGAAGACTTGAGCCTGCTGTATCCGGGGCGCGAGCCGCAGAGTGTGATCGACAGCTGGCTCGAACATCGCTGCCAATTGGTGTTCCTGACCCGCGGCGGCCAGGGTGCGACGGTGTTCAGCCGTCGTCATGGCAGTTGGTCCGCGCCGGCAAGCAAGGTGGTCATTGCCGACACCGTTGGTGCCGGTGACACTTTCCAGGCTGCATTGATCACCTGGCTGACCGAGCAACAGCTCGATTCAGTCGACGGCTTGCAGCGCTTGAGCCGCGAACAGATCGACGCGATGCTCAGGTTCGCCATCAGCGCAGCCGCCCTGACGTGCAGCAAGACCGGGCCGGATTTGCCGTACCGGCATCAGTTGGAAATGCGCTGAATGTGAGGGCCTCTTCGCGAGCAAGCTTTGCTCCTACAGGTCACGTGTTACTTGACGACATTGATCACCCGTAGGAGCAAGGCTTGCCCGCGAAAGCGGTCTACCTCACACCACCACTCTCACTGTCACAACACTGAGAAGTTGTAACTCACAATCAACCGGGTCTCATCCACATCCCGGGCGAACTTCTCGTAGTTGCTCCGATACGTCGCGTTGCGCAGCCGCAGGCTCAGATCCTTGAACGTCCCGCTCTGCACTACATACTTGAGCTCGCTGTCGCGCTCCCACTCCTTGCCTTCCTGCTCGCTGCCCGGCACCTTGATCTGATCGCCATTCACATAGCGGGTCAGGAAGCTCAAGCCATTGAGGCCGACGGCCTTGAAGTCGTAGTCGTAGCGCAACTGCCAGGAGCGTTCCTGGGCCGCAGCGAAGTCGTTGACCTGCACATAGTTGACCAGATACGGGTTACTGCCATCCAGGTACGGCATCGAGTTATCACCGATCATTCGCTGCCAGCCGGCGCTTAGCGTGTGACCGCCAAGGGTGTAGCCGAGCATGCCACTCAAGGCACGGTTCTCGATGGAGCCGGCGCGAGCGGCGCCGCTGTCGGCACTGTCGAATACGCGCAGGTCAGCCTTCAACAGGCCCGAGCCTAATGGCTGATTGGCCAGCAAACCGACAAAGTGCTGACGGTAGATATCTTCCAGTTCGGCGTAATGATACTGAGCGGTCAGGCGCTCGTTGATCTTGTAATCGATGCCATACATATCGAAGTGATCGGCCGTGACGTTGCAGGCGTAACGCTTGTTCTTGCAGTGCACGCGGATGTCCTGGGCGTCGGTGGAATCCCGAGCGGTGTATTTGTCCAGGCGAGCGGCCGTGAAGGTCAGGTCCTTGAATTCTTTCGATGTGAGCATCGCACCGTTGAACATCGTCGGCAGCAGACGACCGTCGTTGTATTTCAGCAGCGGCAGATCCGGTAGCAACGCGCCGTACTTCAGGACGCTTTGCGAAACGCGGACTTTGGCCGTCAGGCCCAGCTTGGCGTATTGGTCTTTCGAGCCACGTGGATTCTCGCCGGTGGACGGCAACAAGCCGCTGTTGCTGCTGTCGGGGCTGGAATCGAGTTTGAGCCCGAGCATGCCCAACGCATCGACGCCGAACCCTACGGTGCCTTCGGTGTAGCCCGATTGCAGATTGAGAATGAAACCCTGGGCCGACTCGTCACGCTTCGACGCACCCTGCTCGTTCGAGGTATGACCATCACGAAAATCGCGGTTGAAATACACCGTGCGCGATTCGACTTTGACGCTGCTGTCTTCGATAAAACCGCTGGCCTGGGACTGCGCGGTAAAACCTGCGCACAGCAGCAAAGCGCCGAAGCCCAGAACCGGGCACGGTGTGATGAGGGGAAACGGGGGACGCATGAAAAAAAGCTCCAACAGCGCATCTTTGCGGCAGGACAATCAGCCAACACAAATAGCGTTCATCCAGCGAAAAGGTTCGCCGTGATGAAGTGAAAAGTTACGGGGGTGATTGCCAATAGTGGCAGATGGCTGCTAGCTGATACAGACGACTTTAGTCTGAAAATGACTGCCAATTACTGCCCGCCGATGAGTTACCGATAGCGCTTAATGAACACGTACTCATCGTTTTTTCGGTGACAAGACCAGACTAGCCACGACCCTAGAGGCGCATTCTGTCCGACTGGTTACGTATGCCAGGAGCAGCGTAAACACGTAAACTCCCGCCCTTATCAGGAAACGGACTTCGGATTCAACGTCATGGAATTGCAATTCAGCATTACCCCCAAGCATACCGAGATCAGGATCGGCAAACTGCTGGAGCGCGAGATGCTCAAGCATGATCAACAGCAGGCCCGACTGCTGGGCTATGTCGCACGCTTTCAGGACCGCCTGATCGCCCCGCTGCTGTTTCTCCTGGGCCTGGTTGGCGGCATGCTGGCAATCTATTTCCCTGCGCGCGAGTTCAGCACTCAGAAGTTCATCTCCATGGCGCTGTTTGGGGTGATCTTCTTGGTGTTCTGGCGGGTCTACTCCGGTCGCCTGCTAAGCCATTTACGTGAACGTATCGCCGACAACCGTGCCAAGCCGCGCGCGCCTTTTCGCAGCGCGAACCAGCGTCTCATAGCAATGAAATTGCGCATTTCCCTCAAGGCAGCTGAAGGTGGTTATCGCCTGCAATTCGACGACCAGGGCTTCACCCTGATCAATACCAGGGGCAAAGGCGCCATAAGTAGGCTGGCCTGGGGGCAGATTGCGCGTCTCACAGTAACGCCCGACTTCTACTCCGTTGCCTGCGCCAAACTGTATCGTGAGGACAAGGCCTATCACATCCCCAGGCATAGCGATGTGATGGACGCGGATTCGTATCAGCAAGGTTTGCAGCTGTTTTTGAGCCGAGTGCCCGTCTCGGCCAAGGAGTCATGCGTCGCGCCCTGAGCCTCTTCTGACCAGCGTGACCCTTTTTGTGTCCCTCTCCCTTTAACCCGCCTCGGCGCAAATATTAAAGAACATGGTCAAATGAGAAAAATTTGGCTGTATACGATAGCTCTGTTGGTGGGCGGCCCTGCTTACGCAGAACCCATCAAGGCGATCCTCAGCTGTCCATTCTCCGATGGAACGCATGCATCGCTGTTGGCCACATCGACTTTGGAAGGTCAGAAGCTGTTTTTGAAAGTCGACGGGAATATCCAGAGTGCATTTTCCGATATGCCGAACGCTGATTTTGTCGGACAGATTGTCATGGCCAAGTGTGTTGCGTCCGGCTTGATATTCGCACTCAACTACGGAACTCCGTACTCCAAGGGAGTCCTCTTACGAAAGAATCCAATAAGTCACGCTACCGAACGGATTGATTTTTCTGAAAAAGCGCTTCCTCGCTGGCTCTATGTCGGGCGTGAACAGATGCGACTCGTCATTCCAAACAGTGGACATGAAGTCGCCGCAAAGTTTCTGGTCTACGATTTCGTCAATGCAAAGGGACAGCCGGAAGAAGTCGAAGGCGTTGATACTCTTCCAGACAAGCTCGGATTTAAGGTTCTACGCTTGAAATGAGCAAACGTTTGGCATTGACACTTCCATCACTGCTCACATGCCGGGCAGTTAGCCGCATTAATACTCTTTACTCCGACTCAATACGGCTCATACGGCATATCATTCAAATGAGACAATTTTCGCTTGGCATCTCGCTTGCCCTATTCTGCGTACATACTTTTGCTGCACCACCACAGATAAAACCTGTCGTCAGCTGTGAGTTGGCAGGCCCCAGGAATACGGTCGAACTGTTACGTGGCTCACCCATTGTTGACTCCTACATCTACAACATCCGCCACACTCAAAAAAACCGACTTATCTTTGGCACCCAGGATGCCTCTCGAGGTACCTCTGTTCAGTGGCAGTGCGCATCCAATCAATCGAATATGAACGTACTGGTGGTCTCTGGTGAATTCACGTCGAACTATCTCCAGGGCGCTCTTTTTTACTACGACCCGAAAACAGGGCAAATAGAGCGTGTCGATTTCGCCGAAAGAAATCGCCCGCGCTGGGTGCAAATGTCCGAACAGGGGGCTCGCGTGATTTTCGAGAACACGGGTAATGAGAGCTCCCACAAGTATTTGGTCTACGGAAAAGGCGACACGTATCTGGAGCTTGATGAGTTACCACCAGCATCTGATGAAAATGGAGGTCCCCTGATCGAACTGCATGGTCCTCAACCGTAAGTCGATCAACCCGCTACGTCCGTTAGGAACCCCACCGAGCTTAACCCCCGGTTAATCCTGCGGTCTAAAATTAACTGGACCGCGTTCGCGCAGAATCTTCTGACGCCCTGCGCGGCAGGGCCGACATCGTCAGGTGTCGCGCTGACTTCACGTCTGCACCGGAGACTTCTCATGAACATGCGAACTTTACTGGTGGCCTCTGCCCTCGCCTGCACCGGGTTTACCGGGCTGGCGCTGGCCGACTCCGCACCCTCCCAGCCTGTGCCGTATCACTACGGAATGTCGCTGCACGTCAAGAAAGTGGTTTCGATGACCGAGCCCACAACGCAAGACTGCAAGGTGGTGACGGCGGAGATGAAGTTCATCGACGACGTGGGTAAACAGGAATACATCAGCTATCGCAAGCTGTCGGATGCCTGCAGCTATCAGAACTGAGTCATGGCGCTGCGCAACGCCAGGCATTTGGTGATGGGCGAGGCCAAAGGTTATGCTTTGGCCTCCCCTCACTGCCGCAAGGATTCGCCATGCAGTTTTCGTTTCGCACACTGTCGATGTTTACCGCTGGTCTGTGTTTTGCGCTGGCGCTGGTCTGGGGCTTTATACCCGAGGTGATGCTGTCGATCTGGAGTATCGGATACTCGGACGCGACAGGCTTGGTGGCCAGACGCAGTGCGATGTTGTTTGTGGCGCTGGGCGTGATGTTTTATCAGACTCGCAACGCGCCGCCGTCCATTTCGCGTAGCGCGCTGAGCAGCGGTCTCGTGGTGGCGGTTTTCGGGCTGGCCACACTGGGTGTCGGCGAATGGCTCAACGGCCACGCCGGCCCGGGTATCTTGCTGGCGGTGGCGGTGGAGATTGCGCTGGGCCTGGCATTTCTCCAGACCCGGCGTGCGCCCGTCGAACTCGCAGAAATCGTGGATTAATGCGCGCGGACCTTTGACGCGAGCACATGGCTGCCGGGGGTGTGATCCTCCAGGTCGTGGCGCAACTCAGCGATCAAATCGTTGATTTCACGACAGCCGTTAAGAGCGTTCGCATCGATGCCGGTCACCAGCAGATCCAGTTGGTCCGTCCGGTGGTTGTCGTAGACCTTGACGGTCATCGACAAGTCCGGTGACAAGGTGCATTGGCACCGTTTAGGCAAAAAGCTGTGTTCAATGATATTGCGAAGTTCCAAGGCAGAAAGAAACATTACACCCCTCCCTTTTTGTAGGACCATCGATCAATCGCCGGGTTAACCGCCGTCAGTCTTGCCCATCCTTATCTCGCGGTTTTTCCTGGCGTGTTTTTCATGCACTGGAATGAAGCATAAGGTATGCCCGGGAATTCGCACGACGGGCCGTCGGTAAATCAGCTATTTGCGACGAACCGCCAAGTGACCTCGTGCAAAACGCATGATTGCCACTAATCATCTCTCACGTTGCCAACTTCGCCGTCGTGATTTGCATTGAGCGACCTGCACAGTAAGAATGCTCGCATTCACCGACTCAACCAAGAGCAAGGAGGCATCATGCGCTCATCAACTCTCACCGCCGCGGCGGTGCTGCTGTCCGGTCTGTCCACTCTGGCCAGCGCTGCGAAACTCGAAGACGTTGCCCCCTATCCCAAGGCTGAAACCGGTTTTACCCGCCAAGTGATTCACCTCGCGCCGCAGACTCGGGAAGACAGCTACCAGGTCGAAATCCTCGCCGGGAAAACCCTGACTGTCGATTGCAATCACCAGCGTCTGGGTGGCACGCTGGAGGAAAAAAACCTCGAAGGCTGGGGTTATCCGTTCTATCGACTGGAGAAAGTCATCGGCCCGATGAGCACCCTGATGGCGTGCCCGGATGGCAAGAACAAGCAGGACTTCGTGCCGGTCGTCGGCGAGGGTTTCCGGCTGCGATACAACAGCAAACTGCCAATTGTGGTCTACGTGCCGAAAGACGTCGAAGTGCGCTACCGGATCTGGTCGGCGTCGGCCAAGGTCGAGAAAGCCCGTCAAGAATAAACGGAGCACACACGATGATTACCTGCCACGTCAAATACGTGATCGACCCTTACCAGCTCGCCGAGTTTGAAGCCTACGCCAAGGCCTGGCTTAGTGTTGTCGAACGCCTGGGCGGTACGCACCATGGGTACTTCCTACCGTCCGAAGGCGCGAGCAATATCGCTTATTGCCTGTTCAGCTTTCCTTCGCTGGCCGACTACGAAAGCTATCGGCATATTGCCCTGACCGACTCCGAAAGCACCGCGTTGGTGGCGCAGGTGATGGAGAAGAAATTCATCCTCAGTTACGAGCGGACGTTTCTGCGTCCGCTGCTCGCCTGAATCCCTTTCAGCGACTTACACCGGAGCGCCGCACAATGCGGCGCGCTCGGCCACATGCCGCAAACTATCAAAATTGATATTGGCCCCCGAGTCGATCGCCACCAGGGTCTGCCCCCAAACACCGGTTTGCGCCACGTACTTCTTGATTCCGGCCACGGCCAGCGCGCCGGATGGCTCGGTGATCGAGCGGGTATCGTCGTAGATATTCTTGATCGCCGCGCACAGTTCGTCGTTGCTGACCGTGAGTACTTCATCGACATGATGGCGGCAAATTTCAAAGCCATACTCACCGATCTGTGCGACGGCTACACCATCGGCGAAGGTGCCCACTTTTGGCAACACCACTCGCTCTCCCGCGAGCATTGCTGCTTGCAAGCATGCGGAGTGTTCCGACTCGACGCCGACGATACGGATCTCCGGCCGCAGGTATTTGACGTACGCGGCGATGCCGGCGATCAAACCGCCGCCGCCCACCGGGACGAAGATTGCGTCCAATGCGCCTTGATGCTGACGCAGGATTTCCATGGCCACCGTCCCCTGCCCGGCGATCACGTCCGGATCGTCGAAGGGCGAAACAAAGGTCCGGCCGGTTTGCCGGGCCAGGTTCAATGCGTACTCCAGGGCGAACGGAAAGCTCTCGCCATGCAACACCGCATTCGCGCCACGACTGCGCACACCAATCACTTTCAGCTCCGGCGTTGACGTGGGCATGACGATGCTCGCCTCGATCCCCAACTCCCGCGCCGCCAGTGCCACGCCTTGGGCGTGATTGCCAGCCGAGGCGGTAATCACCCCGCGAGCCTTTTGCTCGGCACTCAGTTGGGCCAGCTTGTTGTAGGCACCACGAATCTTGAAGGAAAAGGTCGGTTGCAGGTCTTCACGCTTGAGCAGGATCTGGTTGCCCAGCACCTCGGATAACGCCGGTGCCACCTGCAAAGGCGTGCGCACTGCCAGTTCATAAACCGGTGCGGCGAGGATTTTTTTCACGTAACGCTCAAGCAGGGCCTGCTTGGCGGTTGCAGTGTCGGTGTTGGTGTCCATCAACGTCTCCTGGCTTTGTTCACGGCCCCGGAGACAGAAAATGAAAACCCGCCTCTAGGGCGGGTTGGGTGCAGTCGTCAGCTAGCCCGCCAAATAAGGAATGGCGGTAATAATGCTTGGCTGGCAGCGCGATACGGTGGAAGTCATGGCTCGAAATTAGCTGCGCGCGAAAGGCAAGTCAATGGCCAGTTTTCTGTCGAATGCGATAGTCTTCGAAAACCGTTCATTGTCCCAAGGAAGGAAAGCATGAAGTCTGTCGCACTCCCGTTGATCGCCCTTCTCGCCTTTGCTGGCTATACCGTTTCAGTGATGCTCCATGCCGAGCAGTCACTCATCGATTTCGGCATCAGCCTGATGTCCCGCCCCGATACTGCCCAAGTGGTGATCGACCTTTATCTGCTAGCCACCCTCGCAGGCATCTGGATGTACAAGGATGCCCGGAGCCGTGGCCATTCAGTGTTGTCAGTGCTGCCGTACCTGCTGATTACCGCAGTATTCGTTTCCGTCGGGCCACTGCTGTATTTGGTGGTGCGCGGGCTTCGCAGCCGAAAAACCAGTGCTGTTTTCGGGCAGCAAGCGTGAGCAGAAGAGCGCTAAACGGGCGGCAGTGAAAACGTCAGCTCGATACGCCCAGTCTGTACCTTCACCGTGTTGAGCATTGGCGGGTGATGCCAGGCACTGAGTTGGGCACGTTGCGCGGCCGTACCGATGCTCAGTTGCGTCAACACGTCACAGACCACCGCATAGAGGATGGTCTGATTTCCGTCCTCGACTTTTACCGCAATACCCCGCGCCTGCTGGTCGGTCACACCGCGTATACCGATTGCATAGCTCGCGTCGGCACCGACCTTGCCCACCAGTTGACCGTTGAAGGCCTTCATCAGTGCTGTACAGAAACGGCCCTTCCCGGCGACCAGCTCAGGGTATGTGGCCATGGCTCGGTAAATTCGCGCCAATTCAGCTTCACGTGGCGACCGGGCACTTTCACCGGTATCGGCAGCACTGGCTATTTTGGCAAAGAGCAACGCCAGGCGATCCAGCGCGAAGGCCGGTGTCGGCAGGTTGCAGCCGTCGGTAGCCCACTGAATGGCGTCACCTGAAACCTCGCAAACCTCAGCCACCGTCTGCATCACCCGCTGCTGAAGCGGATGAGCTGGAAGGTGATAACCCTCCAGCGTTGCACCCAGCGCTTGGGCGGCCGCCAACATGCCAGCGTGTTTACCTGAACAATTGCTGCACACCGGACCGGGGACAAAATCGCTTTTGATCCAGGCCCGATAGACCTCATCCGAGATAGGCGGATGACCGCCGCAGCGCATGTCTGCTTCACTGGCGCCGGCCTTGGCCAGCATGCCCAGCGCTCGCTGGATATGCCGTGTTTCGCTGCTATGGGAGCCACACATCAAGGCCAGGTCAGCATCGTCCAGACCGAATTGTTCGAGTGCACCAGTTTCCATGACCGCCAACGCTTGCGCAGGTTTGGCGGCGGACCGGGCCAATGTCATGCGCGATGGATCACCAAAACCGCTGAGCAAGCGGCCTTGGGCATCGACGACCGCGACATGCGCGATGTGAGTGTTTTCAATGCTATTACCGCGGTAGACGATCGCGGCAATCGCCTGTTCCCTGTTCATCCGGCATTCCTGCTGATTGCTTGAAAACCCTGCGCGGATGACTCCGCACTAATGCAGGGGAGCGTAGTTCAGCTTAAGGATGTTGTCGGCATGAACGACTGTTCACCAGACTTGCCCGCGACGCTTGAGTTCGAGTCTGCGGACAAACTCCTCGAGTACCAGTGAATACAGATCGTCCTGCAGGTAAGCATCTTCGATACCAGCGTCGATGTTCGGGTTGTCGTTGACCTCGATCACCACCACTTTGTCGCCGGACTGCTTGAGGTCGACGCCGTACAGACCGTCGCCGATGAGGTTGGCGGTTTTCACTGCAAGGTCCACCACGGCCTTGGGCGCCTCATGAACCGCCAGGGTACGGCACTCGCCGTTGATGTCCTGGCCCTTGGCTTTGTGGTTATAAATCTGCCAGTGGCCTTTGGACATGAAGTACTGGCAGGCGAAGATCGGTTTGCGGTTGAGCACACCAATGCGCCAGTCATACTCGGTGTAGAAGAACTCCTGTGCCAGCAGCAACACCGAGTGCTCGAACAACTCAGCCGTGGCTTCGAGCAAGGCTTGCTGACTTTCGACCTTGATCACCCCTCGCGAGAAGCAGCCGTCAGGAATTTTCAGCACCAATGGAAAACCCAGTCGCTCGCCTACCCGCTCAAAATCTTCCGGTCGTTCCTTGTAGAGAATTTCCGTGGCCGGCATGCCCAGTTGATGGCTGTTGAGCAAGTCTGTCAGGTAGACCTTGTTGGTACAGCGCAGAATTGATGCCGGGTCGTCCATCACCACCAAGCCTTCACTTTCGGCCTTTTTCGCAAATCGGTAGGTATGGTTATCGACGCTGGTGGTCTCGCGGATCAGCAACCCGTCATATTCGGCGATACGCGCGTAGTCCTTGCGCTCGATCAACTCGACATCGATGCCCAGGCCCTTGCCCACCCGAACGAAATTCTCCAACGCCCTGGCATTGGATGGCGGCAGCGCTTCCTGCGGATCGTGGAGGATTGCCAGGTCATAACGGGCCAGCCGGCGTGAACGCGGCATGCGCCAGATCTTGCGACTGAAGTTGTCCAGAGCGTTGGCGAAGTGATCTTCCTGATCTTCTCGCAACTTATGTAACGCACCAAACTTGACACCTTCGATGTGCCAGCCGTTACGTCGGCGAAACTCTACCAGCAAGATTGGACAGGGGAACACTTCAAACAACTGACGCGCCAAATCCTGTAACGGTTCGATATTGGTCTTGCCGAAATACAGCGTCAGGGTAAATCCTTCAGTGTCGCTGTAAAGGTGATTATTGAGCGCCTTATCCAAGGCTTTATCCAAATCGTCCAGCGACAGGCCATAAAGAGACTTGCGAGTGAGTTCGCTGATGGTTCGCACCGAAGGAATCACCTTGTGCCCACGAGCCTCAGCCAGCAATGAGCAGTAATAACCGTGTCCCAGGTACTTGTAGCTGCGGCACAGGTTGATCACCTGAACCCGCTTGCCCTGCTCGCTGCCACGGGTTTGCTCGAGATACTCCTGGGCACTGACGATGTCTTCACTGGGAAAGTAAGACGCCCAGTCTTCCTTGCGTTCGACAATAATAACCAACTGACTGGAGGTTCTGGCAGCCTCTGATAAATAAGTTGCTTTGGTTATTGCTGTCGGTAAACGTTGCTCCGATACTTCACGCCAATGACCTTGTAGCGCTGACATAGTGATTGATCCGTTGGAGAACAAGACCTTTCCTATTAAGCACGAAGTTTTTCGAAAGTCCCGTTTCGTTACACAACTTTTACGGTGGTCATATGAATCTTGTCTTTCGCCTTGCAGCACCGGCTGACCTGGCAGCACTCCTGAAACTTGAGCAGCAATGTTTCACCAGCGACCGGCTTAACCGCCGTAACTTTCAGTGGATGATTAACCGGGCTCACGGGCAGTTGATCATCGCCGAGTGTGCGGATCAATTGCTCGGATACGCCTTGGTGCTGTTTCACCGCCGCACTTCGCTGGCGCGGCTGTACTCGATTGCCACCTCGGTTCAGGCCCGCGGTACTGGTCTGGGCAAACAGCTGTTGGAGCGAATCGAGGCTTGTGCGCTGGAGCATGACTGCACCTGTCTGCGACTGGAGGTGCGTATCGACAACCCGGTAGCGATTGCGCTGTATGAACGTAACGGCTACCGGCGTTTTGCGTTGATTCACGACTACTACGAGGACCATGCCGATGCCTTGCGGCTGGAAAAACGTATCAGCTCAGCCAGCGCCTGCCATACGCTCAATAACTGCTGGTGTCCGAATCTCGGGATGGCGACTTGGGCGCACTATACGGTTTGACTGTACCCGGCGCAGTACCGCTGCGCGGATAGCCATTGCCAATCCCGCCGTTTTCGAGGGTCGGTGGGCGGGGAACCGGCACGGTGTTCGGCCCGCGAATAACCGGTGCGCTGGGCTGGGTGCCCTGCATGCTGTTGGGATTTACCCGGCGAATCGGGCTGTTGTAGGGGTTATCGGAGTTGTCAGGGAGATTCTGGGCCAGCAGGGCCGGATGCTCCACCGTGGCAGCCAGCATGCCAATGTCTGCGCCGGCCTGGGTCAGAGTGCCAAGCAAGCCACTCAACGCCAACGCACTGGTACCGAGCACAAACCTGTTCATGGTGGAGTTCCTCCAGTACATGCAGATAGGGTCTTCGATAACACGCTACGCGCAGGATTCATCCCTGGGAAGATAATACTCCAGCGCAGATGTCACACCGATTGAGCGTATTGCAGACTCGCCCGAAACCTCAACGCCGCGCCAGCAAAGGTTGCTGGCGCAATGGTCGTGCTCAGATCAATACAATAATGGCCAGCAAACCGCCGAAAATCGCCCACTTTTCCAGGTAGTAACGCGTCCGGTTGCGCTTTTTCAGTTCTTTACCGCGCAGACGGATCTTGTAGATTTTTCCGAAAAACCGGTTTATGCCACCGGTTTTATCGCCCGCATCGTTTGGCGCGCCAGCAGCGGACATCACATTACGGCTGAACCAGCGATTGAACGCTGTGGCCCAGCGGTATTTCAGCGGGCGCTCGATGTCGCAGAACAGAATGATGCGGTTTTGCTGGGTGGTGTTCTCGGCATAGTGAATGTAAGTCTCGTCAAACATCACCGCCTCACCATCACGCCAGTGGTAGCGCTCGCCGTCGACGTCGATGTAGCAACCCTCATCGTTCGGCGTGTCCAGACCCAGGTGGTAACGGTACGAGCCGGCATACGGGTCACGGTGGCGGACCAGTTTCGAACCCGGTGGCAATTCGGCGAACATCGCCGCCTTGATCGAGCCAATGCTTTGTACCAGCTCCGTGGTACGCGGGCAGAGCTTGGTGGCCGATGGGTGGCTGTCGCCATACCACTTCAGATAGAAGCGCTTCCAGCCGGTTTTGAAGAACGAATTGAAGCCCACATCGTCGTATTGGTCCGAGCGTTTGATCTCCCCTGCCCTGAGCAGATTTTGGCCTTCGGCGCGAATTTCCTGCCAATTGGCCTGCAAGGGGCTCAGGTCCGGGAAGTCGGCCGGATTCAGATAAGGCTTGTTGGGGATTTTCGAAAACAGGTACAGGAAGCAGTTGACCGGCGCCAGAAAGGTCGAATGATCACTCAATTGGCGACTCAGTTTGTGCCGGATGCGACCACGTAGATGCACATACGCAATGGATAAAACGTAGAGGGAGACAATGATGAGTTTCACGGGAATTCGTCACAGTTCAGAAGAGTACATGCCGCGCGCCACAAACCTGATTTGAACGCAGCGTCCGAGATCCAACGATCAAGCGAATCGGTCAAGCACGGGAGTCTGAGCAGAAAGCTAGCTCATGGCCACCGGGGCGTATTTTAGTCATACTTTGTAATCAAAGGTTAACCTACATTTGTGAAAAACTGTGGAGGCGTTGTGCCAGAAACGCGCCTGCTCAGCTCAGCGAGACGCAAGACATCATTGAGAGCTGCGATGATCGTCTCAATAGACGTATGCCTGCTGGCTCAAATCATACGCAGACTGAAAATCCCTCCCTCGGTGTCCTGCCGACCGAACGAAAGCCCCTCTGTCGCCTCAAGATTTCCTACCGCTGCGTCGCGACCTCCACAAAGGGGTTCGCGATAGCAAATTCAGACCGCTCCTTCTGCAGCCCTGTCATTACTCGACTAGGCTATTAATCGCCACAGGAGCCAAAGCCATGGAAGACCGGAGCCCGATCAATTTCGCGCTCCATAATCTAAATCCAACGCAGCGTGTATGCGGCGACGGAGCTACTACCGGTCCGGTGCTGGCAAAATATATTGAAAATTGGAGGGAGCCATGAGCAATAGCGTCGCCACCGGCGAGCCACCTGAAGCCATCCGTCTCATCATCAAGGTTTATGCCGGCCTGCTGCTCGCGGGGTTTGCGTTTATTCCGGCCTACCTGATCAGCTACTTGTACTTCTTTCAGGACCCCACCCTTCTATTCGAGAACCACGCGTTCCATATCATTGCGATCACGGCAGCCACCCTGGAAGGCTTGTTTGTGACTTACGTGACGTGGCGCTGCTATCAGTCATCGGGAGAGCCGCTGCTGCGATGGATGACGCTTGGTTTTCTCGGTTTTGTACTGATCTATGCATTGCATGGTGCGTTCACCGGGCTCGCACATCACAATATCTGGCTCTTCCTGCTTTATGGACCGGCCTCTCGACTGGTCATGTCGATACTGCTGCTGGTCGGAATGCTGTCGTACCACCGCCCACCTGATGCTGCGGACCGCCGAATGCAGCCCCGCCGGTGGTTGACCTGGATAGGACTGTTCCTGCTGGTTGACCTGGTAGTGGCGTTCGTCGCGAACTCGTCAATCGCCGGCGAACCTGCGGTGCGCCTTTCGCTGGAAGGTGGCGCCCTGGTTCTATCCACATTGAACGTGGCAATGCTCCTGTTGCGCCGTATCCGTTCGCAGCTGATGGTGATTTTTGTCATCTCGGTCACGGCGTTCGCGTTGTCATCTCTTGCATTCATCCTTGGACGTCCCTGGAACCACATGTGGTGGCTCGCCCATGCGATCTTCGCCGCTGGATTCTTCCTGTTGAGCTATGGGGTAGTACAAGCGTTCCTCACCACGCGGTCCTTCTCGACAATTTACACCCAGGAGGAGCTGATGGTGCGTCTTGCCGAGGCTATGGAGTACACCGAAAACGCCCTGGTGGAGCTCCAGCGCACCAATCAGGAACTCGGACACCTTGCGGCGACCGATCCACTGACAGGCGCTGATAATCGGCGTCGGTTCATAGAGCGGGTCGAAGCCGAAATTGGCCGGACCAACCGTGGCGGTGAGCCGTTCTCCGTGTTGGCACTTGATCTGGACAATTTCAAGTCCATCAATGATCGCTTCGGCCATCAGGTTGGCGATGACATCCTGAAAGAGTTCGTGCAGAAATGCCTCGATTCGATCCGACCGTATGACGGTGTAGCCCGAGTGGGTGGGGAAGAATTCATGATACTGCTACCTCATACCTCACTAGAGGCCGCGCATGTCATCGCCGAGCGTCTGCGAACCAGCGTTGCAAATACTTCTTTTAATAGCGGCTTCCAGCGGCTGACCATGGTCACCGTGAGCATCGGCATATCGCAATCTGGCCGCGACGGCGACACCATCGAGGCCATTCTGCACGTAGCTGATCAACGCCTGTATCACGCGAAACACCAAGGCCGTAATCGTGTGGTCACTGCCATCAAGACCAGCCTCCAACCGCTGCCCTGAACACCATAAGGATCATCACGAGCCTATTCGCTCTCTCGTAAATAACAGCCAGGTGCCTATAAGGCACCTTGGCTGTTATTAATGGAGCAAGCCATTACTCACGTTGAACTTGCAACGTATCCCAGGGAGTGGATACCGGGTGCTGCGACCGCTGTATGACGTTTTGCAAGTCAATCTGTGTCTAACACTCTCCCGTTGACCGCCCTACTATCGTTCGCTCCAGGTGCAAACCTCAGCGGTGGCGAAAACCGCTCGTATTGATTTAACGGAGCTTTCGATTCGTTATCTCATCCATTAGGAGTTACTCGATGCCCGAACTGTCCAACCTGCTCGCCTACGGTCTGATCTCACTCGGCATGGTGCTGACTCCCGGCCCGAACATGATCTATCTCATCTCGCGGTCGATCTGCCAGGGACGAATGGCCGGACTGGTTTCTTTGGGCGGAGTGGCATTGGGTTTCGTCGTTTATATGTTTTGCGCCGCATTGGGTATCACGGCCCTGGTCATGGCCGTTCCCTATGCGTATGACGCCCTGCGACTCGGCGGCGCGCTCTATCTGCTCTACCTGGCCTGGCAGGCGGTCAAGCCCGGCGGTCGTTCCCCGTTCCATGTGCGAGACCTGCCCAAGGATGGCCCGCGCAAGCTGTTCATGATGGGCTTTGTCACCAACCTGCTGAATCCAAAAGTTGCAGTCATGTATTTGTCGCTGCTACCTCAGTTCATCGACCCCACCGACCACGGCAGCGTGCTGACGCAATCGATCGTGCTTGGCTTTACGCAGATCGTCATTAGCGTGAGCGTCAACGCGCTGATTGCCGTCATGGCTGGCTCCATCGCAACATTTCTCGCAGGCAGGCCCGTGTGGCAGATCGTGCAACGCTGGCTGATGGGGACGGTCCTCGCGGGTTTGGCCGTACGCATGATCGTCGAAGGGCGGCGCTAACCCCAATCGGCTAGCAGTAGCCCGTCGCTTATAGCTCGCCAATTTCGATACGATGGTGATACCAATGACCATCAGCGGACGATGCCGTGCCGGGATTATCTTTTGCCATCCGCGCTCTGTTTGCGGGCTGCCTACTCGTTGCAACAGCCAATCACCTGCATGCAGGCCTTACGCATGGGCTGCTCTGGGACTACGGATATGGTGACAGTACTCCATGGGCCAGTCGTTTGTTCTGGGGAGCGCTCACGTTTTTAGATCCTCTGGCCGCACTTTTGCTCTTCAGAAACCCCCGACCAGGCATCCTTTTCACGGCTGCAATCATCGTTGTGGACGTGATCCATAACACGTTCTATGTGGCGCTAAACCGACAATGGCTGGAGACGTTCTATATTTCGCAGACAGTGTTTTTGCTGGCAGTACTACTTCTAGCACCTGTTGCCTGGAAAAGTATCAAGCAGCACTGAAGCCACGAGCGATAGAGAATGCCTCCGGTACGAATCCCCAGTAACCTCCCGCCAATCACGGACAGTAGCCTCCTGCCCCAAGGCAACGGATTCGCCCATTCCTTTGCCTGCCGGCCCAGGGACCAGGATTTCACCCATATCGGCGCGGACAGGATCCTGGAGGTCGAGTCTGGTTTGCGTCCTGAGCGACCAGCACCTGATCACAGGTTTGAGGACTACAGCAATGCCGAAGAAACAGCAGGAAAATAAAGCAGCGGCGACCGCAGCTGAAATTGAGCGCTCTATCCAGGCGCTGAACAAGATGGCTGAACGCCTGTGGGGGGATGGCCGGGAAGCTGAGGCGAAAGCCCTTCTCGATGCCTTGAATGCGTTAAATCGGGCGCTGGATCGGATCAGGATTGGTGAGAGCCGTAAGACACTCCATTGAGCCCCTGTAAAGGCTGGATAGCGATTCCATCACCTCAAGAGGATATAGCGTTCGCCCTGCGCATATGACCTTGCCATCCTTGGACCGGTAAAGAGTCATATGGCCGGGCGAACAGCTGAAACGATACACCAACTGATCTGGGCCTTCAAAGCATCATATATGGCCAGCCAGTGAAAGGTCGGTCCACGCATATGACTGTCAACCTAAATAATGTAAGGATCGTTGTATGTGATGTCTGCCTGGGGCATTCTTCGCGATGCAAATCTACATGGACGGTAACATTTGATGCGTTCTTCACCCATGGACGTGCTTATCCCCTGCGCCTGCACGCTCGATACCCTGCGTCGAAATCGCCTGGCAGGCGTTACTGGCCTGCCGTCCCATGCGCGAAAACCACCGAGCACTGTTCAACTCTATGGATGAATGCTGGCGTTTTTTCCGACGCGCCCATCGACCACTATTACCCCATTTGAAACCTTGAAAAGGAACTTCTCATGAGTAGCAAACCGGCTGCCCGAGTGACAGCCCCCCACCCATTGACCGCTTCCCGGAAGCGCTCCGTTAAAGCAATTTGATTGCAGTTGAACTGCTGCGCAACGTGAATGCAATCGAACCGTTAATCAGTGGAGACTTAAAAGTTGCAGTGGAAAAAGTCTCAAAAAATGGGAAGCCTTACCCATGGGCCCAGGCTTGGCGAATCGGCCAGTCAAAGAAAAACCATCGGGCCAACCATATACTGAGTACGGTGAAGTAGAAAAAATATATAAAAACTTTGGCGGTACCGTTAAATGAAGCTGCAAACATTCATCATCAGCCTTTTTTGCTGCACCAGTTTTTTTGCCAACGCAACGGACGCCCCTATAAAAGAGGGAATGTCCTTTCTAAATGCCAGAAAAGTATTAATTCAAAATGGCTGGAAGCCGAACCCAACCTATACAGGTGAGTTTGGGGTCGAAAACATCATCATGAGAAAAGGTTTCAAAGAGATCGAATCCTGCACGGAGGGCATCCGGTACTGCAGCTTCAATTACATCAAGAATGGAACCTGCCTTGGCGTGGGAACTGTCGGCGAAAAGATTAAAGAAATGAAGATTTACTCCTGGAACTTTAAATGTCCGGAGAAGGATTGAGGGCTGGCGCCATGTCACGAGATAGATGCACTAATGTCAGCCCTACTACTTTTAGGGTCTTGCCAATTGCTTGCATTGTGCTTTGTTGCGTTAGCACTTTTGCGAACGCAACAGATGTGCCAATTAAAAAAGCAATGCCATTCTTAAGTGCACGAAAGGTATTGATTAAACATGGCTGGAAGCCAAATTTAACGAACGTGATGGAGCCGGGCGGCGTTATGAAAACACTTAGAGATATGGGCATTAGTGAAGTCGAAAGATGCACCGAGGGAGTTCAATACTGCGAGTTTAATTACAGAAAAAATAAAACTTGCCTAGTTGTCAGCACTACTGGCGAAGAGGTAAAAAACATGATAGTTGATGATTGGGGCTTCAAGTGCCCCGAAGCGGAGTAAGGGCTGGCACTAAGTCCGCGCCACAAAGCTTAGACCAGCCAGGAATACACCTCCCACCCCACTGTCGCATCCGCTCACGGAGGGCGATATCAGGCCAGCTTCATCAGCGCTCCAGAGACATTATCTCTGGCTTGCCGCAACTCGCTCGCATCCTGATTCAGGCGATGGACCACGCCCAGCAGCCGCTGGCGCAGCACTTCGTCACCAAGCTGATCAATGGCCCGCATGACATCAAGTGCTGCGGCCTCGTTATTGGCTGCTGCAGCGTCCAGTGTTTTACGCAGGTTTCGTGCTGATCGGTTCACTTCAGTAGCCCTCATGAATCAGGCCAGCACTCTATAACAGCAATGTTTCTTTTTAATTTCAGTCGTTTAGCTTTGGATGAGCGGCACCTGACTGGAAATGCCCCAATGGTCGGAATCATTGGGTTGTCGCCAGCGGTCCAGAACACTACATGTTCATACTACCCGGCCATTTTGCATCGCTGAGATGTAGTAAATAGATCGCGGCCCAGGGCCCGCGCGACGTCCAGATGAACAGTCGGATCCTGCGTTTCCGATTCGAGCAGGAGCTCGGAGGTCACGACACATGCGCCGCAATAGTCAAAGATCCCATGGTCAATCTGCGTCTTCATCGCGTTGGCATAACCGTGCCGTTCATAGGTTCCCCCGTCTGCGCCACCAATACCGACAAGATGAACTCGTAGGTGGCGAAGCTTCTTCACCAGCTTCGCATCAGAACTGAAGTCGAACGCCCAACCATTGGCGAACACACGATCGATCCATCCCTTGAGTAGTGCCGGCATAGACCACCAATAAACGGGATACACCAACACAAGGGTATCGGCGCGATCGATTCTCGCCTGCTCGGCAGCAACATCGGCCGGCGGTGGCCCTTCCCTGTGATGTACAGCGAGATCAGCCGCGGAGAACCGCGGATCGAAACCTTCCTCGGAGAGGTCCGCGATTTCGAAAGAGTTGCCTGCGTCAGCCAAGGATAGGCCCTCGGCGACATGCGCAGCGATGCTGTGACTGAGCGACCTTGGATCATGATGAGCAACAACGATAAGCGCGTGCATGTCGAAAACTCCTGCTACTGATTGAGGGCAAAAGGCGAAGCTTATATACTTTTAGTAAGTTACTATCTTTAAGTTACTTTTGGTATATAGCCATGTCAAGCGCCGAAAATAGAGAGCAGGTCTCCAGCACGCAGCCACGTCGTCGCCTGTCTAGAGAGGAAAGACAGCGTCAGCTTTTGGATGTCGCATGGCGATTGGTTCGAGAAGAAGGCACGGAAGCACTGACGCTTGGACGGCTTGCCGAGCAGGCCGGAGTTACAAAACCCGTCGTTTACGACCATTTCGGCACAAGGCCTGGACTGCTCGCGGCGCTCTATCAGGAGTTCGATGCACGCCAGACAACGCTTATGGACGCCGCGCTCCAAGCGAGTGAATCTACGTTAGTGAGCAGGGCTGCTGTCATCGCATCGTCTTACGTCGACTGCGTGCTTCTCCAGGGCAATGAGATACCTGGCGTGATAGCGGCGCTGGCCAGTTCACCGGAGCTCGAAAAGATCAAGCGTGATTACGAAGTGATCTTCATGAATAAGTGCCGGATCGCCCTGGCCCCTTTTGCCAGGGCAGGAGATATTGCGCCTGCAGGTCTTCGGGCAATGCTTGGCGCGGCCGAGGCTCTATCCCATGCCGCTGCGACCGGAGAAATCACGCCCGCCCAAGCGCAGGACGAACTCTTCGAAATGATCATCGCAATGGTTGATCGAAGCGCGCGCGGCAAGGCTGATCACGTCGCCGATGCGTAGCGATGTCGGCCCGACAGGAACACATCCCAGAAACAACAAAGCCCAGCACTAAACTGGGCTTTTTCACATCAGGAACGACGCCTTACTTGCTCTGGCTCCAGATCACGGCCTGGGCCACGACGATGTGCGAGCCGTTGAATGTTGCAGCTGGAGAACCATAAAGTTGATAGCCCAGCGCGAGCCCACTATCCCGGCGAAGACAACAACGCAGAGTGAACCATACAGAAAGCCGCTGAAGTCTGCGGTCTTGGTCCAGGCTCTGCCCAGCAGCTCAGCAGCACCGAAGCCACCACCAATCCAGCCAGCCACCAGGTAACCCAATCGGCGTAGCGATGTCATGTCCTTGGCGAACACGACGTAAAAGAAAGCCCCGACCAATACGGCCAGGTCAATCTGGGGGAATGCAACGCCAGCGCCAACGCCGCTAAGTACGCCAGCTAATGCCAGGGCGCCGGTACTCGGCTCGGCCATAGGTGTTACTCCAGAAATGAAAAAAACCAGCGAATACTGAGGCCCTGAATAGGTGCGAATTTGCAGCGCACGAGGTATAACACCGGCCGAATATTCATCGAAAAAAAACGAAATACGTGGATCGAAATATGAAGGGAAGTAGAGCTTTCTCAATGTTAATCGCAGCAACCTTTCTCTTCTTGCAGGGATGCGAAAATAAAGAGGAACACATATTCCAACTGACTCGATGTGGTTTAGCTGCCGGTTTGGACGTCCATTCCGATCCATCTGTGGTAACCCGATCTGCCGAAGCAGTGGGGCTGTACGGGCGAGAGCACGGAATCAAAATGAGTTTTGAAGAGATGACCGTTATCACAGACAAGATAACAAAAGAAATAATGGGTGCCCCTGAATCCCCAGTGCAAGAGTGGGATGATCGAGCAAAAAAAATCGCAGAGTCCGATTTTTGTAAAAAGTACCTAAGCAGTTTGTATTCGAAATAGCTGCGCGGTCTTCCCGCTGCCTGCCAAAGCCCTTCACTGCGCCGATCCCCGATCCAGTCTCGCACCAACCGTAAGCGTTGGAGTGCGGGGTGCGCGAACAGCCGTGCTGGCTGCGGTGTAAATTTTAGGCAATAAAAAAACCGGCGCAGTAACCAGGTTTCTCTTAAAGGCAGGACCATCTACTCGCGTTTACTTGCCGCGATCTGCCAAATTTTCAACGACATCAAAGCCATTAATGCGCCAACCGTGCCAGCGAATATACCAATCTGAAGATATACCGAGGGGCCGAACTCGCACATGTTCGTTGGGGTAGCAAAACGAATAATGCAAGGTTCAGGAAACAACATTAGCCAAGCATGCGGTAGACAAGTTATGCAAAAAAAACCGATAACAAAAAGCCCGCACAGCCACCAACCGGAAATGTTTTTGAGCTTTCTGTGGAGGATGCTCAAAGTAATGACCAAGGCAAACGACAAAAGCCCTGGCACAAGAAACGCGTCGAAAAATAATCGATGAAGCTGTTGGGTTGGCGTATCCATGTCACCTCAGCAAAAAAACCAGCACTAGCGCTCTGAGCCTCGGCCATGAGGAGCGCTGGACCTCATACAGTGTGCCGATTCAAACCACCCGGGCACAGGGCTGTACGCCGCATATTGTAGATACCCGACATTTTCTTGCAAGTAGCGATTGGCAGGCAGTTACAAACACGCAGGAAGCGATAGCGTGTCCGCCACCAACGTAAAGGGTAAGTCGAGAATAATGAACGGCCCAACTAAAGGCATCATCTCTTTGAACTCAAGCTCCGTTCCGTTAAAGCAGGCAATGGACCCGTGAGAATTTGCAACAAGCCAAGCGCAGCCGCTCAACTGTGAAAGGCTGAATATCAAAATGAGCTTCCGTAGCACGCAATTTCCTTATTACTTTTCCGTTGTGTTTCCCATAGATGCCATCGCGAAGAGCTAGTCACCCCCTCCCCGAATCTACCCGCATGCACTCCCCTCCGCGCCCAACGGCAACACGCGCGTGCGTGGTTGAGCGGGAGGGAGATCGAGGAAGGAACGCATCTAAATTACAAGAGTGAGTTGAACCTGTACTGGATGCCGTACTTGGCGCTGACTCGCCTGAGTACGATCAGCACCGTGATGCTGCGGAAAATCATCGGAGAGATAAACTGGTCATCACCTGACGTAAAACTCAACTCAATGGTGCGGCTCAGTACGATTCTGGATGATGCCGTTCGGGAGGAGCTCATCGCGAAGAATCCCGCAGAACATTTGGACACGCCGAAGCGCAAGAAGGGGGAGCCTGATCCATTCACCCTGGATGAGGCTAACCAGATAATCGCTCAGCTATACCACACAGCCCATTGGCCGAGCACGATCTACGCTGCATTTTTCGAATTCGCTTTCTTCACCGGCATGCGCCCGCAGGAGATCATTGCTCTACGCTGGGAATCCGTGGGGCGGGTATTGCACGCCCTGGAGTTCGCCGCTCAATACGCGGAGCGCCGGAAAGCTGGGAGTAGTTCAATCAAGCAGTTCCCCTACGTTTTCCCGCCCTCAAAGATGAGTCAGTACATCCGTCAGACCTCAGACCTGCACAAACAATGGGGGCCAACACTGAAGAAGCTGGCGACGCGTTATCGGCCGCCGTACAACTGCCGTCACACTTATGCGACAATATGCACAATGTCTGGCATGAACCCCGCCTTTATAGCTCAACAGCTTGGACACAGCGTCCAGATGCTGCTCTCGACTTATGCGCGCTGGCTGAACTCTAGCGGCGACTGGGGAGAGATGGAAAAACTCCAAAATGCCCCAGGAATGGCCCAAGCGTCAGATGCGTAGCTCGCAACCCATTGATAGGTAAAGTAATTGATCTCCACAGCAAATATCACGATGCAGTTCGGCGCCAAGCCGTTGTTCGAGAACGTTTCGGTCAAATTTGGTGCGGGTAACCGCTATGGCCTGATCGGCGCCAACGGTTGCGGCAAGTCGACCTTCATGAAAATCCTCGGTGGCGACCTTGATCCGTCCGGCGGTCAGGTCATGCTCGAGCCGAACGTACGTCTGGGTAAGTTGCGCCAGGACCAGTTCGCCTACGAAGAATTCAGCGTTATCGACACCGTGATCATGGGTCACGAAGAGCTGTGGAAGGTCAAGGCCGAGCGCGACCGCATCTACTCGCTGCCGGAAATGACCGAAGAGGACGGCATGGCCGTCGCCGAGCTTGAAACCGAATTCGCCGAGATGGACGGTTACACCGCCGAATCGCGCGCCGGTGAACTGCTGCTGGGCCTGGGTATCGGCATCGAGCAACATTTCGGCCCGATGAGCGAAGTTTCGCCAGGCTGGAAACTCCGCGTTCTGCTGGCTCAGGCACTGTTCTCCGATCCGGAAGTGCTGCTGCTCGACGAACCGACCAACCACCTGGACATCAACACCATCCGCTGGCTGGAAAACATTCTGACCCAGCGCAGCAGCCTGATGATCATCATCTCCCACGATAGACACTTCCTGAACAGTGTCTGCACCCACATGGCTGACCTGGACTACGGCGAGCTGCGCCTGTTCCCGGGCAACTATGACGAGTACATGACCGTGGCGACCCAGTCCCGCGAGCAACTGCTCTCGGACAACGCCAAGAAGAAAGCACAAATCTCGGAACTGCAATCGTTCGTCAGCCGCTTCTCGGCCAACGCCTCGAAAGCCAAGCAGGCTACTTCCCGCGCCAAGCAGATCGACAAGATCCAGCTGGCCGAGGTCAAGCCTTCGAGCCGCGTCAGCCCGTTCATCCGTTTCGAACAGAACAAGAAGCTCCATCGCCAGGCGGTCATCGTCGAGCGCATGGCCAAGGGCTTCGATGGCAAGACCCTGTTCAAGGACTTCAGCTTCAACGTTGAAGCAGGCGAACGCGTGGCGATCATCGGCCCGAACGGTATCGGTAAAACCACTCTGCTGCGTACCCTGGTCAATGAATTGAGCCCGGATGCCGGTAGCGTGAAATGGACCGACGCCGCAGAAATCGGCTACTACGCACAGGACCACGCTTCGGATTTCGAAGATGAATCCAACCTGTTCGACTGGATGGGTCGCTGGACTCAAGGTGGCGAGCAACTGGTCCGTGGCACCCTGGGCCGGATGCTGTTCTCCAACGACGAGATCCTCAAGTCGGTCAAGGTCATCTCCGGTGGTGAGCAAGGTCGCATGCTGTTCGGCAAACTGATCCTGCAAAAGCCGAACGTGCTGGTGATGGACGAACCGACCAACCACTTGGACATGGAATCCATCGAAGCGCTGAACCTGGCGCTGGAAAACTACCCGGGCACGCTGATCTTCGTCAGCCACGACCGCGAGTTCGTATCGTCGCTGGCCACTCGAATCATCGAGCTGAGCCCAAGCGGCGTGATCGACTTCAGCGGCACCTACGATGACTACCTGCGTAGCCAGGGCGTGGTGTTCTAAGTAGCCTTAAGCTTCAAGCTGCGAGCGTCAAACAAAGCCCCGTCCATGTGACGGGGCTTTTGTGTTTTTGGCTACAGGATGCGATAGAGCAAGCGCTCAATCCGTACCCGGCTGACCCGACGCAGAAACTTGCTCACTGCCGGCGGGTATTCAAGCAAGGTTTCCAGCTGCTGATAGCGCTCGATGCGGCGGGTGTTGTGGAAAATTTCCGCCAGCTCACTGCGACGGGGTTCCTGCAACTCACCTTTCGGGTCGTCGATCAGCAAAGCGTTTTCCAGGTCCAGGCGGAAGGCACGCGGGTTGAGGTTGTTGCCGGTCAACAAGGTGTAGCGTTCGTCGACCCACATGCCTTTGAGGTGATAGGTGTTGTCACCGTCGCGCCACAGATGCAGGTTCAACTGACTGCTGTCGATCACCCGCTGATGCCGCTTGGCGAAGCGTCGCAGGCTGATTTCATAGAGGTACGGTAACGCGGCAATGACCTTGAACGGCTCGCTCGGCGGAATGTAGAAGTCGTTGGCAGTCTTGTCGCCGACAATGATGTCGATGTTCACCCCGCGTGCCAGCGCCCGATTGATTTCACGGGTCACCGGCAACGGCAGGTTGAAATACGGTGTGCAAATAGTCAGCTGATGCTGGGCGCTTGCAATCAACTCACAGATCACCCGGCTCAACGGGTTGTTTTTACCGACCCCGAGCAGCGGACTGACTGTCAGACCACCCTTGTCCAGCGTACCCGCCGTGGTGTCATACACCGCGTGCTTGAGTCGACTGCGCAGGTCACCGATGTCGCTACGCAGACTGCGGGTGGTTGGCAGGTTTGGCACGTCAAGACGATGCACGGCTTTAGAGGCGATCAACCCGTGCTGCACCAGGTGCTGCATGGAATCGGCCAGTGCCCGGTTGCGCAGCACGTGATAACGGTCGTAACGGTATTTGTCGAATTTATGCAGATAGACGTTATTCAGGCTGGCGCCGCTGTAGATCACGCAGTCATCGATCACGAAGCCTTTAAGGTGCAACACACCGAACAGTTCCCGGGTTTGCACCGGCACGCCATACACCGGCACTTCGCTGGCGTGTTCGCGAGTCTGCTGCTGATACCACGCCGAATTGCCCGGTTGTTTGCCGGCACCGATCAAACCGCGCTGCGCCCGTAGCCAGTCAACCACCACCACCACGTCCAGTTCCGGGCGCGCAGCTTTGGCGGCGTGCAAGGCATCGAGGATTTCCTGTCCCGCTTCGTCGTGCTGCAGGTAAAGCGCGACGATGTAGATGCGCTGTGTCGCCTGGGCAATTTTCTCCAGCAGGCAACGACGGAACTCGGCAGCACCAGAAAGAATGGAGACCGCATCGGCGGTCAGCGGAAAACTGCGCAGCTTGGGCAGTAGAGAGCGTTTGAAAAGCGACGGCATAGGGCTCGCAAAAGGTCGAATCCGAAGAACGCACGAGCTTACACCATGTGTGGCGAAGGGGCTTGCCCCCGTGGACTGCATAGTCGCCGAAAGTGCCGAAAATGTGGTTTTCCATTTGCCGTTTCCAGTATTTTTCAGGCCCGCTTCGCGGTCCAACGGGGGCAAGCCCCCTCGCCACAATAAAATTATTGAATAGCGAGTTGACCAAGAAGAATGATCGTTCTACTCTTTGCCGCATGAACGAAATCACTAGCAACGACACACGCGACATCATTCTGGATGTCACCGAAAAGTTGATCTATAAAAGTGGTATTGCTGCCACGGGCATGGATCTCCTGGTGAAAACCGCCGGCGTCTCCAGAAAAAGTATTTACCGCTACTTTGCCAACAAGGAGGAACTGACAGTCGCGGCTTTGCAACGGCGCGACGTGCGCTGGATGAACTGGTTCAAAAACGAAGTGAACAAGGCCCCGACCTCGGCCGAGCGGCTGCTCAACCTGTTCACCGTGCTCAAGGACTGGTTCGCCAGCGAAGGCTTTCGCGGCTGTGCCTTTATTAACACCAGCGGCGAGACCGGTGACCCGCAAGACCCAGTGCGACTGGTCGCGAAGGAACACAAACAGAAACTGCTCGACTACATACGCGAGCTCTGTACCGAACATGGCGTACACGACCCGGAAGCGCTGGCCAAACAGCTGCTGATCCTGATCGATGGCGCCATTACCGTTGCACTTGTCATGGGCGATCACAGTGCTGCCGATAATGCGCAATGCATGGCGCGGAAGTTATTGGACCTGTAACTGTTCAAGCAAGAACAACTGGCTGTTTTGACACTCACTTTCCCTGGAGACTTTAAATGTCATCTAATGCCGAAGTTCGTCCGCCACTTCCACCATTCACGCGTGAGTCAGCCATTGAAAAGATTCGCCTGGCCGAAGACGGCTGGAACTCCCGCGATCCACAACGAGTATCCCTGGCCTACACCCTGGACACTAAATGGCGTAACCGCGCCGAGTTCGCCAACAACCGGGAGGAAGCCAAGGCTTTTCTGACCCGCAAGTGGGCCAAGGAACTGGATTACCGGCTGATCAAGGAACTCTGGGCTTTCACCGGTAACCGTATCGCTGTGCGTTACGCCTATGAATGGCACGACGATTCGGGCAACTGGTATCGCTCGTATGGCAATGAAAACTGGGAGTTCGATGAGCAGGGGTTGATGTCCAACCGTTACGCCTGCATCAACGACATGCCAATCAAGGAAAGCGAGCGCAAGTTTCACTGGCCGCTGGGCCGGCGCCCGGATGATCATCCGGGCCTGTCTGACCTGGGCTTGTAACCCGGTTGTTGATCGTTCCCATGCTGCGTGGGAACGATCATGCCGGGTATTAGGGCGGTCGCAGGGGGCGGCGGTTATGGGTAAGATGGCGCCCCGCCTTGCCCTCTGCCCCGCCGAATAAGTCGACCTCATGCCTTTCGAACTCAGCGTAGACCTCACCACTCTGGCCATTTTGGCCATCGTCGCGTTCATTGCCGGTTTCATCGATGCGATTGCCGGCGGTGGCGGTCTGCTGACTACCCCGGCGTTGCTCACTGCCGGTTTGCCGCCGCACCTGGTGCTGGGCACCAACAAACTCAGCTCGACCTTCGGCTCGGCCACCGCCAGCTTCACCTTCTACCGACGCAAGCTATTCCACCCGCGGCAGTGGGTACACGCGATTATCGGAACCCTGGTCGGCGCACTGACCGGCGCAACCGTCGCGCACTACCTGCCGGCTGAATGGTTGAACAAGATGCTCCCGGTGATCGTCTTCGCCTGTGGCGTGTATCTACTGTTTGGCGGCACGCCGAAAGCGCCACTGGACAGCGACGCGCCGATCAAGAAGAAGTGGCAGTCGAGCCAGGGTTTCAGCCTCGGTTTCTACGACGGCGTGGCCGGTCCCGGCACTGGCGCCTTCTGGACCGTGAGCAGCCTGCTGCTCTACCCCATCGACCTGGTCAAGGCCAGTGGCGTGGCACGCAGCATGAACTTCGTCAGCAACATCGCGGCGCTGTCGGTGTTCGTCTTTTCCGGGCAAGTGGACTGGATCATCGGCCTGAGCATGGGCCTGTCAGTAATGGTCGGCGCGTTCTTTGGGGCACGCACCGCCATCAGCGGTGGGGCGAAGTTCATTCGCCCGGTATTCATCACCGTAGTGCTGGGTTTGACCGTGCGTCTAGCCTGGCAACACTGGTTCAGCATGGCCTAAGCGTCGCGCCACATAAATGTCGATCAGGTAGCGGGCAATCGAGCGCCCCGCCGGCAACGGCGGCAGCGCATGAATGTTGAACCACTGGGCGTCTTCGATCTCGTCGGCTTGCGGCACGATCTCGCCACTGGCGTATTCGGCATGAAACCCAAGCATCATCGAATGCGGGAACGGCCAGCACTGGCTGCCCAGGTACTGGATGTTCCTGACCTCGATCTGCACCTCTTCGCGCACTTCACGAATCAGGCAATCCTCGGCCGACTCACCCGGCTCGGCAAAACCCGCCAGGGTGCTGTAGACCCCTGGAACAAAGCGCGGCGAGCGCGCCAGCAGGATTTCGTCACCGCGGGTGATCAACACGATCATGCTCGGTGAAATCCGCGGATAAAAGCGCAAATCACAGGGTTCGCAGTACATCGCCCGCTCGCGCGGAATCTGCGTCATGCGCTGGCCACAGTTGCCGCAAAACCGGTGCTCGCGCGCCCAGGTGCCGACTTGCGCGGCATACCCCAACACTTTGTAGACCGTGTGATCGCCATCAAGCATGAACGCCCGCAGGCCTTTCCAGTTGCAGCCCGGCACTTCGCTGTGAGCCTTGAGCTCGAGCAAATACACCGGCTCACCGTCGAGATGACCGATGCCGTGCTCGGCGAGAATCGACAGGTCCTGTCGTTTCAGCCATTCCCGCGGAAACAGCGCGCCATTATCGTCGAACAAAAAACCTTCAGGGCTGCGGGCCACGGCCCAGCCGCCGGGCAAGTCGGTGTCGAGTACTGCAGTGGTCCAGCGTGAAGTCATGTGTGCTCAGTCCAGAAATTCGGGTTTCTGCTTGCTCATCGACGCCGCCATGGCGACCCGCAGGTCTGTGGATTGCAGCATCGCGGCGTTCCACGTAGCGACGTATTCCAGGCCATCGTTGATGCTGTGATCGCGCATGTAGCTGATCATCTCTTTGGTCCCGGCAATCGCAATCGGCGATTTGGCAGCAATTTCACGGGCAATGCCCATCACCCCATCCAGCAGGCTGGTCGTGTCCGGATAAACCCGGTTGACCAAGCCGATGCTGCGCGCCTCTTCTGCGCCGAAGGTGCGACCAGTGTATGCCAGTTCGCGCAGCATGCCGTCACCGATGATCCGCGGCAAGCGTTGCAAGGTGCCGACATCGGCGGCCATGCCCATGTCGATTTCCTTGATCGAGAATTGTGCGTCTTCTGCCGCGTAACGCATGTCACAAGCGGAAATCAGATCGATGGCGCCGCCCAGGCAATAGCCCTGAATCGCCGCCAGCACCGGTTTACGGCAATTATCGACAGCGTTGAACGACGCTTGCAACGCCAGAATCTTACGCCGCAACAGGCGCGCATTGCGACCCGCGTCCTTGCCCATTTCATTGGCCACCGAAGCCAGCATCATCAGGTCGATGCCCGAAGAGAAATGCTTGCCGGCGCCGCTGATCACCACTGCGCGGACTTCATCGGTGTCGTCGATCCACTGGAAGATCTCGATGATTTCAGTCCAGAACACCGCATTCATCGCGTTGATCTTTTCCGGGCGGTTGATCTGCACATGGGCGATGTTGTCGCTCAGTTCGACGCGAAAGGCTTGGTATTCGGACATGGCAGTGATCCTTGCTGGCGCTGAAAATTAGCTCAGAACTATAACAAGCCATCGCGCGTGGCTGTAGGCAGTGCATCGGCCAAAAGCGGGACTGAGCGTCCACAGACCTTGCAGCCATCTACATCCGGTTGGTTACCTCCCCTTGGTCCTCACAAACGGACCTATGCTCAAGGTAAAAAGAGTGGTTTAGTGCCGCCCGTTACCCATCCGGAGAGTTGTCATGACGTTCGATTCGCTTCACTTCACCCCATGGTCCGCGTTGGCTGGAGGCGCGCTGATCGGTCTCGCCGCCGGTTTGTGGGTGGTCGCCAGCGGTCGTATCGCAGGCATCAGCGGGTTGTTGGGCAGTCTATTGGGCCCCAGAGATTCGGCCTCGGGAGAAAAAGCCCTGTTCCTCCTGGGATTACTGGCGGCACCTGTGTTGTGGATGCTGTTTTGGGGACCGCCAGGTATCGAGTTCAAGACCGGCGCCCTGGGCCTGATCGTGGCAGGGCTGCTGGTGGGCATCGGCACCCGCTATGGCGCAGGTTGCACCAGTGGTCATGGCGTGTGCGGTGTTTCACGGCTTTCTCCGCGCTCGATCATCGCCACGCTGTGCTTCATGTTCACCGGTTTTACGACGGTGTTCGTCTTGCGCCATCTGCTGGGAAATTGAACATGAAAAAACTGACTGCGTTTGTTGCCGGCTTGTTGTTCGGCATCGGCCTGTTACTGTCGGGCATGACCAACCCGGCCAAAGTGCTGGGGTTTCTGGACATCGCCGGACTTTGGGACCCTTCCTTAGCCCTGGTCATGATCGGCGCCATTGCCGCGGCGTGGGTGCCGTTTCACTGGGCCATGAAACAGAAAACATCCCTGCTGGGCTTACCCATGCAACTGCCGGTAAGCCGTGAACTGGATCGGCGCCTGATCGGTGGCAGTCTGCTGTTCGGCGTCGGCTGGGGCATTGCCGGTATGTGCCCGGGCCCGGCACTGGTGCTGCTGCCCATCGGACACTGGCAAGCCTGGGTATTTGTGATTGCCATGCTGGCGGGCATGCTCATTTTCAACGTCCTGCAGACACGTCGTTGATCCCGCTGATGTGTTGCGGCCCCGCCTGATCGCCCGGATTGGTCTTGAGCCGAAGCGTTTTTTCAGCGGTTGAGAGCGAGCCCCATCGACAGTAGCTCTTTTCTGAGCAGTGGCGGCTCGACAACGACCAGCCCTGCCTGACAGTCAACCTGTAACAGGCGGTTAAGCTTATGTTGGCTGGCCACAGGCTCGACCAGTAAGTAGCTTTTAGCCTCACCGATGCTGATGACGTTGAGTATCCAGTCATCCCCTTGCGCACCGAGCCATCGGCTCATCGCTGATCGGTGTTGTTGTACTAGGGCCTCGGCGTTCCAAACCGCCATCTGCGCGAACACCTGGGGCAAATTGCTCTGCGGCCGCATTATTTTCAGGTCCGCGGCCAGGGCCACGGGCAGGTCGGCTTCAATCGCCGCCTGACACTCGAGAAAGTAACGCTCAGGCCAGTCAGACGCCAACCCCGCTAGCGGCCTCAGAACCTCAAAGGCTCTGAGATCCTCTTCAGTGCTGCGCAATCCGGTGAAACACAGGGTGTTATCCAGAATTGCCGTAGCCAGCAACGCCGCGCTCTGTGCGCTGATGTGAGGCAGCAAGCCCGAGCTTTCCCAGCGCTGGAAAACCTGAGTCGCTGCCGCGCCGATAGGCCGAATGTCAGCATTCGGCCCCAAGGTTTCGGCCCAATAGGCCTCGAAGCCAGGATGATGATCAATCACCTCCACCACCCGATCGAGCTTCACCATCGGGTCGAAGTAGTGATAGTCAGACACGTCCATTACCACGAACTCGTCATCGGCTCGCGGGATGTAATCATCAAAGTGTTTGTTCCACCCCAACACCGTTGCCGAGACACTGGCGTTGGGCTGTGCGCTGCTCACGGCCCTGGCATCGACGCCGGTAAGATTCAGCCATTCGGCATAAGAGATGCAGCACGCATAAGCATCGATATCCAGATAGGCCGAACCGGAGGTCACTACCCTCATGACAGGTCTACCGCCAGCCTGGGGTGTCGCTCACTTGGGCAAGGCAAGTCCAGGGCGTATGCAAATCCGTAAATCAACATCACATGTCCACATCCATATTCACATTACGTAACAGGGCGTCCACCCCGCTGCAGTTGTTACCTGATAATCAGGTCGCGCAAAATCTCACAGGGACATGACGTAAATGTGACAAAGCGATGGAATATTAAGTAAGTGCTCGAATGGGGAGAGGTCTTACCCCTCCCCCCATACGCGGCGAGACCTCAGGCCGCCAGTTCACCACTGGCAATCGCCGCCGAAGCCGCCAGCATCGCCCGCAACAACACCGCACAACCGGCCGCCAGGTCATCCGGTGTGGCGTTTTCGATTTCGTTGTGGCTGATGCCGCCCTCGCACGGCACGAAGATCATCCCAGCCGGCCCCAGTTCGGCGAGGAAGATCGCGTCATGCCCCGCCCCGCTGACGATGTCCATGTGCGACAGCCCAAGACCTTGTGCCGCACTGCGCACAGCCTCGACGCAGCCCTTGTCGAAATACAGCGGCGGGAAGTCGGCAGTTGGCGTCAGTTCATAAGTCAGGCCGTGCTCATCGCAGGTGCTGTCGATCACCTGCCGCACTTCCGCGATCATCGAATCCAGCCGGGCCGGTTCAAGATGACGGAAGTCCAGGGTCATGCGCACTTCGCCGGGGATGACGTTACGTGAACCCGGATAGGCTTGCAGACATCCGACAGTGCCACAGGCGTGAGGTTGATGACCGAGAGCGGTACGGTTCACGGCGGCGACGATTGCGGCGGCACCGACCAATGCATCCTTGCGCAAATGCATCGGCGTCGGTCCAGCGTGGGCCTCGACACCGCGCAGTTTCAGGTCGAACCACTTCTGCCCCAACGCGCCCATCACCACGCCGATAGTCTTGCGCTCGTCTTCCAGAATCGGCCCTTGCTCGATGTGCGCCTCAAAGTAGGCACCGACTGCGTGGCCACTGACCTTGCGCGAACCGGCATAGCCGATGGCGTTCAGCGCCTCACCCACGGTCACGCCGCTGGCGTCGGTCTTGGCCAGGGTTTCTTCAAGGGTGAATTTTTCGGCAAACACCCCGGAGCCCATCATGCACGGGGCGAAGCGCGAGCCCTCTTCATTGGTCCAGACCACCACTTCCAGCGGCGCCTCGGTTTCCACGCCCAGGTCGTTGAGGGTGCGCAGCACTTCGACCCCGGCCAGTACGCCAAAACAGCCGTCGAACTTACCGCCGGTGGGTTGGGTGTCGATGTGGCTGCCGGTCATCACCGGTGGCAGTTGCGGATTGCGTCCGGCGCGGCGGGCGAAGATGTTGCCGACGGCGTCGATGCTCACCGTGCAGCCCGCCTCCTCGCACCACCTGACAAAAATGTCGCGGGCCTGGCGATCGAGGTCGGTCAGGGCCAGGCGACAGACGCCGCCCTTGACCGTGGCACCGAGTTTGGCCAGCTCCATGAGCGACTGCCAGAGCCGGTCACGGTCGATGTGCTGATGGCTGGACTGCAGAACGTCTACGGCAGCGTTCATGGTGATCTCCTTCAGGCTGATTTTTATAGTTCCCATGCTCTGCGTGGGAATTCATCTCTGGACGCTCTACGTCCGCTCTTGGGACGCAGAGCGTCCCCGGCTGCATTCCCACGCAGAGCATGGGAACGATCACCCTTTTCCTATATCGAGGTATCGGCCACAGCCGTGTCGCTGCTACGCATCGTGCACAACCCGTAATACATCAGCCCGCCAAGGGCCGAGCCGGTGAACCAGCCGTAGCTGTAGAACCAGCTGAAGGCATCGCTGCCCAGCGACAGCAAGGTCAACACCACCGGCACGCCGAAGGCGATGAAGCCGTTCCAGTTCCACGCCGGGTACACGTCATCGCGGTATAGGCCAGCAAGGTCCAGTTGTTGTTTCTTGATCAGGAAATAATCCACCACCATGATCCCGGCGATCGGCCCGAGCAGGCTCGAATAACCGAGCAACCAGTTGGAATAGACCGTTTCCAGGCTGACATTGGAGACAATCAGCCCAAGCTTCTTCAGCAGTTCGTGGCCCATCAGCGCCAGCCCTACCAGACCGGTAAACATCACCGCCTTGGTGCGGTTGATGAGTTTGGGCGCAAGGTTCTGGAAGTCGTTGGTCGGCGAAACGATGTTGGCGGCCGTGTTGGTCGACAGCGTCGCGATAATGATCAGCGCCATGGCGAACGCCACCCACGCCGGGCTCTGGATATGCCCGATCAGACTAACCGGATCAGACACGGTCACACCCACCAGTTTCGCCGACGCGGCAGTCATCACCACCCCGAGCGAGGCGAACAGGAACATGGTCAGCGGCAAACCGAAAATCTGTCCGAGGATCTGGTCTTTCTGGCTTTTGGCGTAACGGCTGAAGTCCGGGATGTTCAGCGACAAGGTCGCCCAGAACCCGACCATCGCGGTCAGCCCGGCAAGGAAGTAACCGGTCACGCTGGCGCCTTCAGGACGTTTCGGCGGCTGGGCCAGCAACTCGGTCAGCGACACATTCGGCATGGCCCAGACCAGCAGACCCAGCCCCACCGCCACCAACAGCGGTGCCGAGAGCGTTTCCAGCCATTTGATCGACTCGGCACCGCGCAGCACCACCCACAGGTTCAGCGTCCAGAACATCATGAAGCCGATCACTTCGCCGGTGCCCCCGAGGGATTTCCAGCCCTCGAAAACCGAGCCGAGAAACAGGTGAATCGCCAGCCCGCCAAACATCGTCTGGATACCGAACCAGCCGCAGGCCACCAGCGCGCGAATCAGGCACGGCACGTTGGAACCGATCACCCCGAACGAGGAACGCAGCAACACCGGAAACGGAATCCCGTACTTGGTGCCCGCAAAGGCGTTAAGGGTCAGTGGAATCAGCACGATGACGTTGGCCAGCAGAATCGCCAGCAGCGCTTCGCCAACGCTCAGGCCAAAGTACGCGGTAAGCACCCCGCCAAGGGTGTAGGTCGGCACGCACACCGACATGCCGATCCACAACGCGGTGATGTGCCATTTGTTCCAGGTTCGTTCGTGCACCTTGGTCGGCGCAATGTCGTGGTTGTACCGGGGACTGTCGAGGACGTCGCTGCCGGCGTCCAGTTCGTACAACCCTTCGCGCTCGGTGACGTGCGATCTGTTCTGTTGCATGGCCGCTCCACTGTTTTTTTGATTATTTTGCTCATCGGGCTGGCCTGCGGTTAAACCACGAGCCGGACGATGGCCGGAGAACTTACGACTTTTACCGACCGGCCAAGGTGTCAGCGGCAGCAATCAATAAGCATGCCGGAGGCTTTGCTGACGACCTTTGCGCGTCGGTAAAATCCATGTAAACAACTGATGTTCATCAGTTTTATTCAAACAACAATCAAGCCCGCGAAGACTTGCCCGAGCACTCAGGCAAAATGCCGGGCAAGTTGTCCGAGCCGTCAGGGCTCAATCTGGTGCGTTACATTTATTTTGTATTTTTTCTGTCAGCCACAGGCGCACCTCAAATAGCTGATTTCACATAGGAAATCTTGACCATATTTCGATCCTGTCAAGTGCGTCAAAATGGTGAGAGACCTCACCATTTTGGTGATTTGCACTTTTAATCGTTTAATTTCAACAAGTTAATATCGATATAAGCTTACAAAAAATATTCTTGCCCAATCCGATATCTCCAGCTAGCGTTTATTCCTGACAGCGCTGACAGGAATACAACTTCCTTAGCCTGCTACATATAAAACACTTAGAACCGGCATAAGCCAGTCAAGCCTGCGAGGAACTCGGAATGTCTCTGTTGATCCGTGGCGCCACCGTTATTACCCATGATGAAAGTTATCGCGCCGATGTCTTGTGCGCCGACGGCGTGATCAAAGCCATCGGCAACAACCTCGATACTCCCGCCGGCTGCGAAGTGCTCGACGGCAGCGGCCAATACCTGATGCCCGGCGGCATCGACCCGCACACGCACATGCAATTGCCCTTCATGGGCACCGTGGCCAGCGAAGACTTCTTCAGCGGCACGGCGGCGGGTCTGGCGGGTGGTACCACGTCGATCATCGACTTCGTGATTCCCAATCCGCAGCAATCGCTGCTGGAAGCTTTCCATCAGTGGCGTGGCTGGGCTGAAAAATCAGCCTCCGACTATGGCTTTCACGTCGCCATCACCTGGTGGAGCGAACAGGTTCGAGAAGAAATGGCTGAGCTGGTCAGCCATCATGGGGTCAACAGCTTCAAGCATTTCATGGCGTACAAGAACGCGATCATGGCCGCCGACGACACGCTGGTCGCCAGTTTCGAGCGCTGTCTGGAACTCGGTGCCGTACCAACCGTGCACGCAGAAAACGGCGAACTGGTCTATCACCTGCAGCGCAAACTGATGGCCCAGGGCATCACCGGCCCTGAAGCGCACCCGCTGTCGCGGCCGTCCCAGGTTGAAGGTGAAGCCGCGAGCCGGGCGATCCGTATTGCAGAAACGCTTGGCACGCCGCTGTACCTGGTCCACGTCTCGACCAAGGAAGCGCTGGATGAAATCACCTACGCCCGCAGCAAAGGCCAACCGGTCTACGGCGAAGTGCTGGCCGGGCATCTGCTGCTGGATGACAGCGTCTACCAGCACCCGGACTGGCAAACCGCCGCCGGTTACGTGATGAGCCCGCCCTTCCGTCCGCGCGGCCACCAGGAAGCACTTTGGCACGGCCTGCAATCGGGCAACCTGCACACCACCGCCACCGATCACTGCTGTTTCTGTGCCGAACAGAAAGCTGCGGGGCGTGACGACTTCAGCAAAATTCCCAACGGCACGGCGGGCATCGAAGACCGTATGGCGGTGCTGTGGGATGAAGGGGTCAACACCGGGCGCCTGTCGATGCAGGACTTCGTTGCGCTGACCTCTGCCAACACCGCAAAAATCTTCAACCTCTACCCGCGCAAAGGCTCGATCCGCGTCGGCGCCGATGCCGACCTGGTGCTCTGGGACCCGCAAGGTACGCGGACCATTTCCGCCAAGACCCATCACCAAAACGTCGACTTCAACATCTTTGAAGGCAAGACCGTGCGCGGCGTACCCAGCCACACCATCAGCCAGGGTCGACTGGTCTGGGCCGACGGCGACCTGCGTGCCGAACGCGGTGCCGGGCGCTACATCGAACGCCCGGCGTACCCGGCGGTGTTCGATTTGCTGAGCAAGCGCGCTGAGTTGCACAAGCCGACTGCCGTGAAACGCTGACGCTACCCCTGTGGCGAGGGAGCTTGCTCCCGCTGGAGTGCAAAGCGCTCCCAAACCGGTCGATTGCGTCCTATCTGCGTGACGAGTTGTCTGGTTTACGGGCGCTACGCACCCGAGCGGGAGCAAGCTCCCTCGCCACAGGATGCGGCGTTACCAACCACCTATTTGCGTCATGTACAAAAAACAATGCCCATCAGAGGCAGTACCTCAAATAACCGTGAGGCCAACACCGTGATCAAGACTCTGAGCCACTTGCCCCATCCCGCCGAGGATGCGGCCACCCTCGCCGGCCATTTCACCGACCTGGCGCCGCCGCTCAACGACCGTCAGGCACATCTGGAAGCCTCGCGCTGCCTGTATTGCTATGACGCGCCATGCGTCAACGCGTGCCCGAGCGACATCGATATCCCGTCGTTCATTCGCAACATCCATCAAGAGAACGTCCAGGGCGCTGCGCAAACCATTCTCTCGGCGAACATCCTGGGTGGCAGTTGCGCCCGGGTCTGTCCGACAGAAATCCTTTGCCAGCACGCCTGCGTACGCAACAACGCCGAGGAATGCGCGCCGGTACTGATCGGCCTGTTGCAGCGCTACGCCATCGACAACGCGCACTTCAGCGAACACCCATTCCAACGCGCAGCGGCCACCGGCAAACGAATTGCCGTGGTCGGTGCCGGGCCTGCCGGTTTGTCCTGCGCGCACCGCAGCGCCATGCATGGCCACGAGGTGGTAATTTTCGAGGCGCGGGAAAAGGCCGGCGGACTCAACGAATACGGGATCGCCAAATACAAACTGGTGGATGACTTTGCCCAGCATGAGCTGGACTTCCTGCTGGAAATCGGCGGCATCGAAATCCGCCACGGGCAAAAACTCGGTGAGAACCTGAGCCTCAGCGAACTGCATCAGCAGTTCGACGCAGTATTCCTCGGCCTTGGCCTGGCCGCCAGCAAACAGCTGGGGTTGGCTGACGAAGACGCCCCAGGGCTGTTGGCCGCTACCGATTACATTCGCGAACTGCGCCAGGCCGATGACCTGAGCCAATTGCCGCTGGCCGATCATTGCATCGTCCTCGGCGCCGGCAACACGGCAATCGACATGGCCGTGCAAATGGCCCGCCTCGGTGCCCGCGACGTGAATCTGGTGTACCGCCGTGGTCTTGAGGACATGGGCGCAACCGCTCATGAGCAGGACATCGCCAAGGCCAATCAGGTACGGCTGATGACCTGGGCGCAACCGCAGGACGTCTTGCTCGACGATAAAGGCCAGGTGCGTGGAATGCGTTTCGCCCGCACGCGTCTCGAAAATGGTCGGCTGATCAGCACCGGGGACACCTTCGAGCTGGCCGCCGATGCGATCTTCAAAGCCATCGGGCAAAAATTCGACGACAACGCGCTGAGCGATCCGCTGGCCCGCGAGCTGAAACGCCAGGGCGACCGAATTCAGGTGGATGAACAGATGCGTACCAGCATTCCCGGCGTCTATGCCGGCGGCGATTGCACCAGCCTCGATCAGGACCTCACCGTACAGGCCGTGCAGCACGGCAAACTCGCCGCTGAAGCGATCCATGCCCAACTCATGCTCAACGTGGAGGCTGCGTAAATGGCCGATCTTTCGATTGTCTTCGCCGGTATCAAAGCCCCCAACCCGTTCTGGCTGGCCTCCGCACCGCCCACCGACAAGGCCTACAACGTGGTCCGTGCGTTCGAGGCCGGCTGGGGTGGGGTGGTTTGGAAAACCCTGGGTGAAGACCCGGCGGCGGTCAACGTCTCGTCGCGTTACTCCGCGCACTTTGGTGCCAACCGTGAAGTCATGGGCATCAACAACATTGAGCTGATCACTGACCGCTCGCTGGAAATCAATCTGCGAGAAATCACCCAGGTCAAAAAAGACTGGCCGGATCGCGCACTGATCGTGTCGCTGATGGTGCCTTGCGTCGAAGAGTCGTGGAAAAACATCCTGCCGCTGGTAGAAGCCACGGGCGCCGATGGTATCGAGCTGAACTTCGGCTGCCCCCACGGCATGCCGGAACGTGGCATGGGCGCGGCAGTGGGTCAGGTGCCGGAATACGTCGAGCAAGTCACTCGCTGGTGCAAGACCTATTGCTCGCTGCCGGTGATCGTCAAGCTCACGCCGAACATCACCGACATCCGCGTCGCCGCCCGGGCAGCCCACCGTGGTGGCGCCGATGCGGTGTCGCTGATCAACACCATCAACTCGATCACCAGCATCGACCTGGATCGCATGGTTGCGCATCCGATGGTCGGCAGCCAAAGCACCCACGGTGGTTACTGCGGTTCGGCGGTCAAACCGATTGCGTTGAACATGGTCGCCGAAATCGCCCGTGACCCGCAGACCCAAGGCCTGCCCATTTGTGGCATCGGCGGCATTGGCAGTTGGCGTGACGCAGCCGAATTCATGGCGCTGGGCAGTGGCGCGGTGCAGGTGTGCACGGCGGCGATGCTGCATGGTTTTCGGATCGTCGAGGAAATGAAGGACGGATTGTCCCGCTGGATGGACAGCCAAGGCTACTCAAGCGTGCAGGATTTTTCCGGGCGTGCGGTGGGCAATACCACGGACTGGAAATACCTGGACATCAACTATCAGGTGATCGCCAAGATCGACCAGCAAGCCTGCATTGGTTGCGGCCGTTGCCACATAGCCTGCGAAGACACTTCGCACCAGGCCATCGCCAGCCTGAAACAACCGGATGGCACCCACAAATATGAAGTGATCGATGACGAGTGCGTGGGCTGCAACCTGTGCCAGATCACTTGCCCGGTGCAGGACTGCATCGCGATGGTGCCGGTCGATAACGGGAAACCGTTTCTGGACTGGGACCATGATCCGAGGAATCCCTATCATGTCGCGGGTTGAGATCCGCGTCGCCTGAACTGACGCCTTCGCGGGCAAGCCTTGCTCCTACGGATTTGTGTCGAGCCACAAATAGGTGATCGACACTAAACCCGTAGGAGCAAGGCTTGCCCGCGATGACAATCCTACGGTTCCAACCCGATCCCCCGCAGAATCACGCTGGTCACCGTCTGCACCGCGCGCTCGAACTGCATGTCCGACAGCGGTTGATGGTCGTTGAGAATGTTGATCTGGTGATCGAAGTCAGCGTAATGCTGGGTCGAGGCCCAGATCATGTACAGCAGGCTTGAAGGCTCCACCGGCAGGATGCGTTTGTCCTCCACCCATTGGCGAATTTTCGCTTCCTTCATCTTGGCCCAGTCGTACAGGCTGACGTCCAGCGCCTCACCCAATGTCGGCGCACCGTGGATGATTTCATTGGCCCAGACTTTCGAGCCGTAAGGCCGGCTGCGGGAATGGTTCATCTTGGCGCGGATGTAACTGCTGAGCACCACCCGCGGGTCATCGAACATCTCGAAGCACAGCGCGTCCTGCTTCCAGACTTCCAGCAAATCGAACAGCACCGCGCTGTACAGCTCAGCCTTGGTGCTGAAGTAGTAATGCAGATTGGAGCGCGGCAGTTGCACTTCCTTAGCGATGTCGGCCATCGCGGTGCTGCCAAAACCTTTCTCGGCGAAGACCTTCTCGGCGGCCAGGAGGATTTTCTCGACGTTACTGCGGCGGATCTCGATTTTGTGATTGCCCATAAGGGCTCCCTGACAGCGGCATGGGTCAAGACTAGCATTCGCCACCTGCGAAACGAAACGTCGTACAGGGTCCGAGGCATAGGTAAACTGTCGCATCTTCCAATCTGCCTGATAGGTGCTGACCGATGTTGCTGAAAAAAGCCCTGACTGTGACTGCCCTACTCGGCTCGCTGTTCGCCGCCTCCTCGGTGTTTGCTCACGCTCACCTGAAAAGCTCGACGCCAGCCGCCGACAGCAACGTTGCCGCACCTGCCGAATTGCGCCTGGCGTTCTCCGAAGGGGTTGAAGCCAGTTTCACCAAAGTCGATATCAGCAAGGATGGCGTGGCCGTTGCCGTGAAAAGCATCGTCACCGAAAGCGCCGATAAAAAGACCCTGGTCGTTACTCCCGCCGCCCCTCTGAGCGCCGGTAACTACAAGGTCGAATGGCATGCAGTGTCGGTCGACACCCATAAAAGCGCTGGCGACTACAGCTTCAAGGTGAGTCAGTAATCGATGTCGAGCGCGCTGGTCCTGGGCCGCTTCCTGCATTTCATCGTCGTGCTGATGCTGTTTGGGGCCTGCCTGTTCAGGCCCTTGCTGTTGCGCCATGAACCGCTGGCCCAAGCGCTCGCGACACTCGATCAACGCCTGGCCGGGCTGAGTCGGCTGCTCGCCGGGTTCGCCTTGTTCAGCGGGGTTTGCTGGCTGCTGTTGATCACCGCCAGCATGGCCGGCTCGCTGTCGGCGGCGTTTGATTGGCCAACCGTGCAACTGGTGTTGAGCAACACCTTCTTCGGGCAGGTCTGGCGTTGGCATTTGCTGTTCAACGGGCTGTTGGTGGTCTGCCTGCTGAGCCCGCTGAGCAACTCGTTTGCGCTGCGTATGCTCCTGAGCAGCCTGCTGCTGATGACCCTGGCCCCGGTCGGTCATGGCGCGATGCTCGATGGCCTGAATGGCCAGTTGCTGATCCTCAATCAAGTGATTCACCTGACCTGCGTCGGTGCCTGGCTGGGTGGACTCATGCTGCTACTGATGATTCTGCGGCGACCGACGACTCACGCTGTCGAGCCGATACTGCAACGCTTCAGCGGGATCGGTTATGGGCTGGTGGCGGGTTTGCTGGTAACCGGCCTGATCAACGTCCGGGTGTTGACCGGGGCCTTCTGGCCGACACCGCTGCTGTCCGGGTTCGCGTTGATTCTGTTGATCAAGGTGCTGTTGGTCAGCGCCATGCTTGGCCTGGCGCTGTTCAATCGCTTGAAAATCAAGCACTGCGGGCAACGCCTCTCGGCGCTGCGCACCAGCGTGATGCTGGAGTGGTTGCTGGGGATAGCGGCCGTGGCGGCAGTTTCCCTGTTGGGTACATTGCCGCCGATGGTGGCCGGTAACTGATCGTTCCCGCACGGGAACGATCATCGGCACCTACGGATTGCCAGCGACGGCATTGCCTTGCCCGGAGGTATCGATACTCACCACCACCGACATGCCGGGCCGCAGGCGTTCGCTTTGCGCCTGGTTCGCGTCAACGGTGATGCGCACCGGCACGCGTTGAGCGATTTTGACGAAGTTGCCGGTGGCGTTGTCGGCCTGCAGCAGGCTGAACTCGGAACCGGTGGCCGGTGAAATGCGCTGCACTCGACCGTGAAATTTCTGGTGATTCAAGGCATCGACGGTGAAGGTAACCGGCTGGCCGATGTGGATGTTGTTCATCTGGGTTTCTTTCATGTTGGCGATCACCCACAACTGGCTCGGCACCAAGGCCATCAACTGCGCGCCGGAGTTGACGTAGGCACCAAGACGCACGCCGATCTGCCCGAGCTGACCGTCTTGCGGAGCGACCACGCGGGTGTTGGACAGATCGATCCGCGCCAGCTCAACCGCCGCTTCGGCACTGGCCACCGCCGCCTCCAGCGAACCGCGATTGACGATCACCGTTTGCAGGTCCTGCCGGGCAATTTCCAGACTGGCCTGGGCCTGCGCCACCGCAGCGATGGTTTGCGCATTAGCGGCACGGGTCACGTCCAGCTCGCGCTTTGACACCGAGCCGTCGCTGATCAACGCTTCGTTACGCCGCAAGTCCGCCGCGCTTTTTTGCGCCTGGGCCTGGCTGTCGGACAGCGCCGCCTGACGCAGCTTGATGGTCGCCTCGGCGCTGTTGCGTTGCTGCACCGCATTGGCCAGCGCGGCTTTCTGCACCGCCAGTTGCGCCAGCGATTGATCCAGACGTTGCTTGTAAATCCGGTCATCCAGCCGCACCAGCAGGTCGCCGGTCTTGACGAACTGGAAGTCCTGCACCGGCACCTCAAACACGTAGCCACTGAGCTGCGGGCCAATGATCGTCACCTGGCCGCGAACCAGCGCATTTTCAGTGCTTTCGATGGCGCTGCCGAACGGCGGCAACTGCCAGGCATACAACACGATCAGCACCCCGACGATGGCAATGCCAGCAAAGCCCAGCGACGAAATAATCCGCACCGGCAGAGAACGCGGCTCGGTGCCAGAAGTTTTAGGCGGTGCCACGCCCTCGGGAGTCGAGGCGATGGCGTTGGTGGTTGTGGTGATCGGGTCGGTCATGAAGAAGAGGCACCGCTGGAAGGAACGGAAGTCGGACTGGCCGGCGTGGGAGCGACAGCCTTGGTCGTGCTCAACAGCCACAGGCTGCGAATGAAGATCCAGAGCATGGTCAGCATCGCGATCACCGCGATCAGCATGAACACATCGTTATAGGCCATGACATTCGCCTCCCGGGTCGCAGCCGCTGCCAGGCTACGAATGCCCTGAGTGGTGCGGGCCGATGGGTCGGCGATACTCGACACATAACTCGCGCTGCTGCCTTGCACACGGCTGGCCACTTGCGGGTCGACCAGGGTCAGGCGCTCGACGATATGGCTGGAATGGAATTTTTCCCGGGCGATCTGGAACGTCCCCAACAACGCAGCACCAATCAAGCCACCGAGGTTCTGGCAAATCCCGAACAGCACGGAAAAACTCACCAGATTGCGCGGATTGGTCAACACGTTGCGGGTGCCGAGCACCATGGTCGGGCCGAGGAAAAACGTCCCGCCAAAGGCCAGTAGAAACTGGCTGAGGTACATGTTCTCCGGGCGTGTCAGGTTGGTCGAGAAACTGTCCATCACGGAACCTGTGGCCATCAGCGCCAGAGAAATGATCAACGGCATCAACAGGTGCGAGGGATTGATCGTCAGCGCGCTGGTGGCAAGGCCAGCGACGCTGCCCACTAGCATCACCACGTAAAGGCTGTGCATCTGCTGGCTGCCCAGGTTCAGGGTTTGCAGCAAACCCACGGCCCCGGTGGACTGTTCGGTGAGCACCATACGGATGAGGATCACCGCCAATGCCAGGCGAATCATCACCCCGCTGCCCAACCAGCGGGTCATCAGCATCGGGTTGCTGCGGTTATGTTCGATGGCCAGGCCGGCCATGATCAACACGATCGAGCCGGCCGAGGCGACGCCGATCCACGGTGCTTCAAGCCACCAATCGATACGGCCCAACGACAACACCGCACAGAGCAGCGCCACTCCACCCGCCAGCAAGGCGAAGGTCAGGAAATCGAGTTTTTCGAAAGTTTTGAAGCGGTCACCCGGCGGCAACTTGAGCATGAACACACAGCCCAGTGAGGTCAGCGCCATGCCCAGTTCAAACAGATAGAGCCCGCGCCATTCAGCGATCTGCAACAGGTCTTCGGAGAACAACCGGGCCAGTGGCAATGCCAGTTGCGAGGTACCCAGGCCCAGCACCAACGCCTTCATGCGCCACTTCGCCGGGAAAGCCTGCACCATGTAATACAGGCCCAGCGAACTCAGCGCCGCACCGACCATACCGTGGGCGGCGCGCACCGCAATCGCCGAACTGAGGTCGTTGACGAACAAATGCCCGAAGGTCACCAGCGCATACAACACCAGGAATACTTCAGTGAACGCCCGCAAGCCGAACTGCTGACGAAACTTCACCAGCAGCAGGTTCATCGAGACGTTGGTCATCACGTAAGCCGCTGGCAGCCAGGCCATCTCGGCGGTCGTCGCCCCCAGCGCCCCTTGCAGGTAAGGCAGGTTGGCGACCACCAACGCATTGCCCAAACCACCGGTCAATGCCACCAGCAACCCGACCAATGCATAAGCCAAGCGCTTTGGTGTTGGGTGTAAAGGGGTCGAGGGGGAACCGGGCAAGCTTGGCCGTTCGTGGGGCTGCCAGTTGCGCGGGGCGTAGTGATCCATGGCGTGGCCTTGTCATCGGTAATGAAGGCAGTAGACCTGAGCCAGAGATTTCTTGCCAGTTCGCCGCACGGCAACCACCGATTTCAGGCCTTGAGCAGCATGTAGCCGGCCACCATCAGGCACACACTGGCAAACCCCACTTGAAGTGCCCGGGCCGGAACGCGGGCGCACAGTCGTCGCCCCACGACCATCCCGGCGATGCTCGCGGCGATAAAAGCCGCGCCCTGGGCATCGATGGTCACCCCGGCATGAAAGGCGCCGATCACTCCGGTTGCCGAGATCAAACTGATCACCATCAACGAGGTGGCGATGATGCCGCGCATCTGTACGTCGGTCAGTTGCTTGAATGCCGGCACGATCAGGAAACCCCCACCGACCCCGAGCAAGCCTGAAACCACGCCGGTCACCGCCCCCAATGCAGCCAGGGTTGCGGTGCATTTGGCGGTCCAGGAAAAGCGCCCGGTCTGTTGATCGAGCATGCAGTTCTTCTGGCCCCAGTTGGCGTGGCCGTGATCGCTCGGCCCCGCTTGCGGCTTTTCTCGCCGCAGCATCCGCCAGGCGATCATGATCATCAGCAGACTGAACAGGATCATCAGGACTTTTTCCGGCAACTGATGGGCGAAGTAGATGCCCACCGGTGAGAACACCGCCCCCAGCAACGCTATCAACAACGCCGCACGGTAACGCACCAACCCATGGCGCAAGCCGTCGATGGCACCGACCGCCGCCGCACTGCCCACCGCAAACAACGCCACCGGCGCTGCCTGGGTCATGCCCCAGCCCAGCCCGAGCACCAGGGCCGGGACTGCAAGAATGCCTCCGCCGGCCCCGGTCAGCCCCAGGATCAGGCCCATCACCACACCAAACAATGTCGCCAGCAGCATAGGGTTTTCTCAATCGACCTTGGACACACGAGTCAGCCACTCACGACCTTTGAGCATGCCGTTCCAGTAAAACCACGGCAGCAGCGTCGCCTTGAGAAACCATGCCGAACGCCGCGCCACAGTCGGCTCGAGGGGAAAAGTCGGCAGCAGCTTACCGGCATAGCCGAACTCGGCGAGTATCACCTTGCCCTTCTCCACCGTCAGCGGGCAGGAGCCATAACCGTCGTATTTCAGCGGCAAGGGTTGCTGTTTGCGCAAGGCCAGCACGTTCTCCGCCACCACGACGATTTGCTTGCGCACCGCGGCGGCGGTCTTGGCGTTGCTGGTAGAGCAGACATCGCCGAGGGCGAACACGTCCGGATAACGCACATGCTGCAAACTGTGGACGTCCACTTCGCACCAGCCTGCGGCATCGGCAAGCGAACTCTGACGGATGAAGTCCGGCGACACCTGCGGTGGCACCACATGCAACAGATCGAATTTTTTCGCTTGCAGCGTGACCGTTCCGGCGGCGTCCCTGACCTCAAACCAGGCGGTTTGCGCCGGCCCGTCGACCTTCACCAGGTTGGAGTTGAATGCCAACCGCGCACGGTATTTCTCGATGTACTTCATCAGCGGCGCAACGAACGTCGCCACGCCGAACAACGCGGCGCCGGCCAGGTTGAACTCGACGTCGACATGCTTCAGCACACCGTGTCGGAGCCAGTGATCACACGACAGGTACAACGCCTTTTGCGGCGCCCCGGCGCATTTGATCGGCACCGCCGGCTGGGTGAAGATTGCCTTGCCGCCGCGCAGACCTTTGACCAGTTGCCAGGTGTAGGCCGCATGCCGGTAGCTGTAGTTGGACGTGACACCGTGTTGCCCGAGGGCTTCTTGCAGACCTTCGATTTTCTCCCAGGCCAGTCGCAAGCCAGGGCAGACGATCAGGTTCTGATAAGAGACGCTGCGCCCATCATCAAGCGTCAGCAGACGGTTTTCGGGGTCGACGCTGCTGACCGCAGCCTGCACCCAGTGAGCCTGACGCGGCATCACCGCCGCCATTGGTCGTACGGTGTTCTTGAGTTCATGCGCGCCGCCGCCAACCAACGTCCAGGCCGGTTGGTAATAGTGCTGGGCGCTGGGTTCGATGACGGTGACGTTCAAGTGCGGATCGCGCTTGAGCAGGCTGGCAGCGAAGCCGATACCCGCGGTACCGCCGCCTATCACCACGATGTCGGCACTGATGGTCTGGCCCCAGTGTTGGTCCTGCATAAGTTATTGCCTCTACAAGGGGCTGCCCGAAAAGGCTCACGCCCAGCTTTTTAGCACCGCGCCGCAATACAGGCCCGAGAGTGTTTTCATCACCTGAATCACTTCGTGGCTGGCAAGACCGTAGAAAATGTACTTGCCTTCACGTCGGGTGCCCACCAGGCCTTCATCGCGCAGAATGCCCAATTGTTGGGACAACGTCGGCTGACGCACACCGGTCATGGTTTCCAATTCGCCGACGTTGCGCTCGCCCTGAGTCAACTGGCAGAGGATCAGCAGACGGTCCTCATTGGCCAATGCCTTGAGCAGCGCGCAGGCCTTGGAGGCCGAGGCACGCAATTGCGCCACTTCACCTTCGCTTAGACTGGATTGCATTTGCAGATAACCTTAGTCGTCACTTAAGCTGCGGACATTATGTTTAAACATAAAGTGTTGCAAGCCTTTGTGTCTTTCTGCCACCCAGCCAGGACCCGCCGCCATGCCAGCGTTGATCCAAGCCTTCCTTGACGACGCATCAAAGACCTACACCTATGTGATCTATGAACACGACGGCGGCCCGTGCGCCATTGTCGATTCAGTGCTCGATTACCACCCGGCGTCCGGTCGAACCGCCACCACGCAGGCTGACCGGGTGATTGCTTTCGTTCGCGAGCACCGGTTGCAAACCCAATGGCTGCTGGAAACCCACGCCCATGCCGATCACCTGTCCGCCGCGCCTTACCTGCGCCGCGAGTTGGGCGGCAAGATCGCCATCGGCCAGGCCATCAGTCAGGTGCAGGACGTCTTCAAGAACCTGTTCAACCTTGAGCCGGCGTTTCGCAGCGACGGTTCGCAGTTCGACCATCTGTTTGCGCCGGACGAGGAATTTTCCATCGGCAACCTCAAGGCCAAGGCGCTGCATGTTCCCGGTCACACTCCGGCAGACATGGCCTACCTGATCGACGATGAACTGATTCTGGTGGGCGACACGCTGTTCATGCCCGACGTCGGCACCGCCCGCTGCGACTTCCCTGGCGGCAACGCCAACCAGCTATTCGCCTCGATACACAGGTTGCTGGCCTTCCCCGCCGACACCCGTCTCTATGTCTGCCACGATTACCCGCCAGCCGGCCGCACTTCCCAGTGCATGACCACCGTTGGCGAGCAACGCAAAAACAATATTCATGTGCATGACGGCATCGACGAAACGGCGTTCGTCGACATGCGCACCCGGCGCGATGCGGGCTTGTGCATGCCGACGCTGATACTGCCGGCGATTCAGGTGAATGTGCGGGCCGGGAATTTGCCACCGGCTGAAGACAACGGCGTGGTCTACCTGAAGATCCCCATCAACCAGTTCTGACCCCAACACATTGGACCCCACACTTTATCTCGTAGCAGCTGCCGAGCTCCGCGAGGCTGCGTTCGGCGGCGCAGCCGTCGCGAAACCTGCCACCGCGTTCTTTCAGGCAGACCGTATCAGCCGGATTACGACGGCTGCGCCGCCGAACGCAGCCTCGCGGAGCTCGACAGCTGCTACGGGTATGTGGGGAGATCTCAGTTGGCCAGGGTCAGGCCATTGGCTGGCAATGGCAGCGCGGTTTTGTAGCGCACCTGCTTGAGCGCAAAGCTTGAGCGGATGTTGGCGACGCCCGGGACCTTGGTCAGGAAGTCCATCATGAAGCGCTCCAGCGACTGAATGGTCGGCACCAGTACGCGGATCAGATAGTCCGGGTCGCCGGCCATCAGGTAACACTCCATCACCTCCGGACGGTTGGCGATGGCGGCCTCGAATTGCGCCAGCGCCTCTTCCACCTGCTTCTCCAGGCTGACGTGAATGAACACGTTGACGTGCAGCCCCAGCAGGTCGGCATCCAGCAGCGTGACCTGCTCGCGAATCAGCCCTAATTCTTCCATGGCCTTGACCCGATTGAAGCACGGTGTCGGTGACAGATTCACCGAGCGGGCGAGGTCGGCGTTGGTGATGCGGGCGTTCTCCTGAAGGCTGTTGAGAATGCCGATGTCGGTACGGTCCAGTTTGCGCATGAGACAAAACAACCTGTTTTTTATGTTTATGCAGATTTTTTATCCTCAAATGGCTTCAACTGCAACGAAACAGAGATAAATATTCTTCTTGCCCCGGCCTATGATTGTTGTAGGACAAGATTTCTTCTACCCGAAGGATGACGGTCAGCTCACTACAAGAAATTCACAAGATCGAGCGTAGAAAGCCATGAATCAAGCGTACGAACCCCTGCGCCTGCACGTTCCCGAACCCTCGGGCCGCCCCGGCTGCAAAACCGACTTTTCCTACCTGCGCCTGACCGATGCCGGTACGGTGCGCAAACCCCCAATCGACGTAGAACCTGCCGACACCGCTGATCTGGCCAAGGGCCTGATTCGCGTGCTCGACGATCAGGGCAATGCCCTCGGTCCGTGGGCAGAAGGCGTGCCCGTGGAGATTCTGCGTAAGGGCATGCGCGCCATGCTCAAGACGCGGATTTTCGACAACCGCATGGTGGTCGCCCAACGTCAGAAAAAAATGTCGTTCTACATGCAAAGCCTTGGCGAAGAAGCCATCGGCAGCGCCCAGGCCCTGGCCCTGAACATCGACGACATGTGCTTCCCCACCTATCGTCAGCAAAGCATTCTGATGGCTCGCGAAGTGCCGCTGGTGGACCTGATCTGCCAACTGCTGTCCAACGAGCGCGATCCGCTCAAGGGCCGTCAGTTGCCGATCATGTACTCCGTTAAAGACGCCGGCTTCTTCACCATTTCCGGCAACCTCGCCACCCAGTTCGTACAAGGCGTGGGCTGGGGCATGGCGTCGGCGATCAAGGGCGACACCAAAATCGCCTCGGCCTGGATCGGCGACGGCGCCACCGCCGAATCCGACTTCCACACCGCCCTCACCTTCGCTCACGTTTACCGTGCGCCAGTGATCCTCAACGTGGTCAACAACCAGTGGGCGATCTCGACGTTCCAGGCGATTGCCGGTGGTGAAGCCACTACGTTCGCCGGTCGCGGCGTCGGTTGCGGCATCGCCTCCCTGCGGGTCGACGGCAACGATTTTGTCGCGGTGTACGCCGCCTCTGCCTGGGCCGCCGAACGCGCCCGCCGCAACCTTGGCCCGACCATGATCGAATGGGTCACCTACCGCGCCGGCCCGCACTCGACGTCCGATGATCCTTCCAAGTACCGCCCTGCCGACGACTGGAGTCACTTCCCGTTGGGCGACCCGATTGCGCGCCTCAAGCAGCATCTGGTGAAAATCGGTCAGTGGTCCGAAGAGGAACACGTGGCCCTCAGCGCTGAACTGGAAGCCGAAATCATCGCCGCGCAAAAAGAAGCCGAACAGTACGGCACCCTGGCCGGTGGCCAGATTCCGAGCGCTGCGACCATGTTCGAAGACGTCTATAAAGAGATGCCGGAGCACTTGAAGCGCCAGCGTCAAGAGTTGGGGATCTGACATGAACGATCACAACAATAATATCGAGCTGGAAACCGCCATGACCACAACCACCATGACCATGATCCAGGCCCTGCGCTCGGCCATGGACGTGATGCTCGAGCGTGACGACAACGTCGTGGTGTTCGGCCAGGACGTCGGCTACTTCGGCGGCGTGTTCCGTTGCACCGAAGGCCTGCAGAGCAAATACGGCACCTCGCGGGTGTTCGATGCGCCGATCTCCGAAAGCGGCATCGTCGGCGTTGCGGTCGGCATGGGCGCCTACGGATTACGGCCAGTGGCCGAGATCCAGTTCGCCGATTACGTCTACCCGGCCTCGGACCAGATCATTTCCGAAGCGGCACGCCTGCGCTATCGCTCGGCCGGCGAGTTCACCGCCCCGATGACCTTGCGCATGCCTTGCGGCGGCGGCATCTACGGCGGCCAGACCCACAGCCAGAGCATCGAAGCGATGTTCACTCAGGTCTGCGGCTTGCGCACAGTGATGCCGTCCAACCCCTACGACGCCAAAGGCCTGTTGATCGCCTCCATCGAGAACGATGACCCGGTGATCTTCCTTGAGCCAAAGCGCCTGTACAACGGCCCGTTCGACGGCCATCACGACCGCCCGGTAACCCCGTGGTCGAAACACCCTGCCGCGCAAGTGCCGGACGGCTACTACACCGTTCCGCTGGACCTCGCCGCCATCACCCGTCCAGGCAAGGACGTGACCATCCTGACCTACGGCACCACCGTGTATGTCTCGCAAGTGGCCGCTGAAGAAACCGGCATCGACGCCGAAGTCATCGACCTGCGCAGCCTGTGGCCGCTGGACCTGGAAACCATCGTCAAGTCGGTGAAGAAAACCGGCCGCTGCGTGGTCGTCCACGAAGCCACCCGCACCTGCGGCTTTGGCGCCGAACTGGTCGCGCTGGTTCAGGAACATTGCTTCCACCACCTGGAAGCGCCAATCGAGCGTGTGACCGGTTGGGATACTCCCTACCCGCATGCGCAAGAGTGGGCGTATTTCCCAGGTCCGTCCCGTGTGGGCGCGGCGTTGAAACGGGTCATGGAGGTCTGAATGGGCACGCACGTTATTAAAATGCCGGACATTGGCGAAGGCATTGCAGAAGTTGAACTGTCGGTGTGGCACGTCAAGGTCGGCGACATGGTCGTCGAAGATCAGGTGCTGGCCGATGTGATGACCGACAAGGCGATGGTCGACATTCCGTCCCCGGTGCATGGCAAGGTGATCTCCCTCGGCGGTGAGCCAGGTGAAGTCATGGCCGTCGGCAGCATTCTGATCAGTATCGAAGTGGAAGGTGAAGGCAACGTCAAAGCGTCGTCTCAGCCAGCACCGGCTGCACCAGCACCGAAGCCCGCAGCGGTTGCCGCACCGAAAGTCGAAGCCGCGATTGAAAGCAAATCCGCCGTCCCGGCTCACCCAGTTGCGCCGCAAGGCCCGATGGTCGCTCGCGAAGCCGATGAGCGTCCGCTGGCCTCCCCGGCCGTACGCAAACACGCGCTGGATGCCGGTATTCAATTGCGTCTGGTCCGTGGCACCGGCCCTGCCGGGCGGATTCTTCACGAAGACCTCGAGGCCTATCTGGCACAAGGTCAGTCGAACGCATCGAGCACTGTGGCCGCATACGCCGAACGCAACGACGAACAGCAGATCCCGGTGATCGGCATGCGTCGCAAGATCGCCCAGCGGATGCAGGATGCGACTCAGCGTGCCGCACACTTCAGCTACGTCGAAGAAATCGACGTGACGGCAGTGGAAGAACTGCGTGCGCATCTGAATGAAAAGCACGGCGCAACTCGCGGCAAGCTGACGTTGCTGCCGTTCCTGGTCCGCGCCATGGTCGTCGCCCTGCGCGACTTCCCGCAGATCAACGCCCGTTATGACGACGAAGCCCAGGTCATCACCCGCCTCGGTGCGGTGCATGTCGGCGTCGCAACCCAAAGCGACATTGGCTTGATGGTGCCGGTGGTGCGTCACGCCGAGGCTCGCAGCTTGTGGGACAGCGCTGCGGAAATCTCCCGTCTGGCCACGGCTGCGCGCAATGGCAAAGCCAGCCGCGATGAACTGTCCGGCTCGACCATCACCCTGACCAGCCTCGGCGCCTTGGGCGGCATCGTCAGCACCCCGGTGCTGAACCTGCCCGAAGTGGCGATCGTCGGCGTCAACAAGATCGTCGAGCGGCCAATGGTGATCAAAGGCCAGATCGTGATTCGCAAGATGATGAACCTCTCCAGCTCCTTCGATCACCGGGTGGTCGATGGCATGGACGCGGCGCAATTCATCCAGGCCATTCGTGGCTTGCTCGAACAACCCGCAACCCTGTTTGTGGAGTAGTAAGGCATGCAACAGACTCTGAACACCACGCTGCTGATTATCGGCGGCGGCCCCGGCGGTTATGTGGCGGCGATCCGCGCGGGCCAGTTGGGCATCAGCACCATTCTGGTCGAAGGCCAGGCGCTCGGCGGCACCTGCCTGAACATCGGCTGCATTCCGTCGAAAGCGCTGATCCATGTAGCCGAGCAGTTCCATCAGACTCAGCATCACAGCCAGCATTCGGCCCTCGGGATCAACGTCTCGGCGCCGACCCTGGACATCGGCAAAAGCGTCGAGTGGAAGGACGGTATCGTTGATCGCCTGACCACCGGCGTCGCGGCGCTGCTGAAAAAGCACAAGGTCCAGGTCATTCAAGGCTGGGCCAAGGTCATCGACGGTAAAACCGTCGAGGTCGGCGACACGCGTATCCAGTGCGAGCACCTGCTGCTGGCCACCGGTTCGAAAAGCGTCAACCTGCCGATGCTGCCAATTGGCGGGCCGATCATCTCTTCCACCGAAGCTCTGGCGCCGAAAAGCGTGCCAAAACGGCTGATCGTGGTGGGTGGCGGCTACATCGGGCTTGAGTTGGGCATTGCCTACCGCAAGCTCGGCGCCGAGGTCAGCGTGGTCGAGGCGCAGGATCGGATTCTGCCAGCCTACGATGCCGAACTGACCCAGCCGGTCAACGAAGCGCTCAAGCAACTCGGCGTAAAGCTTTACTTGAAGCACAGCGTCGAAGGCTTTGATTCACAAGCCAATACCTTGCAAGTGCGCGACCCGAACGGTGAAACCCTGAACCTGGCCACCGATCAGGTGCTGGTGGCGGTTGGGCGTAAACCCAACACCCAGGGCTGGAACCTTGAAGCATTGAACCTGGACATGAACGGCTCGGCGATCAAGATCGACAACCGCTGCGCGACCAGCATGCGCAACGTCTGGGCCATCGGCGATCTGAGCGGCGAGCCGATGCTCGCTCACCGCGCCATGGCGCAGGGTGAAATGGTCGCCGAGCTGATCTCGGGCAAACACCGCGAGTTCAATCCCACCGCCATCGCCGCCGTGTGCTTTACCGACCCGGAACTGGTGGTAGTCGGTAAAACCCCGGATGAAGCCAAGGCCGCTGGCCTGGATTGCATCGTGTCGAACTTCCCGTTCGCCGCCAACGGCCGGGCGATGACCCTGGAATCGAAAAGCGGCTTCGTGCGGGTGGTCGCGCGGCGTGACAATCATCTGATTGTCGGCTGGCAGGCGGTGGGGGTCGGGGTCTCCGAGTTGTCGACGGCATTCGGCCAGTCCCTGGAAATGGGCGCACGCCTGGAAGACATCGCCGGCACCATCCACGCCCACCCGACATTGGGTGAAGCAGTGCAGGAAGCGGCGTTGCGCGCCTTGGGGCACGCGTTGCACCTGTAACCGCTCAACTGTGGCGAGGGAGCTTGCTCCCGCTGGGCTGCGAAGCGGCCCCAATCGCGTCACTGTGATCTGCCTGATACACCGCAGTGTCCGGTTTTACCAGTGCTGCGCACTGGAACGGGAGCAAGCTCCCTCGCCACAGGGTTTCGAATAATGAAGGATCGGCGGCAAGTTTCATGAGCGGGCTAAGAAATCTGCCAATCACTCGATAGTCCGGGCTGCGATTTAGGCCTGGAATGAAGTATTGTTGTCCCCATCCAGAAAAACGTCAGAAGCCTTGAACCATTCAGGCGATTGTTAAGTGATAGAGGGTGTCATGGGTAACGAAAGCATCAATTGGGACAAGCTGGGTTTTGACTACATCAAGACAGACAAGCGCTATTTGTCGCACTGGCGCGATGGCGCCTGGGACCAAGGCACCTTAACCTCCGATAACGTGCTGCACATCAGCGAAGGCTCCACTGCTCTTCACTATGGCCAGCAATGCTTCGAAGGCCTGAAGGCCTACCGCTGCAAGGATGGTTCGATCAACCTGTTCCGCCCGGACCAGAACGCCGCACGCATGCAGCGCAGCTGCGCTCGCCTGCTGATGCCGCAGGTCGACACCGAACAATTCGTCGAGGCCTGCAAGGCCGTGGTGCGTGCCAACGAGCGTTTCATTCCGCCGTACGGCACTGGCGGCGCGCTGTACCTGCGTCCGTTCGTGATCGGCGTGGGTGACAACATCGGCGTGCGTACCGCTCCCGAGTTTATCTTCTCGATCTTCTGCATCCCGGTCGGCGCCTATTTCAAAGGTGGCCTGACCCCACACAACTTCCTGATCTCCAGCTACGACCGCGCCGCGCCACAAGGCACCGGCGCTGCCAAGGTCGGTGGCAACTACGCCGCCAGCCTGATGCCTGGCTCCCAGGCCAAGAAGGCGCACTTCGCCGACTGCATCTACCTGGACCCGATGACCCACACGAAGATCGAAGAAGTCGGCTCTGCGAATTTCTTTGGTATCACCCAGGACAACAAATTCGTCACGCCGAAATCCCCTTCGGTATTGCCGGGTATCACCCGTCTGTCGTTGATCGAGCTGGCAAAATCGCGCCTGGGCATGGAAGTCGTTGAAGGCGACGTGTTCATCGACAAGATCAGCGACTTCAAGGAAGCCGGCGCCTGCGGTACTGCTGCGGTGATCACGCCGATCGGCGGCATCGAGTACAACGGCAAGCTGCACGTGTTCCACAGCGAAACCGAAGTTGGCCCGGTCACCCAGAAACTCTACAAAGAGCTGACTGGTGTGCAGACCGGCGACATCGAAGCGCCAGAGGGCTGGATCGTCAAGGTCTGATCCAGCGCTTGCGGCACTGAAAAGCCCACCCATCGCTCACGCGGTGGGTGGGCTTTTTATTGGTTGCCATCTACATCGAGCCTGGCAAACAACCACTCCAGAAACACTTGAGTCTGCTCTGTCACGTCCGGCGCAACACCGTAGTAGTAACGCGGCAGCGGCATGCGCAGTTCGGGCAATGGGCAAATCAGCCGGCCGCTCGGCAGGTCATCGCCCAGCAACGAGGCCGGACACAAGGCTATGCCCTGTCCCTCCACGGCAGCCTGAAGCACCGGCTGCATGTGATCGAACTGCAACGTCATCTGAGTCGCTGACTGCGTTTCGCCGAACAGCAGGGCCCAGTTGTGCCAGTCCTCGCGGCGGGTCTTGGCGGTCAGCAAGGTATGTCGGCTGAGGGCGTTCAAGTCGTCGAGCGGCAGACGCTTGATCAGCGAAGGCGCCGCGACCAGCAGCAATTCGTCTTCAAACAGTACCTGAGCGTGAATGTCCGGCGCCCAGCCGTCGCGGCCCCGTCGAATAACGACGTCGAACCTGTCTCGTGCGTGATCGGGCGCCAGCGTGGACGTGACCACCTCGGGTTTGATCTCCGGGTGCAGCGCCATGAACTCCGCCAGCCTGGGTCTCAGCCAGCGCTGGGCAAAGGTCGGACGGACGTTGATCTTTACGGTACGCAGCGAAGCGTGTTGCTTGAGTGCCGCGGCGGCGTTGGCAATCTGTGACAGTCCAGCGCTGACCTGTTCATAGAAGCTCTGTCCAGCCGGGGTCAGCAGCGATTGCCGGATGCGCCGTTCGAACAGCAGCACGCCCAGATGTTCCTCAAGCCGTTTGATGTGACGGCTGACGGCACTGTGGCTGACATGCAGTTCCTCGGCCGCGAGGCTGAAGCTCTGATGACGAGCAGCGGACGCAAAAGCGCGAACCGCATTCAAGGGAGGGAGTTGATTAATCATGCGTCTAATTTAGTCACATATACCGTGCAATTAAAGCGTTTGTCACACCTTCATCGTCACGCCAATCTGCGGGCATGCAGCCAATGCCACCTGATGGAGTGAGAGATGAATAGCTACGGAGTGTTTTTACTGTTCGCCGCCCTGACCATTCTGAGTCCCGGGCCCGGCGTGGTGCTCACGCTGACCAACTCCTTGCGTCATGGCTGGACCGGCGCGCTGCCGGGTATCCTGGGCATCGCCCTCGGGGCGTTTGTCGTCGCCGGGATCAGTGCGACCAGCGTGGGCCTGATACTCGCGACCTCCGCGAGCGCGTTCACCGTGCTGAAATATGCCGGTGCCGCGTACCTCTTGTACCTGGGTTACAAAAGCTGGCGCACTGATCGTTTCATCCCTGAGCGTGAAGTGAACTCGTCGAGTCCTGGGTATCGCTTCGTCGAAGCAGCATCGCTGCAGCTGTTGAACCCAAAAGCGGTGTTCTTCTTTCTCGCGGTGTTCCCGCAGTTCATCGATACCTCGACGCACTACTACAGCCAGTTTTTTAGCCTGGTCAGTTCCTACAGCCTGCTGGTGATCCTGATCCACGGCAGCTATGCGCTGCTCGCCAATGCAGCCAAAGGCTGGTTGTCGAGTCAAAAAGGTTCCTGGCTGGCGGCGAAGGTGTCAGGCGTTACGTTCGCCAGCTTCGGCGTGCTGATGGCCTCGGCCAGTCGATAGCGAATACGCCGTTATGGCGAAGGACTGACAACCGCGCGACTGCCTGACTCAGTGGCACTCCGCAGGTTCACCTTCGCCAGCGCCGGCAGTTCAATCGCGAATCTGGCCGTGATCTCTTTACGCCCGGTCGCCGTCAACGCCAGCGCTCGACTGTCCAGATCCTGTGTCAGCCATTTGCGCTTGATCGCCGTCTGCAACAACGCCGCGCCCAATGAGCCGCCGAGATGCGGGCGACGCATGCTCCAGTCGAGACAAGGGCAGGCAAAACGTCGACGCAGACTGTTCAAGGACTTCACGTCGATGCCCAACCCTTCGAAAAACCGCTCACCGGTTTCACTCAGCACGTGCTGCTGATCACCCTGCTCCGACACTGCCAACCAACCCGCTTCCAGCATCCGGTCATGCAGCAGCACGGCCAAGGTGCCGGCCATATGGTCGTAGCAAGTGCGAGCAAATTGCAGGCGATCCGGGGTTCGGGGAGTAAAGGTTGGCGCGGCGTTTTGGCCGATCACCATCAGCGCTTCCAGGGCCTGGGCGACCCGTTGGTCCGCCAGGCTGTAATAACGATGACGCCCCTGAACATGCAGCCGCACCAAGGCAAGTTCCTTGAGTTTCGCCAAGTGGGCACTGGCGGTAGAGGCGCTGACGTCGGCGATCACGGCCAGTTCAGTACTGGTGCGCGCGTGGCCGTCCATCAGCGAGCAAAGGATTTTCGTTCGGGCCGGCTCGGCAATGGCTGCCGCCACTTGCGAGACGCCGATGTCGTGCTGCTCTACGTTCATATTTCGCTCCCTGACGAATCGTCGCCCTGCCCGACTGGAGATAGTAGCAACACTTTCCACCGACGAATAAGGCAGCACTTCATGGACCCGATCATCGCCGCAACACATACCGACCCCTACCCTTATTACGCCAGCCTGCGCGCCGACGGCGGACTTTCATTTCATCAAGGACTGAGTCTGTGGGTGGCCAGCAGCGCCCAGGCCGTTGCCGCCGTGCTGGCTCATCCTGACTGCAAGGTCCGACCGGCCCACGAACCAGTGCCCAACGCCATTGCACACGGCGCGGCTGGCAAGGTGTTTGGTCAATTGATGCGAATGAACGATGGCGAACGCCAGCGCTGCCCGAGGTCGGCCATACAGCCGGGACTTGAAGTGATCGACACCGATGAGGTCAGCGCACTGGTGCGCGCCCGGTTGATCAGCCCATCTGCTGACGGACTGCACAAGGCCATGTTCATGGGCCCGGTGTGCGTGGTCGCTGCGTTGCTCGGCTTTACGCCAGCCGAAGGTCGAACCCTCAGTAAACTGACGGCTGATTTTGTCGCGTGCCTGTCGCCCCTGAGCAACCCAACCCAGCTGGACACGGCCCATGCGGCGGCGGAACAGTTGAACGGTTACTTCATAGAACGCCTCAGCGCGCAGGATCACCAAAGCCCTCTACTTGAAGGGATTCGTCAACGCCTGGCAAACCCCGACACCCTGCGCGCCAACCTGATTGGCCTGCTTTCCCAGACCTATGAGGCCACTGCCGGATTGATCGGCAACGCGGTGCTGGCATTGATCCGTAATCCGCAGCTCAAGGCTGAAATGCAGCGCGACCCGGCGCGGGTCAAAGATCTGTTGGCGGAAGTCCAGCGCCATGACCCTTCGGTGCAGAACACCCGTCGCTTCGTCAGCGCGCCTTGTGAAATCGACGGCGAGAGTCTCAAACCCGGCGACGTCATCCTGGTGCTGCTGGCCTCGGCCAACCGCGACCCACAGCTCAATGACAACCCGGACGCCTTGCTCCTCGACCGCCCAACCCGCCGCAGCTTCACCTTCGGCGCCGGCCGCCACCAGTGCCCCGGCCAGGCACTGGCCTTGAACATCGCCAGCGCCACGCTCAGCGAAATCCTGACGCACAACGATTTGCTCGATCAGCTTGCCTGGGAGTACCGCCCGTCATTGAACGGGCGTATTCCGGTGTTTTGGGAGCGGCGGGAGGTTCAGCGATGATCGTGGTGATTTTCGAAGCGTTGCCTCATGCGGAACATCGTCAGCGTTTTCAGACCCGTCCTACAGCCATGGCACTCCGCTTGAGATAGCGTCTCGTCGTACTTAACAGGCGAAACAAGGATGCGCATGGCTCGTAAAAAGGACATACCAAAAGTCTGGAACCCTCCGTCGGGTGACGGTCATCACCGCACCTCTAGATACATGACGCCAACCGAGCTTGCAGAGCGTGAGTTTCGACAGCAGGCATATGAAGACATGCTCTGATCAAAGCCGGAACGGTCGACAACAAAGGCAACATTCAGGGAGTTAAAAAGTGAGCCTGCTCTATCAAGATCCTTCGATGAACCATGACAAAGCGAACACTCTTCTTGCTGAAGGAAAGGAAACGGATGTCATCGCCGCCCTGATCTCCATCGGTCTTAACGAGCCAGATGGAGCGTGGGCTCAGAACACTTGCCTGCACTATCTGAACAGTGAGAGTGAAAATGTTGTATCAGCCGCCATCACAGCCCTTGGTCATGTGGCACGCCGACACGGTCAACTGGAGCTAGAGAAGATACTCGCGGCCTTTGAGCGTGCGAAGGCACGATTCCCCTCTCTTGAACCTGTCATCTCGGACACCCTTGAAGATATCGAGTTATTTACCTGACGTGGTGCCAGGTAAATGCCCATAGCAGTGTCCTCAAGCGTTGCGATATTCAACCGTCAGGTGTGACAGCTCATGAACCGGGGCCAGCCGTTCGCGGATGGCATCGGCCGTGACGGCTGCCGAGGTCACGACGCTGACAATCGCCGCTCGGGCCTGTGGGCCTACGCGCCAGACATGCAGGTCGGTGATGCTGACATCGCCTGTCGACTCCAGCAGCTCACGAACTTCGGCGGCAACGTGTTCATCGGTCGTGTCCAGCAGCACTGCGGCGCTGTCTCGCATCAAGCCATAGGCCCAATTGGCGATGACGACTGCGCCGACGATACCCATCACCGGGTCCAGCCAGACCCAACCCAGATAACGACCAGCCAACAACGCAGCGATTGCCAGCACGGAAGTCATCGCATCGGCCAGCACATGGACATAAGCCGAACGCAGATTGTTGTCGTGATGATGACCGTGACCGTGACCGTGACCGTGACCGTGGTCATGATGCGCAGAGTTGCCGGCCAGTAAAAGCGCGCTGACGATGTTCACGGCCAGGCCCACTACGGCGATCAGTGTTGCTTCGGTGAAAGCCACGGTAGTCGGTTGAAACAGCCGCATGATGGACTCTGCGGCAATGACGATCGAGACCAGCCCCAGCACCATGGCCGAGGCGAAGCCCGCCAGATCCCCTACTTTGCCCGTACCAAAACTGTAGCGCGCATTACCGGCGTTTCGTCTGGCAAACCCGTAGGCGATTGCGGTAATGCCCAGCGCACCAACGTGGGTGGCCATATGGAAACCGTCCGCCAACAGTGCCATCGAACCGGTGATGTAACCGGCGACAATCTCGCCAACCATCATGACGAACGTCAGCGCAACGACCCACAGCGTGCGTCTGGCATTCTCATCATGGGTGGCACCCAGGAACATGTGATCGTGGGAATAACGTGAAACCTGAGGTGTACTGCGCATGGGTTGCATGACCTTCAATTTGAATAACGACGAATGGCTTGCAGCAACTCTTCAAGACCTTCGGCGCGTTCTTGATCGCTGAGCTCGGGGCTGGCCACGTGTTCACGGGCGTGGGCTTCGATGAACTGGTCCATCAGACCGTTGACCGCGCCACGGATTGCCGCGACCAGATGCAGGGTCTTGGCGCAGTCGGCTTCCGACTCCAATGCCCGCTCGACGGCTTGAACCTGGCCGGCGATACGACGAACCCGCTTCAGCAGATCGTCCTTGTGTTCGTGAATGTGCGACATACCCATACCCCCTATACCTATCTACGGAAAGAATAGTCGTCGTTCACGTCAATATTGGCAACCCTGCATTCACCCAATGGTCATGGGATATGCCGCGGAACAGCGCTAGAACAAGTTGAGTTTGTTTCAGGGGCCGCGTCGACCTGTACTCTTGAACGTTCCTGCTTGCGCAGTCGCCCTATCCCGATCAAAGGAATGTCAATGAGTGCAAATTTTTCAGGCATTACGTGGGGCTTTCCCGGCATCGACCGGCGCCTGCTGAAAGTGCAATTCAGTTTTTTGCTGATGGTTCTGGGAGGACGGTGCAATCAACTGGCGGTGGCCTGGTGGACCTTGCAGGAAACAGGCTCTGCGCTCTATTTCGCCAACATGATTGCCTGTTCCATCGCGGCAGAGGTGTTAGCCAAGCCTCTGCTGGGATGGCTGGGGGACAAGTACAACAAAATCCTGATCATCAAGCTGGCCTCATGCATCAGCCTGCTGACAGCGCTGTTGATGGTGGTGCTGTCCGCCACGGGGTCGTTCAACCCCTGGACCGTGGGCGCGCTGATGATGATCAGCAGTGCGATCGTCGGCGTGCGTGACCCTCTCCAGGCGTCGATCATTCCTTTGTTTGCAGACGACGATAAAGTCTCCCCGGCCTTTCGGACCAAAAGCGTGATGTCGTCCTTTTCCATTCTGCTGGGGCCGGTGTTGGCCAGCGGGCTGATTTACAGGTTCGGTATCACCTTCGCCTTTGCCGCCGACTTTTTTGCGATTCTCATCGCAGGGACGTTGATCGCGACCATCCCGAGCCACATCGGTGCCACTGGCCAAGACGAAAAAGCCCCGGGTGCCAGTGGCTTCAGCATGATCTATTCCGGCTTCAAAGTGGTTTACGGAGTGAAAGTCGAGTTTTACCTGGCCATCATTGCAATGCTGATCAACTTTGCCCTGTTTCCGTTCTTCACCATCCTGATCCCTCTGTACGTAAAGGACGTCATCCAGTACCCGGTCACTTACATCGGTCTTCTGGATTCGTGCTTCGGGCTGGGCATTCTGGCGGGCAGTTACAAGATCATCGGCTGGTTATCCGACCGGGTCCCCCGTGACATGTGTGTGTCCGCAGGTTTTGCATTACTGGGGGGCAATCTGGTGGCAGTCGGCACCGTTTCATCGTCGTTCATCGTGCCCGTGGCCTTCTTCTGCGGCGGCGTCGGCCTGATGTTGATCAACATCCCCACCTCCGCTGTGAGGTTGCTGGCGACGCCAAAGCTCCATCGCAACCGGATTTTTGCCACGGTTTCATTTCTGTCTGCGGCGGCTAGCCCCTTGGGCAGTTTCGCGATGAATACCCTGATCGCCTATCTGGGGGTTGCACTGACAATCACGCTGCTGGGCGTCATGGTGCTGCTGTTGTCTCTGCTGGTCTTTCTGGTACCCGACTTCAAAACGTTCATGCGTTCCCAGGATACGCAGCTCAATGATGCCTATCTGGACAAATACCCTGAAGCGTTTGCGCACTGACGTGCTTCGCCATGCCTCTGCCTCTTACAAACGGAGTTGCCTTTCACTATGCCGGACTTCAAGGGCCGATCTGAAATCCGCTCTACCCCGATCGCCGCTACCGACCGTTGCGTGCGCGGTTGCTCACCGAGTTTCTCAGCGAGCGAGTCAGCCAGTTGCCGGGGTTCGAGGCGTAACAGTGGTCAGTCGTCGCGGGTCAGCACTTCGAGCAATTCAATCTCGAAAACCAGGTTGGAATTGGGCGGGATGGCGCCCATCGAGCGCTCGCCATACCCCAGGTGTGCCGGCACCAGCAACTTGCGCTTGCCGCCGACCTTCATACCCATCAAGCCCTGATCCCAGCCCTTGATCACTCGGCCGGTGCCGATCACACATTGGAAGGGCTTACCGCGCTCCCAGGAAGAATCGAACGGCGTACCGTCCTCCAGAAAACCGCGGTACTGAGTGGTAATCAAGGCGCCTTTGACGGCGACTTTGCCGTCACCCAGTTCAAGGTCGATGACCTGCAATTCTTCGTTCATTACTGCTCTCTCGTTCGCGGTGACCGTAAACACGGTCCGCGTTTTCTCAGATTTTGCCTTGCAGGGCAATGCCGTTGAAGACGCTGGTGTGGGCAGCGGTTCAACGCTCTATCGGCATGACCGCCAGAATCTGCCCGTTGGTGGTCTGCACCAGCATGTACTTGTCGTTGATTTGCACCCACTGGCTCTGACTTTGCGGGGTATTCAAGCCGCGTCTTTTCCAGTCGACCAGGGCTTTTTCGCTGCGGGTGTAGACGTCCGGCGCCTGGTCGCCGACGTGCAGGTTGCGGGCATTGATTGGCGCCGACTGGACGATGGTTTGCAGGGTATCGGCGGCCAGGACCGTCGGGCAGATAACTGCAAGACTCACAAGCACCGCCATGGCAGCCAGATTTCTTTGACGCAGCATCGGTATTTCTCCAGTGAATGGGTGACACCCGCTCTAGGACCGCCATTGCGTCCGGTCATTCGAAACGCTCACACCTCACTGTAGCGATGATTCTGCGATTGATCTCACCGCAGTGATAATCCATACGCATCAATGGATGTTAAATATGCACTTATCATATCGATCGACCTGCCCCAGTATCCGGCCTTAATAATATCCATGCGCCACGTTGCGCATGTCATAAAAGCGCGGGAGACACAACATGCAGGCTACAACCCATCCGCCAGCGACATCCGCTCGCAGCAAAGTCAGTGCAATTTTCCGGGTCACCTCGGGCAACTTCCTGGAACAGTTCGACTTCTTCCTCTTCGGTTTCTACGCCACCTATATTGCGGCGGCGTTCTTCCCTGCCAGCAGCGAATTCGCCTCGCTGATGATGACCTTCGCAGTGTTTGGCGCAGGTTTTCTGATGCGTCCTTTGGGCGCGGTGATTCTTGGTGCCTACATCGATGATGTCGGCCGCCGCAAAGGGTTGATCGTCACCCTGTCGATCATGGCCAGCGGCACGATTCTGATTGTGCTGGTGCCCGGCTACGAGACCATCGGTCTGTTCGCTCCGGCGCTGGTGTTGATCGGCCGTCTGCTTCAAGGCTTCTCCGCCGGTGCGGAACTGGGCGGCGTGTCGGTGTACCTGGCGGAAATCGCCACGCCGGGCCGCAAGGGCTTTTTCACCAGTTGGCAGTCGGCCAGCCAGCAAGTGGCGATCGTCGTTGCTGCGGCGCTGGGCTATGCGCTGAACCAATGGATGCCGGCGACAGTGGTTGCCGACTGGGGCTGGCGCATTCCGTTTTTCGTCGGTTGCATGATCGTGCCGTTTATTTTCCTGCTGCGGCGCAGCCTTGAAGAAACCGCAGAGTTCACCGCCCGCCGCCACCGCCCAAGCATGCGTCAGGTGTTCGGCACCTTGCTGCAAAACTGGCAGATCGTGATCGCCGGGATGCTGATGGTGGCGCTGACCACCACCGCGTTTTACCTGATCACCGTGTACGCGCCGACCTTTGGCAAAATCGTGCTGCACCTGAGCACTTCCGATGCGCTACTGGTGACCTTGCTGGTCGGCGTGTCGAACTTCTGCTGGCTACCACTGGGTGGCGCACTGTCGGACCGCATCGGTCGGCGCCCGGTGCTGGTGGCGATGACCCTGCTGACCTTGGCCACGGCCTACCCGGCATTGACGTATCTGGTCCAGGCACCGAGCTTCATCAACATGCTGTTGGTGCTGCTGTGGTTGTCGTTCATCTACGGTTTGTACAACGGCGCCATGGTTGCAGCGCTGACCGAAATCATGCCGGTGGAAGTCCGCGTGGCCGGTTTCTCCCTGGCCTACAGCCTGGCGACCGCAGTATTCGGCGGCTTCACCCCGGCGATTTCGACCTTCCTGATTCAGTACTCCGGCGACAAAGCCGCCCCCGGTTACTGGATGAGTTTCGCCGCGCTGTGTGCGTTGTGCGCAACGCTGTACCTGTACCGGCGCTCGACCGGTCGTTTACAAGTCGCCGTGCAATAAGCCAACCCCAGACAGAGAGGTATCGATGAAAAAATTACTGAACCTTGCGGCGCTGACCCTGATCGGCGCCCTGGGCCTGAGCAGCGTTGCCCAGGCTGAAGAGCTGCACGTGATGACCTCCGGTGGCTTCACAGCCGCCTATAAAGTGCTAGGTCCGAAGTTCGCCGCCGCCACCGGCAACACGCTCGATACGGCGCTTGGCCCGTCGATGGGCAAGGCGCCTGAAGCGATCCCCAACCGGTTGGCCCGTGGCGAGCACGCCGATGTGGTGATCATGGTCGGCTACGCCCTGGATGAGTTGATCAAGCAAGGCAAGGTCTTGCCCGGGTCACGGGTTGAACTGGCCGATTCGAGGATTGGCCTGGTGGTGCGCGAGGGTGCGGCGAAGCCGGATATCAGCTCGGTCGAAGGGCTGAAGACGACATTGCTCAATGCCAAATCCGTGGCCTACTCCGACAGCGCCAGCGGCGTGTACATCCAGGATCAGCTGTTCAAGCGCCTGGGGATCGAGCCGCAGCTCAAAGCCAAATCGACCATGGTGCCGAAAATTCCGGTGGCTTCGGTGGTTGCCACGGGCGACTACCAATTGGGCTTTCAACAGGTCAGTGAATTGCTCCCGGTGCCCGGCGTGACCTTCGTCGGCAAGATTCCGGAATCCGTGCAGTCAGTGACACGCTTCGCCGCCGGCATTCCGGTTGGTGCGCAACATCCGGTGCAAGCCAAAGCCTTGCTCGAATACCTCGCCTCCCCGGCCGCCCAGCCAGATGTCAAGGCAACCGGACTGGACTCGGTCAGCCGTTAAGCCTGATACCGGCCTCAGCCAATCCAGGCTGAGGCCGGTTTGACCTTCATTTCAATAATCAGCCGTTCCAGCTCCAGCGCCGCCGGCGTCAGCGTCCGTCCCCGACGCTTGAGCAGGCCGACGCTGCGCATCACTTGCGGATCCGTCAGCGGTACGTGAGTCAGAATCGGGTGGTCACTGCCGGGCATCGCCATCAACGGCACCGCAGCAATACCCAGCCCGGCTTCAACCAGACCGATCATAGTGGTGACGTGTCGGGTTTCGCAGATGCTCTGACGCGCCGGCACAATCCCGCTCAACGCCTGATCCAGCAGGAAGCGATTGCCCGACGTCTTGTCGAGGGAGATGTAATCCTGCTGGTACAGCTCGCTCCAGCTCACGCTTGCGCGGTTGGCCAAGGCGTGATCGCGTCGGCAAGCGACCACATAACGCTCCTGCACCAGCGGTTCGAACTCGACGTCGGCCTCCAGCGTGCCCATGAAACTCAAGCCGAAATCCGCCTCGCCATTGACCACTGCGCTCAGCACGTCATGGGCGCTGGAGTCGAGCACCTTGACCTTGATTCGTGGAAATCGCTGATGGTATTGGGCGACCACCCGCGGCATGAAGTAATAGGCCGCCGATGGCACGCAGGCCACAGTGACATAGCCCAAACGGGTCGACGCCACATCGCTGATCCCCAGCAACGCCACATCCAGGTCATCCAGCAACCGGTCGACACTCGGCGCAAACGCGCGCCCTGCCTGGGTCAGGCTAACGCGGCGAGTGGTGCGCTCGAACAGTTTGACGCCCAGTGCGTCTTCGAGCTTTTCAATCCGTCGACTCAGCGCCGGCTGGGAGATGCGCACCGCGTCGGCGGCCTTGCGAAAGCTGCCCTGCTCGACCACGGCGCGAAAAGCCTGCAAGTCATTCAGGTCGAAGTTGATGGCCATGAAGCGCACTCAGCGGCAAACGAATTGATCAGCTTATCCTATGAATGTAACAAACTGATGCAAAATGTAACGCGAAAATCCGCAATAGACGGCACTCATGACTGACTGACGCCGGCCCAGCCTTTATCCTTGTCGCCTTTCCAACCCATGATTGTCTGCAATTTTTGTTGTTCGACGTTTTCCCAGGAGTAAGCCATGCCCCATGAAGGCAACCTGTTGCAAGCCGCTGTCGTCTTTCTGTTCGCGGCGGTGCTCACCGTGCCTTTGGCCAAACGCCTGCAACTGGGCGCGGTGTTGGGCTATCTGCTGGCCGGCGTCATCATCGGGCCGTCGGTGCTGGGGTTGATCGGCAACCCGCAAAGTGTCAGCCATATTTCCGAGCTCGGCGTGGTGTTGCTGCTGTTCATCATTGGTCTTGAGCTGTCTCCGCGACGGTTATGGGTGATGCGCAAAGCGGTGTTTGGCGTCGGTCTGGCGCAAGTGCTGCTGACCGGTTCGGTGATCGGCGTGCTGGCGTTCTACGTGTTCGGCCAGGCGCTCAATAGCGCGATCGTGCTCGGCCTGGGGCTGGCGTTGTCGTCCACCGCCTTCGGTCTGCAAAGCCTGGCTGAGCGCAAGGAACTGACCAGCCCGCACGGACGGCTGGCGTTTGCGATTCTGCTGTTTCAGGACATCGCCGCGATCCCGCTGATCGCCATGGTGCCGCTGCTCGCCGGCGGCGATCACACCTCGACCGCCGCTGAAGATTTGAACCATGTCCTGCGGGTGCTCGGCAGCATCGCAGTGGTGGTGATTGGCGGGCGTTACCTGTTGCGACCGGTGTTTCGTGTGGTCGCCAAAACCGGCCTGCCGGAAGTCTCGACCGCCACCGCGCTGCTGGTGGTGATCGGCACTGCATGGCTGATGGACCTGGTCGGCGTGTCGATGGCACTCGGCGCATTCCTCGCCGGCTTGCTGCTGGCGGACTCGGAATACCGCCATGAACTGGAAGCGCAAATCGAACCGTTCAAGGGCCTGCTGCTGGGGCTGTTTTTCATCAGCGTCGGCATGGGCGCCAACATCAGCCTGCTGTTCAGCGCCCCAGCGACGGTGCTGGGCCTGACCTTGCTGCTGATCATGCTCAAGCTGCCGATGCTGTTTGTCGTCGGGCGACTGGCCGGAGGTTTGAATCGGCTGAGTGCGCTGCGCTTGGGCATCGTGCTGGCGGCGGGTGGTGAATTTGCGTTCGTGGTGTTCAAGATCGGCCGCGACCAAGGCCTGTTCGACCCACGGATGTACGACCTTCAGGTGCTGACCATCACCCTGTCGATGGCCGTGACCCCGCTGTTGCTGCTGATGTGCGGCCGACTGGTGAAATCGAAAGTCCAGCCCGTTGCCGTGCCGCCGCACCTGCGTGAAATCGACACTGACGCCCCGCGCGTAGTCATCGCCGGCCTGGGCCGTATGGGACAGATCGTCGCGCGGATCCTGCGGGCACAGAAAATCCAGTTCGTCGCCCTCGACACCTCGGTGGAAACCATCGAGCTGTCGCGCAGTTTTGGCGGTGTGCCGGTGTTCTATGGCGATCCGATGCGCCCGGAAATACTCCATGCGGCCAAGGTCGGGCAGGCGGAATACTTTGTGATTGCCACCGATGACCCGGACACCAACATCAAGACCGCCGAACTGGTGCGCAAACTCTACCCGCACATGAAAATCATCGCCCGTGCGCGTAACCGTCAGCACGTGCACCGGTTGGTCGACCTCGGCGCCGAGGCGATCCGCGAAACCTACTATTCCAGCCTGGAAATGAGCCGCCGGACCCTGCTCGGTCTGGGCCTGAGCCAAACCCAGGCCGACGCCCGCATCGAGCGTTTCAAGCATCACGACGAACAAGTGCTCGAAGCCCAGCACGCGATCTACGACGATGCCGCGAAAGTCATGCAAAGCGCCCAGGAAGCCCGAGCCGAACTGGCGCGGTTGTTCGAGGCGGATCGGATTGAGGAAGAGACGGTCAAACCTTGAAGCAAAAAAAGATCGCGTTCCCCGTGGGAACCGCCGCAGGCCGCGATCTTTTGCTCTGAAATGTTGAAAGGAATCCACGATGAGTAGCACCGACCAGTCTCCCCCCGCCCTGAAGGAAATCTTCAACGCCGAGCGCTTGCAACACATCGCCAGCGAAATGCGCGCGGTGTACCCGGCGTTCAACGCCAAGGCGTTCCTGAAACTCGCCAATGAAGGCCTGGCCGAGTTGTCGGTGATGCAGCGCATGGCGCGGGTCGGTGAGTGCCTGCATGCAGTGTTGCCGCTGAGCTATGAGCAGACACTGGAAATCCTGCGCCCGCTCGCACCACGCTTGAACAGCGGCTTCGTCAGCATGTTCCTGCCTCAGTACGTCGCCACTTATGGTGCCCACGCGTTCGAGCTGTCGATGGACGCACTCAAGTACTTCACCACGTTCGGTTCCTCGGAGTTCGCGATCCGGCATTTCCTGCGCAGCGACTTCGAACGCTCACTGGCACTGATGCACGACTGGTCGCTGGACGACAACGAACACGTCCGCCGCCTGGCCAGCGAAGGCAGTCGCCCGCGCCTGCCGTGGTCATTTCGTTTGGAACCGGTGCAAGCCGACCCGACGCTGGCAGCAGCAATCCTCGACAGCCTCAAGGCCGACAGCAGCCTTTATGTGCGCAAGTCGGTGGCCAACCACCTCAACGACATCACCAAGGACCACCCCGAGTGGGTGCTGAACCTGATCGAAGGCTGGTCGCTGGAAAACCCGCGCACCGCGTGGATCGCCAAACACGCCCTGCGCAGCCTGATCAAACAGGGCAACCAACGGGCACTGGCCATTATCGGCGCTGGCGGCAAGCCCGAGGTCCAGATCCATAACCTCAAGGTTGAACCGGCGGTGATCAGTCTCGGCGAGACCGTAAAGCTCTCGTTCGACCTTCACTCAACCGCCAATGACAACCAGCGACTGGTGGTCGATTACGCCATCGACTACGTCAAAGCCTCAGGCGCTACCTCGGCGAAAGTTTTCAAACTCAAGGGCCTCACCCTGCCCGCCCACGCCCGCCAAACCCTCAGCCGCACCCAGCAGATCCGCGAGCTGACCACCCGCAAACATTACGCAGGCACGCATGCGGTACACATCATGGTCAATGGCGAGCGACTGGGAAGCACCGCGTTCGAAATTACCCCGTAATCCCGGAGCAGGCACGCGCCTAGCCCTAGCCAGCGATGGGGTCGGTAAAATCACTACCGCCAGCAAGCCGCGCTCCCGCAGTTTTGATTGGTGTACATCTGCGGGAGATGGGTCGGCTGTCAGGCTGCCATCGCAGGCAAGCCAGCTCCCACACTTTTGATTGGTGTACATCCGCAAAAGATAGGCCGGCTGCCAGGTCGTCATCGCGGGCAAGCCCGGCTCCCACAAAAAAGGCAAAAAGGCAAAGCAGCGCATACCGTCGCCTTCACCACTCAACAGGCCGAGCGTTAGCTCGCCTGCCGCTGTTGATCTTGATCCGCCCGCCCCTTCGGGAGGCCGAGTGGAGGTGTTCATCAGGAGGTTGGCGCGTAGCGCCGTACGGCGTAGCCGGACACATCGAGAGGAGGTCGTCGCGAAGCAGACCGTAGGCGATGCCTCCTGATGAATACCGTAGCGAGGGAACGCCGAGCCTAAGCGAGGTGCCGTACGCTTGGGGCGAGCGTTTTTTTGCTTACTTTTTTTAGGCGCTTGTAAAAAAAGTGAGTCGCCGTAAGGGCGAAACCCTAAGTGGCCGGGGGTGTCAGAAATGGATATGTACACCTGCAAGAGATAGGCCGGCTATCAGGCCGCCTGGACCAAAAGATCGCAGCCTACACTTAAGAGCCGGGCCCAAGCAGCAGCGCCTGCTCGCGATCACACAACCCCACCACATAATCCCACAACACCCGCAACCGCACCGACTTGTGCAACTCACGCCGGGTACTGATCCAGTAACTACGCTGAATACTTTCAGCCGGTAACAGCGGCACCAGTTCCGGATCATGGCTGGCCATGTAACACGGCAACACCGCAATCCCCAACCCCGAGCGCGCCGCCTGCTGCTGGGCAATCACACTGGTACTGTGAAACACCACCTGAGGGCTGCGGCAAAAACTGTTGAGAAACATCAATTCCTGACTGAACAACAGATCGTCGACGTAACCGATCCACGCATGCCGCGCCAGGTCTTCCCGGCTGCGCAACGGCGGCGAACGGTCGAGGTAAGCCTGACTGGCGTAAAGCGCCAAACGGTAATCAGTGAGCTTGCGAGTGACCAGCATGTCAGCCGCCGGGCGCTCCAGATGAATACTGATCTCGGCTTCGCGATTGAGGATACTGACGAAACGCGGCACCGCCACCAACTCCACTTCCAACCCCGGATAGCGATCAAACAAACCCTGCATGCGACTGGCGAGAAACATGATCCCCAAGCCTTCGGTCACCCCGACGCGAATCTTGCCCAGCGGCGCACTGGACTGGGTGATCTCCTCCTGCGCCAGCAAGGCGACATTCTCCATGGCTTCAGCATGTTTGAGCAGCGCTTCACCAGCCGGGGTCAGTTGGTAACCCTGGGCTTGCTGGACAAACAGCGCGGTGCCGAGACTCGTTTCAATCGCCTCAATGTGTCGCGCCACCGTAGCGTGGGTGGTTTTCAAGCGCCGGGCGGCGGTCAGCAAGCGGCCGCTGCGTTGCAATTCGAGAAAAAACCGCAAGTCATTCCAGTCGAACATCCGCCTTCCTTGCATGCGTGGGAGTTGATCACTGTTTAAAAACGCACAGCAGCTGAGCAAAAACTAACATTCTTTTGCCGAAAACTAACAACTAGGATGGATCCCAATAAGAACAACACGCTGCGAGGTCATGGATGCAACCTGCCGTTGATGCATACGATTACATCGTGGTCGGCGCCGGACCGGCCGGCTGCCTGCTGGCCAATCGACTCTCCGCCAACCCGCAGCACCGGGTGTTGCTGCTTGAAGCCGGCGGGCGCGATAACTACCCGTGGATTCACATACCCGTCGGTTACCTGTACTGCATCGGCAACCCGCGCACCGACTGGTGCTTCAAGACCGAAGCGCAAACCGGCCTGCAAGGCCGCAGCCTGAGTTATCCACGCGGCAAGGTGCTGGGCGGCAGCTCATCGATCAACGGCATGATCTACATGCGCGGCCAGGCCGGCGATTACGACCGCTGGGCCGCCGAAGGCAACCCCGGCTGGAGCTGGAACGACGTACTGCCACTGTTCAAACAGAGCGAAAACCATTTTGCCGGTGACTCGGCATTTCACGGCGCCGCCGGTGAATGGCGCGTCGAGCGCCAGCGGCTGTCGTGGCCGATTCTCGACGCCTTCCGCAACGCCGCCGAACAAAGCGGCATCGCCAGCGTCGATGACTTCAACCAGGGCGACAACGAAGGCTGCGGCTACTTCCAGGTGAATCAGAAAGCCGGGGTGCGCTGGAATGCCGCCAAAGCCTTTCTCAAACCGGTTCGCCACCGACCAAACCTTACCGTCCTGACCGGTGTCGACGTCGACCGCGTGCTGCTGGAAAACGGCCGGGCATCCAGGGTCAGCGCCCGCTGGCAAGGCCAGGTAAACATCTTTGCTGCCCGCAGGGAGATCATCCTCAGCGCCGGCTCAGTCGGTTCGCCGAGCATCCTGCAACGTTCCGGCATTGGCCCCGGCAGCCTGCTCAAACGCCTGGGCATCGGCGTCGCCCACGAGCTCAATGGCGTGGGTGGCAACCTGCAGGATCACTTGCAGTTGCGGCTGATCTATAAGCTGGAAAATGCCCGGACCCTGAACCAGATCGCCGGCAGCCTGTGGGGTAAAATCGGCATGGGCCTGCGCTATCTGTACGACCGCAGTGGCCCGCTGTCGATGGCCCCCAGTCAACTCGGCGCCTTCGCCCGCTCCGGACCGGAACAAACCTCGGCGAACCTCGAATACCACGTCCAACCGCTCTCGCTCGAACGCTTTGGCGAACCCTTGCATGCGTTCCCGGCGTTTACCGCGTCGGTCTGCGACCTGCGCCCGCAAAGCCGTGGCCGCGTCGAGATTCGCTCGGCCGACCCGCAACAGCCGCCGCTGATTCAACCCAATTACCTGAGCCATCCCGAAGACCTGCGCGTAGCCGCCGAGGCGATTCGCCTGACCCGGCGCATCGTTGCCGCACCGGCCTTGCAACCGTTCAACCCGGTCGAATACCTGCCGGGCGCGGCCTTGCAAAGCGAAGAACAACTGCACGAAGCCGCCGCGCGCATCGGCACGACGATTTTCCATCCGGTCGGCACCTGCCGCATGGGCAACGATGCCGATGCCGTAGTCGATGCCCAGCTGCGGGTTCACGGCATTCCCGGATTGCGTATCGCCGATGCGTCGATCATGCCGCACATCACCTCGGGCAATACCTGTTCACCAACACTGATGATCGCCGAAAAAGCGGCGCAGCTGATTCTCGCCGCATCGACCTGGAACGCTACCGCGGAAATAGAACGGGTCACCGAGCCGCACCTGTAGAAGCCGAGCTTGCTCGCGATGAACGATGACGCGGATCACCGGATACACCGCGTCGCCTGCATCGCGAGCAAGCTCGGCTCCTACGAGGACCGTGCAATACCAGCAGGAGCGGCGCCAGCCCATACGGCCGGCGCTGACAGTGGAACAACAATAAATAAACACTGTGAGGGATACCGACATGTCAGAACAGGCTCAAGCCATCGCCGCAACGCTCAGCGCCGGCACCAGCAAGGAAACCCAGAAAGTCATCTTCGCCTCGTCCCTCGGGACGGTGTTCGAATGGTATGACTTCTTCCTCTACGGCGCCCTCGCGGCGGTGATCAGCAAACAGTTCTTCGCCGGGGTCAACGACACCACTGCCTTCATCTTCGCGTTGATGGCCTTCGCCGCCGGTTTCATCGTGCGACCGTTCGGCGCTCTGGTGTTCGGTCGACTGGGGGACATGATCGGGCGCAAATACACCTTCCTCGCCACGATCATCCTGATGGGCCTGGCAACCTTCTCCGTTGGCTTGCTGCCGACCTACGCCAGTATCGGCATTGCCGCACCGATCATTCTGGTGGTGCTGCGCATGCTTCAGGGCCTGGCACTCGGCGGCGAGTACGGCGGTGCCGCGACCTACGTGGCAGAACACGCGCCCGTCGGCAAACGCGGTTTCCACACCAGCTGGATTCAGTCCACCGCGACCCTCGGTTTGCTGCTCTCGCTGCTGGTGGTGCTCGGCTGCCGCTACTTCACCGGTGATCAATTCGAAGTCTGGGGCTGGCGCATTCCGTTCCTGCTGTCGATCGTACTGCTGGGCATTTCGACCTGGATTCGCCTGAGCCTGCACGAGTCGCCGGCCTTCTTGAAAATGAAAGAAGAAGGCAAGTCCTGCAAAGCACCGATCCGCGAATCCTTCGGTAACTGGGAAAACCTCAAAGTCGTGCTGATTGCGCTGTTCAGCATCAACGCCGGGCAAGCGGTGACCTTCTATGCCGCACAGTTCTATGTGCTGTTCTTCCTCACCCAGTTCCTGAAAATGGACCCGGCCCTGGCCAACACCTTGCTGATTGTCAGCGTGGTGATCGGTGCACCGTTCTTCATTTTCTTCGGCTGGCTGTCGGACCGGGTCGGGCGCAAACCGATCCTGATGATCGGCCTGTTGCTGGCCACCGTGCTGTACTTCCCGATCTTCAAAACCCTGGCCCATTACGCCAACCCGGCCATCGACCGCGCCAGTCAACAAGCGCCGATCAGCGTGCTGGCCGACCCGGCCACCTGCACCTTCCAGTTCGACCCGGTCGGCAAGGCGCGGTTTGACAGCCCCTGCGACAAAGTCAAAACCTTCCTGGTCAAACAAGGCCTGCCTTACAGCAGCAAAGCCGCCGCTGGCAGCGCGGTGCAGGTCAGCGTTGGCGATGTCACTATCGATGGTTACGACGAAGCCGCCCTGCGCGGTGCCGTGACCCTGGCCGGTTACCCGCAACAGGCGGACACCCAGCAGATCAACAAACCGATGATCGTCGTGCTGATCGTCGCGCTGATCATCATTTCGGCGATGTGCTACGGGCCGCTGGCGGCGCTGATGGTCGAACTGTTCCCGACGCGCATCCGCTACACCTCGATGTCCCTGCCGTATCACATCGGCAACGGCTGGTTTGGTGGTTTCCTGCCGACCGTATCGTTCGCGCTGGTGGTCTACACCGGGGATATTTTCTACGGGCTGTGGTACCCGATACTGATCACCGGGGTGAGCCTTGTGGTGGGTATGCTCTGCTTGCGCGAAACCAAGGACGTGGACCTGGAGAAAAACTGACGGCATAAAAAAAGTCCGCCCATGTTGGCCCTGGGCGGACTTTCATTTCACTGCACGGAACCGCATCGGCGGTTCCTGTCAGCAGAGTTTAGGCGACAATATCAGTGGTTGCCGCCTGACCGACCGTTCCCACGGCAAAATCTACCGCACCGTGGCCGGTGAGATCGATATACAAACTGGTCTGGTTGGTCTGTGCGAAGTACGTCAGGATCGCGTCGCCGGCATGGCCGGTGAAGCCACTGACGAAGTTCAGCGTGGCGGCGCCAGACGCGAACTGCGCGATGCCCGACAGGTCGATCTTGTCCTCACCGCTGGTGAAATCCATGATCCAGTCCGGTGCGGTCATGGTCGAATCGGATGCCGCACCGAACACGAAGGTGTCCGCCCCGGCCCCACCCCACAAGCTATCGCCGCCACCGCCGCCGTAGAGGATGTCGTTGCCGGCACCGCCTTCGAGCAGGTTGGCCACCGCGTTGCCGATCAGCAGGTCATTGCCCGAACCACCGATAGCGTTTTCCAGGGTTACGCCGTGGGCGATGGACACGTTGCCGACCAGGCCGCCAACGTCAGAGAACGAGCCTTGGTTGAGGTTGATCTTCTGGTTCTGGCTGAAGCCCGAGAAGTCCAGGGTGTCGTTGCCGCCACCGTCCCACACCGAGAACACCACTTTCGATTCAGCCGACGTGGCGCTGTAGAAATCGCGACCGGCGTTGGAGTTGAAGCCATAGACCGTATCATCGGCACGGGTCTCGAGGTTGGCACCGTAGAGTTTTTGCACCGCGACAATGTCGTCCATCAGCGGTGCCGAGGCGTACGCACCGCTGCCATCCTTGCTGAAGTCCTGACCGGTGTTGCTCTCGCTCCAGTAGCTCATCAGGCTGTAGCCGCGCGTGTCCTGAGCGTAGGTCACGTCGTTATAGGTCGGGTTGCCGCTACCCGCGTTATAGACGCCCGGATGGGACAGGCCCAGGCTGTGACCGATTTCGTGGGTCAGGGTCTGACGCCCGTAGTTGTTGGTGCCCGGCGTCTCGTTGACCCGGTACTGATCGTTGATCAGGTACCAGGACTGACCGTCGTAGCTACCGCCCGACGGCAAGTAGGCGAACGCCGCGCCACCGGTGCTGACATCGTAGTTACCGAAGCTCAGGTGCCCGTCACCGCCTGCGACCCCTTCCTTGAAGGTGACATTGGCCACGTCCGACCAGGATTGCAGAGAGAGTTTCGCCTGGGCTTTCTGCAGATCGCTGAACTCGCTGAAATGACCCAGCTTGGTGTTGTAGTTAGCCGGCGCCGACGTCATGAAGCTGAAGCTCAGTTCGACTTTGCCATTGCCGTCCGTGTCGTGCAAGGACAGGTTTTTACGCAGAATCTGATCAGCCGCCTGATCCGCGGTGAACGACGGTTTGCCGTTAATCAGCTCAGCGCCACCGCGATCATACAAATGGCTGAAGGCATCGACCTGACTGTAGGCCGAACTGACCTGCCCTGAAGAAATGAGCGCTTTTGCTTTGGCCTGTGACATCACTTACGTCCTTGTTTCAAATAGTCGGTTCCGATAGACCACGGCGACCCCTTCGCGAGATCGTCCTATCACTCGCCCTGTTGAAGGCGTAACGAAACTGACACAGTTTGAAGCAGCGGGGCTATTGAATTTTTAGATAGCCACCGCTCAAGGGCGAAGCGTCATGCCTCTTTTTTTGACCGGACTGATGGTACGCCCCTTCATCGCCAGCTGATTGACGTCTGCCCCCTGCAAGCGCGAGATAACAGGTTCAGCAATGTTCGAACAAGGGGAGTTCAACATGGTCAATGTCACCGTTTTGGCAGGAGATTTTCAACAAGGCGATAGCGAGTACCGTGAAGGGGCGTTGCAGTTGAAAACCCTTTTCAACCCTAACCAGGAAATCAAAGTGCGGCCCTCGGCATTCAAAACCCTGGAAGTGGCAACCGAGGACAGCGTGACCAACAAGGATGCGATTGGCTACAGCATCGCCGGCGCCATGCTGCTCGGCCCCATCGGGGCAATCGCCGGCTACCTGATGGCGGGCAAGGAGACCGAGATTACGTTCATCGCCACGCTCAAGGATGGTCGCAAGCTGTTGGCGGCAACGGACAGCGATACTTACCGGGATATTTCCCGACACATGCATCATTAAGCGTTACAGCGTAATCCCTTGTGCTCATGACGACTGAATGTCATGAGCACTTCGCGCCTTAATATCGATCACTGTCGACTGCAATTATTCTGACCGTCCCTTCTGCACTGTCCTTATCTGTCTAATGCCTTAACAACATGGATTTAAGGTTGACGTCAGCGGCCTGCCTGAGTACATTGCCCGGGCCGGTAACTCAGGCCTTTTTTCAACTCACAAAAGAATCCAATGGACACAGTATCTAGACGCTGTCTGGCTGATGCGTTTTCGCAGAGCTGGGCACTTAACCCAGAAAATGACGGGACTCGACTCCTCGGTCGGGTGAGCTGCGCTAGGGCTTGACGCTCCATCGTAACTTGCCTCTCCGGCGTCAGTCCGGTTGCGAGGCATGTTATGAACTTCAAATCTACTGTAATGCCAGGTGTACGCGCCTTCGCCTCGACGATGCGCGTAAAGCCTTGCCGTGAGCGCCCTGTGGCGACTCGTTCGCCGTTTTCCTCCCCTTCTTCGCGCACTCAGGCTCAGTTGCGTGCCACTTGGCGCGTCTGCCCGTCGACCGGCCAACTTCAGCAACGCTGGAGCCTCGACGAAAGCCAGGAACCACCGAGTTGGTGCTTTGCGCACCTCCTGCAGCAGGCCAGCGTATGGCTCGGCCTGCACCTCGGGGCACGCACTTTCAGTTGATCTGAAAGTACTTCCAAGGGTGTATAACCAGCGTTTTCCTTAATAAGGAATTCGGCAACTTTCTATTGCCTATTTAACACACAGACTTCATGAGGTTCGTTATGGACGAGGCCAGTAGTAGGTTCGCTGCATGCCGTTTTTTATTGGGCGTGCAGCGAACGTTAAACACTAAAAAACACAATAACTTTAATCGACCGCTTACTTGCGACTCGACCTACATTCGCTCGCCTTTAATTAGCTGAGTTTGCAGTGTGTCGTGCCGCAAGACTGCGGCAGGAGCACACGCAATGACCCTTGTAAAAGATCCGAAAAAGCACGTCCGGGGCGCCACGAACGACGACACCAAGCTGTCGATGCGCGCCGCCCGTGAGGCGCAAAACGGCCTCGCAGTTACCCTCGCCAACGTCAAGACTTCCGCCGACGGCCTGACCGAGCTTGATGCCGAAGGCCGCCTGCAACGCGAAGGCTTCAACGAAGTGGCCCATGACAAGCCACCTCACGCCATCGTCCAGTTTCTCCAGGCCCTCAACAATCCGTTCATCTATGTGCTGCTGGCGCTGGCCGGCATCAGCTTCGTGACCGATTACTGGCTCCCACTCCAGGCAGGCGAAGAAATCGACCTCACCAAAGTCATCATTATCATGACCATGGTGTCGCTCAGCAGCCTGCTGCGGTTCTGGCAGGAACACCGCTCGGCCAAGTCGGCTGAAGCGCTCAAGGCCATGGTCCGCACCACCGCCACCGTGCTGCGTCACGAGCAAATGGGCATGAAGCCCAAACTGCGTGAAGTGCCGATGCGTGAACTGGTGGCCGGCGACGTCATTCAGCTGTCGGCCGGTGACATGATCCCGGCTGACATTCGCCTGATCGAATCCCGTGACCTGTTCATCAGCCAAGCGGTGCTGACCGGCGAAGCCTTGCCGGTGGAGAAATACGACACCCTGGGCAACGTTGCACAGAAGTCCGCCTCAGCAACAGCCGCCGACCAGTCAAACCTGCTGGACCTGCCGAACATCTGCTTCATGGGCACCAACGTGGTCAGCGGCACCGCCCGAGCGGTGGTGGTCGCGACTGGTCCACGCACCTACTTTGGATCGCTGGCCAAAGCCATCGTCGGCTCGCGGGTGCAAACCGCCTTCGACCGTGGGGTGAACAGCGTCAGCTGGCTGCTGATCCGCTTCATGCTGGTCATGGTGCCGATCGTGTTCCTGCTCAACGGTTTTTCCAAAGGCGATTGGGCTGATGCGCTGATGTTTGCCCTGGCCGTCGCGGTCGGCCTGACCCCGGAAATGCTGCCGATGATCGTCAGCGCCAACCTCGCCAAAGGCGCGATGGCGATGGCTAAACGCAAAGTCGTGGTCAAGCGCCTCAACGCCATCCAGAACTTCGGCTCGATGGACGTGCTCTGCACCGACAAGACCGGCACCCTGACCCAGGACAAAATCATCCTCGAGCACCACGTCGACATCAATGGCCGGCGCGACGACTCGATTCTTGAACTGGCGTGGCTCAACAGCCATCACCAGAGCGGTCTGCGCAACCTGATGGACCAGGCGGTGGTGCAATTCGCCGAGCGCAACCCGACGTTCAAGATCCCGTTCGCCTACAGCAAGATCGATGAGCTGCCGTTCGACTTCATTCGTCGGCGCCTGTCGATCATCGTCAAGGACAGTCGCGACGATCATCTGCTGGTCTGCAAGGGTGCGGTCGAGGAGATGCTGAGCATTTCCAGCCACATCCACGAGAACGGCGTGGTGGTTGCACTGGATGAGCAGCGTCGCAAAGCGCTGCTGGCGATGGCCAACGAGTACAACGAAGACGGTTTCCGGGTGCTGGTGGTGGCGACTCGAGAGATCCCGAAAGCCCAGAGCAAAAACCAGTACAAGACCAGTGACGAACGCGAGCTGGTGATTCGCGGCTTCCTGACCTTCCTCGATCCGCCGAAGGAAACCGCTGGCCCGGCGATTGCCGCGCTGCGCGACATGGGCGTGACCGTCAAGGTGCTGACCGGCGACAACGCCGTGGTCACCAGCAAGATCTGCCGCGAAGTCGGCCTGGAGCCCGGCACGCCGCTGCTCGGCCAAGACATCGAGAAGATGGACGAGTCGACCCTCAAGTTGCGGGTTGAAGAACGCACGGTGTTTGCCAAGCTCACGCCGCTACAGAAATCCCGGGTACTCAAGGCCTTGCAATCGAACGGTCACACCGTCGGTTTCCTCGGCGACGGCATCAACGACGCCCCTGCCCTGCGCGACGCCGATGTCGGTATTTCGGTCGACAGCGGCACCGATATTGCCAAGGAATCGGCGGATATCATCCTGCTGGAAAAGAGCCTGATGGTGCTCGATGAAGGTGTGATCAAAGGTCGCGAGACCTTCGGCAACATCATGAAGTACCTGAACATGACCGCCAGCTCGAACTTCGGCAACGTCTTTTCGGTGTTGGTGGCCAGTGCCTTCATCCCGTTCCTGCCGATGCTGGCGATCCACCTGCTGCTGCAAAACCTGATGTACGACATCTCCCAGCTGGCGCTGCCGTGGGACAAGATGGACAAGGAATACCTGCGCAAGCCGCGCAAGTGGGACGCCAAGAACATCGGGCGCTTCATGCTGTGGATCGGGCCGACCTCGTCGATCTTCGACATCACCACCTTCGCCCTGATGTGGTACGTGTTCTCGGCCAACAGTGTGGAAATGCAGACCCTGTTCCAGTCCGGCTGGTTCATCGAAGGCTTGCTGTCGCAAACGTTGGTGGTGCACATGCTGCGGACCCAGAAGATCCCGTTCTTCCAGAGCACCGCGGCCTTGCCGGTGATCCTGATGACCGGGCTGGTGATGGTGCTGGGCATCTACATCCCGTTCTCGCCACTCGGCACCCTGGTCGGTCTGCAACCGCTGCCATGGCAGTACTTCCCATGGCTGGTGGGCACTCTGCTCAGCTACTGCGTGTTCGCCCAGTTGATGAAGACCTTCTACATCCGCCGCTTCAAGCAATGGTTCTGATCGTCTGAACGCCACAATCCCTGTGGGAGCAAGCTTGCTCCCACAGGTTTTTGTGTTCGCCGCCTCTATACGCCGCGATCCGGCTTTCGTGCCATCAATCAATGAAATAGCAAAGGGAGAGTCCTCATGTCGGGAACTACTCTATTGATCAACCTCGCCGGCTCCATCGCACTGATGCTCTGGGGCACCCATATGATTTCTTCGGCGCTGTTGCGCGGCTTCGGCACGCCTCTGCGCCAATGGCTGGGCAAAAACCTCAACAACCGCTGGATGGCCGTGCTCTCGGGCGTCGGGATCACCGGCATTCTACAAAGCAGCACCGCCGTCAGCCTGATGGCGACCTCCTTCACTGCCGCCGGAGCGCTGGGCCTTGCGCCAGCGTTGGCGGTGATGCTCGGGGCCAATATTGGCTCGACGCTGGTGGTGCAACTGCTCAGTTTCGATATTTCGATCGTCACACCTATCGTCCTGCTGGCCGGGTTCATCGTCTTCCGCCTGCGCGATGACTCACGCTACGAGAGCGTCGGCTGCGCGCTGATCGGCCTGGGCTTGATGCTGCTGGCGCTACGCATGCTCGGGTCGACGCTGGGAGAGGTCGAAGGCACGCCGATCTTCCATGCACTCATGCACAGCCTCGATGGTGACATGATCATTGCCTTGCTGGTGGCGATGCTGCTGACCTGGATCTGCCATTCCAGCGTCGCGGTGGTGTTGCTGATCGCCTCGCTCGCCGCCACTGGTCTGCTCTCGCCGGTGACCAGCATGGCGCTGGTGCTCGGGGTGAATATCGGTGGCGCCCTGCCCTCGGTGCTCAACGCCAGTTCCGCCGTGGCCCGGCGCTTGCCGGTCGGCAACCTGCTGGTGCGGGTCATCGGGGCGCTGGTGTGCTTGCCGTTCGTGCCGATGCTGGCTCAGAGCAGCCCGATTGCAGAGCTGACACCCGCGCTACGGGTGGTTTGCCTGCACACCAGCTTCAATCTGCTGCTGGCGCTGGTGTTCATCGGCCTGACAGAACCGCTGGCGAAACTGCTGACGCACCTGCTGCCGTCACCTGCGCGGGATGTTGATCCCGGCATGCCGCTCTATCTGGATGAAGCCGGCCTCGCGGTGGCGAACATTGGCCTGTCCAACGCGGCGCGTGAAGCCCTGCGGCTGGCCGACATGCTCTCGATCATGCTCAACCGCGTGCTGCAACTGTTCCAGACCTCTGACCAGCGCAACGTCGATGAGGTACGGCAGATCGACCAGTCCCTGGATCTGCTGAGCGCAGCGATTCGTGCCTATCTGGCGGACATCGGCCAGGAAGGCATCAGTGACAGCGACGCCGATCGCTCGCAGGAAATCCTGATGTTCGTGATCAACCTGGAGCACGCCGCCGACATCCTGTCCACCAGCCTTGCGCAGTTGGTAGCGCGCCGACTGCGGCGCGGTGAAAACTTTTCGGCCTTCGAACTGGGCACGCTCTATCCGCTGCACAACGAGCTGCTGGAAAGCCTGAGCCTGGCGATTACCGTGTTTCTTCGCGAAGACCTTGCAACCGCCCACTATCTGGTCAGCCGCAAGGAATCGGTCAGAAGACTGGAAGCTGCGGCCAGCCGGGCGCACTTTCGTGCCCTGCGCGAAGACAAAAGCGCCTGGGCCGAGTCCGGTGACATCTTTCAACGGCTGCTGCGCGACTACCGACGCGTGCATCACCACATCGCGGCGCTGGCCTACCCGGTACTCGAACGCGCCGGGGAACGCGATATCGAGAGCAATGACCTGGCAGATAGTCATCCGCAACCGTCTGCCGACAAGGATCAACTGCCATGCGCGTCCTGATCTGTGCCGGGCGCTATTACGCTGACACCCGTACCTGCCGCCGGGTACTGGAAGCCTTCCAGTGCCTGCATGAAGTGCGCGTGCTGATCCACGGCGGCAATCAGTTTCTGGGCGGAGACATCGAAAACTGGGCCCGGGAACTGGGCGCGAACATCGTGCGCTACCCCGCCAACTGGCAACTGCACGGCAAGCTGGCGGAGCGTCTGCGCAACAGCTTCATGCTGCAAGACAGCCGACCCGACATCGTCATTGCGCTACCCGGTGGGGAGGACACCGAAGAGCTGATCGCGCAGGCCAGGGCGGCCGGTATTCAAACGTTGCAGATGAACGAAGGGGTTTAACCCACCTTAACTGTACATCCATACAGATAAAGGTTGATCCACGCCGCTGTACCCCGCATGCTGTGCACCTTCAAACCCTGATGACTGATGGTGGTTATGCAGCTGTTTCTCTGTGAAAAGCCTTCCCAGGCCAAAGACATTGCGGCCGTGCTCGGTGCCAGCCGGCGCGGCGACGGCTGCTGGCTGGGAACGGGCGTCACAGTGACCTGGTGCATCGGTCACCTGCTGGAAACCGCACCGCCGGATGCCTACGACTCACGTTATAAACGCTGGGTCCTGGAAGACCTGCCGATCATTCCCGAGAAGTGGAAGATGCTGGTCAAACCCAAGACCGACAGCCAGTTCAAAGCCGTCAAACGACTACTCGGCGAAGCGGATGAGCTGGTGATCGCCACCGACGCCGACCGTGAGGGCGAGATGATTGCCCGCGAGCTGGTGGAGCATTGCCGCTATCGCGGGCCGATCAAGCGCCTGTGGCTGTCGGCGCTGGACGATGCGTCGATTCGCAAGGCCCTGGCGGCGCTCAAACCCGGCGCAGAAACCTTCAGTCTCTATCATTCGGCACTCGGGCGCTCGCGTGCCGACTGGCTGATCGGCATGAACATGAGCCGCCTGTTCACCCTGCTCGGGCGTCAGTCCGGCTATCAAGGCGTGCTGCCGGTGGGCCGGGTGCAAACTCCGACCTTGCGGCTGGTGGTCGATCGCGACCGCAGCATTGCTGACTTCGTGCCCGTGCCGTATTGGGCCATCGACGTACAACTGCTGCATGACAACATCCCGTTCACCGCCCAATGGCGCGCCGCACCGGAGGTCTGCGACGAGCATGACCGCTGCCTGAATCAGGCGCTGGCGCAGGAAGCGGCCATGGCCATGCGCAACGCCGCCAGTGCGCAGCTGGTCAAGCTGCGCACCGAGCGGGTCCGCGAAGCCGCACCGCTGCCGTTCGACCTTGGCACGCTGCAAGAAATCTGCTCGAAAAAACTCGGCCTCGGCGCTCAGGAAACCCTGGATGTGGCCCAGGCGTTGTACGAAACCCACAAGGTCATCACTTACCCGCGCAGTGACTGTGGCTACTTGCCGCTGAGCCAGCACAGCGAAGCGCCGGGCATTCTCGCCGCCCTTGGGCGTGCCGACCCCAGCCTTGGCGAGTTGCTCAAGCACCTTGAGCCACAACGCCGGTCGCGGGCCTGGAACGACGCCAAGGTCAGCGCCCACCACGGGATCATCCCCACGGCGGCGGCGAAAAACCTCGAACGCCTGACCGGCAAGCACCGTGCGGTCTACACCTTGATCCGGGCGCGGTATCTGGCGCAGTTCCTGCCCAATCACGAATATGACCGTACCCAGGCTGACTTCGACTGCGCCGGGCAAGCCTTGCGTGCGGTGGGCAAACTGATTGTCGAGCCCGGCTGGAAGCGCGCACTGCCCGAAGCGTTGGCCCCGGCGAAAGGACGGGAAGCTCCGGCGCCGCAGACGCTGCCGGCACTGGCTGAAGGACGGGATTACGCTGTCGCCAACGTGACGCTGAAGGACCTCTGGACCCAGCCACCCAAGCCGTTTACCGAAGGCGACCTGATCAAGGCGATGAAGAATGTCGCCAAACTGGTGGAAGATCCGCTGCTCAAGCAAAAGCTCAAGGACACCACCGGCATCGGCACCGAAGCAACCCGCGCCGGGATCATTCAGGGGTTGCTGGACCGAGGTTATCTGATCAAGAACGGCAAAGCCCTGGCCGCCACACCGCCGGCCTTCAGCCTGATCGACGCCGTGCCCCGAGCCATCGCCGACCCCGGCACCACAGCCATCTGGGAACAAGCCCTGGACATGGTGCAAAGTGGCGAAATGAGCCTTGAAGAGTTCGTCACCAAACAAGCCGCCTGGATGAGCAAACAGGTCGGCCGCTGCACCGGCCTGCGCCTGACCATCAGCGGCCCGGCAAGCCCGGCCGGCAAAGGAGCCGCGCCCTGGAAGAACAAACGCAAGACCACCAAGCGCAAAACCGCACCTGCCACCAAACGTAAAGCAAAACCGGCCCTGTAGGAGCACGGCTTGCCGGCGATGGCGATCTCACGGGCCCCATCGCTGGCAAGCCATGCTCCTACGACGGCGGGCGGTCGCTATCGGCTGTCCGCCCACTTCTATTGAAAACGCAAAAAACGAACAGCCAATTACAGAGTCGCGCCCGTAGCAGCTGTCGAGCCTGCGAGGCTGCGTTCGAGGACAGAGTCCTCGCCAATCCTGTATACGCGGTTTACCTGACGGAACGTGTTGCATGATTTCACGACCGCTTCGCCCGAGCGCGGACCGAGCCGAACGCAGCCTCGCAGGCTCGACAGCTGCTACGGTTTGCGTAACGGCTTGCGTAATCATTGATCGTTCACCCGCATGGGAACGATCAACGAAATATCGCGCTGGATAGTTTCGATCAGCCAGTGCCGCAGTAACTGATCAACAGGCTACGCTGCCTTTGCCTGATCAGGCATTTTCCCGCCGTCTACGCGCCTGAACAATCAAGGCGGGGGCGAAGTGCAACACGACCATCCGCACCAAGTGGTGGGACAGAATGAACACCACGTTCAGCCCACCACTGAACGCGACGATCGCGATGGTTTCGATGGCCCCCGGCATGTACGCCAACCATGAAGCCAAAGGATCGCTGCCCAGCAACCGCCCCGCTACCCCGGCAAACGCCGCGGCGACCAGCAACATCAGCGCAACAGACATCAACCCGGCACGGCCGTGGCGCACGAGCTCCGCCGGGGTAATGTCCTTGAATTTCGAGCCGATCAGCACACCAAGGACGACGGCGGCGGCATCAACGCTCCATGCCGGCATGTGGAAGCCATGCAGATAACCCAGTTTGACGTAGACGCCGGTGGTGACAATCGCGGTGAGCATGAACGGTGCCGGGACGCCGATGCGCAACAGCAGGCGCCCGAGCACCAGGCACAGGGCGACCAGCGACAACAACGTCAGCACGATGTTGATGCCCAGCGGACTGTTCTCGACAAGCACTGCGTCGACAGGCCCGGGGATGCAAAAACTGACCAGCACGGTGATCGACAACAGACGGACCAGGTGCACGACGATCACCTTGCTCGATGCCCGCTCGGACTCCAGCAAATCGAATACCGCCGCGAGTGCGCCTGGGTAAACGGCCAGCAGCGAGTCCTTGAGGTTCCATCCCGACACGTTGCGCAGCCACAAACCCGCCGCGACAATCTGCGCTGTCAGGCACAGCAGCAACAAACCCAGGCTGGGCAACAGCGCGGCGACTGTCTGGCTGTCCCAAGCCTCGAACATCAGGCCGGTGGCGATCCCCAATACAATTTGCACATAGCCAAGGCCGAGCGGCATCTTCGGCGAAAATTGGCGGTTGCTGACGATCAATGCAGTCGCGAGTATCGAGCCCAGCAACAGGCCATGCGGGACGCCGGCATACTGAAAACCAGTGCCCACCGCAGTGGCAATCAGCAAACACAGTAAGGTTTTCATAGTTTCTCAAGCGCCTAATGCACGAAGGTTTTTGTAGATGATTTCAGCCTGCATCTGCAGGACATCAATATTGCTGACCGCGTAGAACACTCCTGCGGTAGGGGCGCCGATTGCGAAGATGTCGTTGCGAAGGTGGGGATCAGTAATAAGAACTGCACAGCGTTGTGCCGGCGCGAGCATAGACTCTTCCTTAAGCTGGAGTGCGGCGAAAAAACTCGCCTGGAACGACTCTGACTCGGTTCGTAACTCACCGATGAGCAGTGCAACTGGCAGGTTAATACACTACTTCATGGCTGGCTGTAAGGCGCTTCCGAAAATGATGGGCGCGAGCGAAACTGATCGTTCCCACTCCCGCGTGGGAATGCAGCCCGTGACGCTCTGCGTCACTGGACGCGGAGCGTCCCCAGAGGCATTTTTTTGCGTCGCATGGGAACGATCAACGAAATACCGCACTGGCGATTCAGCAGATGATTTCCCTGGCCGGGTGGCGGTGAATCGCGCACTGGATCACTTCGACCCACCGGAGTAACAGCGCCCGTAGCAGCTGCCGAGCCCGCGAGGATACGTTAGAGGCGGGCCGCGTTCGGACGCAGTCCTCGTCAATCCGGCGTACGCGGTTTACCTGAGCGAACGTGTTGCCTGATTTTACGACCGCTCTGCGGCCGAACGCAGCCTCGCGGGCTCGGCAGCTGCTACAACGGGTGTTTAAGCTTGCCTACACTGCGCCTATCAGAGGCTACAACGTCTTGCGTCACGACCTACACCTGCGCCAGAATCCGCCGGCTTGTGCGTATTGGTCCTCGCCTCTATTGTTTCCGTGTCGCTGACCATTCAGCGAACGGGCTTGGCGGCTCGGTATTCAAAGCGCGCAACAGCGTCCCAACCATGATTGACGGCACTCTTTAGTGCCTGCTCTCCTGTGTCATGGCGGGTTGCCCAAGGATCCCTTCGGGGATGCCGGTATTTTTTCGCTTTGAACCGGTCCGCCAAACTTGTGTAACCCGCCACCTAATCTGCTTGGCGGCAGACGGTGGTAACTCACAATGACAAAGCGAGGTTCACCATGTTCAAAGCCACTCCAAATCCCCCCGAAACCGATCCGGTTTCCCCCTACGCCTCCCTCGACTCAAAAGAGCTCCACGCCGCCGCACACCGTGCGCTCGATCATTACCTGGTGCTGCCCGAGACCAAGGCATTGTTAACCGACCGCCGTCCCGGCTGCATTTTCGTCATCGCCCCCGACGTCGACTCTGAAACCCTGCTGGCCCACGCCTGCGAAACCCTCGCCTCGGCCAATGTCATGGCCAGCGATCTGGCGTTCGACCTCGAAGGCCCCAAGCGCAATACCGCGCTGGCGATTCAACAGATGATTTCGCTGGCCGAGTTGGCGGTGAATCGCGCACTGGATCACCTCGACCCACCGGACTCACCGCAGTAGCACGCCAAGTGTTAGGGGGCGTCAGGTAGACCGCGTTATCGTTCATCGCGGGCAAGCCTTGCTCCTACAGGGTTGAGTCGTACCATAAGGGTGCGATCACCCACAATCCGTAGGAGCAAAGCTTGCTCGCGATGGACACGCTGCGGTCATTCAGATACACCGCGGTGAGGCCATCGCGAGCAAGCTTTGCTCCTACGAGGGAGGTGGTGGGCGGGCGATTTATTGGTTTTCGGGTTTTAAAACACCGACCAGCCAATGCGCTGGCTCAGCAACTCCAGTGCCGCCATGCCGGCCAGCGAGTTACCTGCCGGGTTCAGTTCCGGTGACCAGACGCACACGGTAAAGCGCCCCGGCACCACGGCCACGATGCCGCCGCCTACACCACTCTTGCCCGGTAGACCGACGCGATAGGCAAAGTTGCCAGCTTCGTCATACAGACCGCTGGTGGCCATGATCGAGTTGACCTGTTTGGTCTGGCGCGCCGTGAGGATCTGTTCGCCGCTGTGCTTGCAAAACCCGTCATTGGCCAGGAAACAGAAGGCCCGGGCCAGGTCGACACAGCTCATGCGCAGCGCACAATGGCTGAAGTAGCTGCGCAGCACGGCTTCCACATCGTTATGAAAGTTGCCGAACGATTGCATCAGGTAAGCCATGGCCGCGTTGCGCGCACGGTGCTGGTATTCCGACTCGGCGACTTTGCTGTCGACCATCACTTGCGGATTACCGGACAACCGCCGCACAAAATCACGCATCGACAGCGCTGGCGCGGCAAAGCGTGACTGGTTGATGTCACAGATCACCAGCGCCCCGGCATTGATGAACGGATTGCGCGGTCGACCGCGTTCGAACTCCAGCTGCACCAGCGAATTGAACGGCTGGCCGGAAGGCTCGTGACCGAGTCGCTCCCAGATCGCCTCGCCGGAATGCTCGATGGCCTGAACCAGGCTGAACACCTTGGAAATACTCTGCACCGAAAACAGCGTGTGGGCATCGCCGGCGCAATACAGCTCGCCGTCATTGCCATACACCGCAATGCCCAACTGATCGGCCGGCACACTGCCCAGCGCAGGAATGTAATTAGCCACCTTGCCCTGTCCGATCAGGGGGCGAACCGTGTCAAGAATCTCGTTCAACAACGCTTGCATGCCGGCTTCCGAATTCACGCCCCGTACCACCGCGGGGACACAGACGCTAGACGTCACAAACGCACGTCAGAGCACAGTTTTTCGCTCAACTGCCAACCCCTCGCAGTAGACCGAATAACAACTATCCTGCATCGTGTTGTGAAACCCGGCAACCGGAGCGCTGACCATGTTCGACAGCCCCATCCGCGAACAGCTTGACCACCTGCAGAACCTGATGGCCGAGCAGCCGTTGCTGGTGCTCACGGGCGCCGGCATCAGCACGGCGTCGGGCATTCCCGATTACCGCGACACCGATGGGGTGCGGCGCGGCCGGCAGCCGATGATGTATCAGGAGTTTCTCAAAGCACCCGAGTCACGCCAGCGGTACTGGGCACGGGCGATGCTCGGTTGGCCACGGGTTCGGCAAGCGCGGCCGAATACCGCCCACGAAGCCTTGGCCACGCTGCAAGCACAGCGGCAGATTGCCGGGCTGATCACCCAAAATGTCGACACTTTGCACGATCAGGCCGGCAGCCCGGACGTGATCGAGCTGCATGGCAGCTTGCACCGGGTGTTGTGCCTGGATTGCGGCCAACGCAGTGACCGGGACTCGATCCAGCGCCTCATGGAAGCGCAAAACCCCTATCTGGCGGGTGTCGATGCGGTTCAGGCACCCGATGGTGACACCCTGCTCGACCCGGCCTTCGAGTCGCATTTTCAAGTCCCCCGTTGCCCAAACTGCGAAGGTGAGCGAATGAAACCGGATGTGGTGTTTTTCGGTGAAAACGTCGCGCACGCCACCGCCGCCAAGGCCATGGCCGCTGCCGAACAGGCAGCGGGTTTGCTGGTGGTGGGGTCATCGTTGATGGCATTTTCGGCGTTTCGCCTGTGTCGGGTGATCGCCGACCACGGCAAACCGCTGATTGCGATCAACCTGGGCAAGACCCGCGCCGATGAGTTGCTGGACATGAAAATCGAGGCGTCCTGCGAACAGCTATTGCCGCTGCTCGCAGAACACCTGAGCCAATTCAGGCCATTTCTGCCTGTTTGACCGCGACCGTTTGTTTCACCTCAAACCGATCCGCCAGGAACGGTGTGATGTCCAGCGGCAACGCTTCGTTGTTCACCAGTTTGTCGAGCAACACGCCGGTGATCGCCGAAGTCAGGATGCCGGTGCGGAAATGCCCGCAGGCATTGAGATAGCCCTGCACCCCTTTCATCGGCCCGAGAATCGGCAGCTCATCCGGTGAGCCCGGCCGCAACCCTGCCCAGCAGCGCTTGAGATTGATGTGTTCAAGCTCTGGAATGCAGCGGATCGCGCCTTGCACCAACCCATAGATTTCCGGGTAGGTGGTGGTCACGTCGAAGCCTTTGTCTTCGGTGGTGCTACCGATCAGAATCTCGCCGTCGTCCTTCTGCGCCAGATAGCAATCACTGGTGGTCAGGCAACCGCGCAAGATCTTCGGCATGCGCTCGGTCAGCAAGATCTGACCCTTGACCGGATTCACCGGAATGCGGATGCCAGTAGCCCACTCACTCAAGTCAGCCGCCCAGGCGCCGGCGGCGTTGATCAAGGTGTCGCAACGGAACTTGCCGGCTTCGGCAGTCTGCACCCCGACCACCCGCGAACCCTGGCGCAACACCTCAGTGACGTTGGTGTTGAAATACAGGTCGACGCCATTCTGCCGGGCACCTTCGGTGTAGGCGTCCGCCAGGCGGAACGGGCTGACCTGATGGTCGCAGAGAAACTCCAGCGCCCCGCGTGCTTCATGGCTGACGCTCGGTTCGGCCTCGCGCAGCGCGGCCTGGTCAAGCCAGCGCACCTGATCGGCCAGGTGTGGAATGCAGGCGACGATGTGCTCGGCGTACAAGCGGTCCTCATCGTCGTAGATCACGAACTTCAGCCCGGTTTTTTCGAACTTGAAATCCATGCCGTGCTTTTCCTGCAACTCGCGGTGCAGGTCCGGGTACAGCGCATTCGATTGCAGGGCAAACTCAAAGAACGAATCCGGCAGGATGTGCGGCGTGCTGGAGTCGACCGCCACCGCCGCGCCTTGGGCTTCGCGCTTGCGGTTGGCCGACATCATGCGAAAGAAAATGACCCCGCAGCCCAGCCCCACCGACTCGCCAATCGCCCACAGGCCGCCGGCCGACGCGCGAGTCGCGTTGCCGGGGCGCTTGGCGTCGATCAGCGCGACTTTCAGATTCTTGCGTTTCGACAGTTGATAGGCGCAAGAAGCCCCGATCACACCGCCACCGGCAATGACCACATCGTAGAACTTACTCATGATTCAACGCATCCGTGCCGAGGTTCTGGAAAGCCGAAAAAGGAATCGGCTCGATGGGAAAACGTGGGCGCAACCAGCCCACATCCTGGCGCCCGGTGGCTTCACGCAAGCGGTCGCTGCAATAACCGACACACATCCGCCCCTGACAATCGCCCATGCTCACCCGCGTGCGCATTTTCAGGCTGGCCATGTCTTGAACGCCTTGGGACAGCGCACGATCGATGTCGGCCCGGGTGGCGTTTTCGCAACGGCAGATCAGCGTATCGGCAGCCGGCAACGCGGTCTGCCCGGCACCGCGCTCGGTGTAGCGATCCACCGCCGCGCGAAAACGCACGATGGACTTGAGTTTCGCCAGATAGCGCTCGCGCAAGTGCAGCGCCTTTTCGCTGCTCAGCACATCGCGCTGCACAAGGATCGACAACGCAGCGATTCGACCGCTGAGCATCGCTGCCTCACCACCGCGGATCCCGCCCATGTCACCAGCCAGGTGAACGTGCGGCTCGCTGCTTTGCTGCCAGATATTGGCTGTAGCACGCAGATAACCGTCATCGCTGAAGCCATGTTCCAGGCCCATTTGCTGACTCAGTTGAGTACGCGGAATAAAGCCATAGCCTACCGCCAGGGTCTGCGCCGGCACTTGCTCGGCGCGACTCAGGTCTGGCTGCCAGTTGCTGGAATACGGTGCGACCGTCACGCTGCGCAACTCGCCCTCGCCTTGCGCCTCGACCACGCCCCAACCGTAGCGCATCGAGATTCGGTGCAGTTTCAGATAGGCGAGCATGCTCAGCCCGTCGAGGAACAATTGGGGTTTGTTCAGCAGTGCCAGGCTTTCCTTGGCGATCTTGCCGAACGCGCAGGCCTCGAACACTCCGGCGACCTTCACTCCGCTGGCATGCAATTGGCAGGCAACCAACGGCAACAACGGGCCGGTACCGGCGATCACCACCGGGCTTTGCGGCTTGACCACGCCACTCTTGATTTGCAGTTGCAGACCGCCCAGCAGTATCACCCCCGGCAATGTCCAGCCAGGGAACGGTACGCTGCGCTCATGGCATCCGGCGGCGAGCAACAATTGCGGGTAGGTGATTTCCTGCACGCGTTCGTCAGCGTCCAGCATGACCAGCGCCCGGGTCCCTTCTGCACCGACAACCCGCGTGTTCAGACACACATCGATCAGCGCACAACGGTCCAGAAAGTCGCCATGCAGTTTGGCCAGGGACTCAGCGTAACGCGGCCCCAGATAGTCCAGCTGTACGCCGTCGCGCAACGGCCCGCGATACACCACCCCGCCCAGCCGTGAAGCTTCTTCGAGCAAGGTGCAGTGCACGCCGTGTCTGGCCAGTTCAATGGCCGCCGCCATACCCGCCGGACCACCGCCGACGATGACCGGATGCAGGCTCATAGTGCCTCCTGCTCGGCAATGCGGTTGACCGCAGTTTGGACCCGCATGCCCGGCTGCACCAGCGTCTGGCAGGCGCGGCGTTTGTGCCGACCGTTGATTTTCACCAGGCAGCATTGGCACACGCCCATGCCGCAATAGGCCCCGCTGATCTGATCGTGATCGTTACGTGCGACCTGGCGCACGCCGAGGGCTTGAATGACCGTCAACACGGTTTCGCCGATCGCGGCGCTGACCGGCTGGCCATTGAGTTCGATGGTCATATCTGCCCGCATAAGCGGCTGGATATCAAAGGTACGGTCTAGGCGTTGCATGGCATGTTTCATCCGTGAAAAGTCATTAAGGGGTGTCAGCATCCTGCTGCAGTCGTGCAATGACGCAACATTGCTGCGCCAAGACAATGTAGCTGACGGTGCTACAAGGCCCTGAAACCTTTACGTTACGTGATATGCCAAAGCAAAATATTGATCCAGGCCAGTGAACCGTACCGCGCCTCCTTCTGTCACAGGCGATGAAAAGTCGTGTCTGTCTGAAGTCCATCTACCCTGCATGAAAGTTTTTTTAGAACCTTCGCCGGCATTTCTTGGCACACTGCCACTCGTGCATTTCACTTATTCTCAGGCAAGCCCCATGACCCGAATCCTGACCATTGAAGACGACGCCGTCACTGCACGGGAGATCGTTGCCGAACTGAGCAGCCACGGCCTGCAGGTGGACTGGGTCGCCAATGGTCGAGAAGGCCTGGCGCGGGCGGTCAGCGGTGACTACGACCTGATCACCCTTGACCGCATGCTGCCGGAGCTCGACGGCCTGGCGATTGTCACCACCTTGCGAACCATGGGCGTGTCGACGCCGATTCTGATGATCAGCGCCCTGTCCGACGTCGATGAACGTGTTCGCGGTCTGCGCGCCGGCGGTGACGATTACCTGACCAAACCCTTTGCCACCGACGAAATGGCCGCCCGCGTCGAAGTTCTGCTGCGACGCCAGAACACCGTCAAGGACTACACAACGACGCTGCGCGTGGCTGACCTTGAGCTCAACCTGATCAGCCGCGAAGCCAGCCGCGGCGGACAGTTGCTGAGCCTGCTGCCGACCGAATACAAACTGCTGGAGTTTCTGTTGCGCAATAC